>JBEKGC010000304.1:0-8327 GCA_050013055.1 Streptosporangiaceae bacterium
GGGTCCGCCGTCATGGCGGGGGGAGGCCAGGCACATGGATCCAGGCCTTGATCTGGGTTCCTTTGACTTCGGTGTTCACTGGCTGGAACGGGGTCCGGGGGGCTCTGGCGGGGTGACGGAGGACGAGGTTGTCGTGCAGGTAATCGGAGAGGATGAGCGCAAGCTCGGCGTCTGAGTTGGCCAGTGTCGTGTGCAGGGGCTCGGCGTCCAGCATCCGGGACAGCAGGTTGAGGCTGTCGCCGGCCAGGCCGTGCTCGTCGCGGTAGACGGGGCCGATGTGGGCGGCGGCGCGTACCTGGATCCGGCCGGGCGGGATCGTCATCCGGTTATACACCCGGATCAGACGGCGTAGTTGCCCGGGGAACGGGTCGATGATCCCGTGCGCGGGAATGCCGGGCGGCGCGATGACCAGGGCGCCATCTCCGCGGTCTTCGCGGTGGCACCCTTCCCAGGGCACTCCTGATTCCCCCAGGGCCTCCCGCAGCATCACGTAGAAGGCCTTGCGGATATAGATGCGCGCTTCCTCGTCTCGGTCCGGGCGGGTGAATCCCGCGATGTCGAACTTCAGCATGGCGCAGACCTGGCCGCTGAACGCGGTATGTGACGCGTGATTGCCGGCTACCGGGCCCAGGTCGTCGGCCCAGAACCCGATGAGCTCCTCCTGGCTGAGCTGGCCGGGTGGGACGTCTCGCGGCAGGGAGCGGCCGGATTCCAGCGCTCGCACGCGGATGAGAAGAGCGCGCAGAAGATCATCGTCGCCGGTGCGCCGGTACCGCCGGGCCCCGAGCCAGCGGCCTTTGTAGCCAGCCATGGCTAGGCCTTGGCCTGCGCGGCCGTGAAAGACGGTTCCGGCTGTATTTTGCGCGTGCTGCAGGTAGCGGCGAACATGATGAACCTCCTTATGGAGGTGAAGGGGAGGGCCGCTTTCCTTGCCCCGTGCCTTTACTGATGGGACAGCGGGTCACGGGACCGGAGGGCGGCCCTCCGGCTTTCAGGGGTAAACTTTCAGAGGTAAAACAGCCAGGGCACGCAGCCTTTATGAGCACTCCGGTATCCGGGCAGCCTGGAATCCAGGACTGCGCGCATCCCCGTATCCAGTTCCGAGCCGGCGCCCCCGTGCGGATAACCGCAGGCACCGGTATCCGGTACCGCAGTATCCGGCGCCCGGCCGGGTAAGCCAGGTCCTGCTGTTACGTCACCGGGTAGCCGGTGGCCGTGTGACAGGAGAGTCGCTAGGCCAGAGTTTATCCCGCATTTCCGTACGCCGATGGGCAAGAGCTGTTTTCCGGGGCATACCTGGGCTCACGGTGATCTCTAACGCATCTCAACATGTGCCTTCTAGCTGGACAGATAGCCTGATGTGCGTCATTTGACGCACGGAAGTCACGCCCAGATAAGAGGCGGACGGCGGGTAGCAATATGCACATGCAAATGCGATCTCACCTGCATGTGCAGATATGCAGAAGCGTCGAATAGAAAATCATTTCGCGTAACACCCGGCTGGTCAGCGCATTAACGGTAATATCACAGTTTATGCACGTAAATACCAGCATTTATTACCTTTGTACTGCTGTTGCCGCCGTTAGGAATATGGCTAGCGCCGCGGCAGGTGACGTTCGCCCGCTGCCAGCTGCCGTCGGCCCCGGCCCGGCCACGATGGCCCTTGACACGGGGTCCGCTGGACGGGCCCCGGAGGCGGGTGCGTCGCGGTCGTGCTGGTGGCGCGGTGGCGGCTGGGGGGTCGCTGGTCAGGCCCCGGAGGCGGGTCCGTCGCGGTGGTGCTGGTGGCGCGGTGGCGGCTGGGGGTGGTGATGCGAGGTGTGTGCCGTGCCTGGTCCGGCCGGGCGTTAGGCGGGCCGGGCCGTCCGGTTCTCGTGGAAGATCGGGCTCCCGCGGATATTTTGGTACCCGATAGGGTACCAAAGTCTCCAGTTAAGACGAATATTCCACGTTTTTTTTCGATTATTGTGACGGGTGGGTTGCGGGTGCGGGGAGCGACGGGGGTGGCGGGAGTGGCGGCGGTAGTGCGGCTGGGGTGCGGCGCTCCGGGCCTTCAGGGCTCACCGCCGCCTCGGTCGTGAGCCTCTCCTTTTCACGGACGCTGGCGAAGGGCGACGGCGAGAGGGCGCGCGCCGCCCCTCTCAACCGCTGCCTTCGTCCTTAACTAAGGTGCTGAGAATCAGGATGCTGCGAGCTTCGGCACGCGGTTGACCGCACCCTTGACGGTGGACCAGCCTCGCGTCCGGATCTGCTCTGAGGCGCGCTGCTGCTCGCCCTGCTGCGCCCCGAGAATCAGGATGCCGCCGGTCAGCGCCGGGGTTACCCACTGCAGGATGCGCTGCTGCTGCTGCACCTTGGCGAGACTGTCCGGCGTGTCGCTTGACGGCACGGTGCCGCCTTCTACCGGGGCGGAGCCGGCTTCGGTGGCGATCTTGGCGCCGAGTATGCCGCTGTACACGGTGGTCCCGAGGGCGGCTACCGTGAGCACTGATTTGATCACCGTGTTGGTCCCAACTCCCTTCTGGTCACGAACCCGGTCGCGGTTGGCCAGCAGCAGCCCGGTCGCGCCGACGAGGTGCGCGCCGATGGCCGCCGCGGAGACGGGTGCCCAGCGCGCCCATCCCGCGGACGCGACAGCGGCCCGTTCGGCTGGATCCTTGACATCCTTGGACGCGCCGTTGACTCCGATGGCCCCCATCAGGGTGCCGCCGAACCAGGCGGCGGCACCAAGGTCATGCAGGGACCGGATGACCGTGTTGCGATTGCTCGTCATGGGTATTTCCTCCCGTAGGCACGATGGACAAGCGCGGGGGGGTCTGCCCTCATGACCCCGCCCGGCGTTCGCCGCGCCTACCCGTCCCCCGCCGGTCAAACCCGAATTTGCCCCATGGTCGGGCCACGGGAGGGTGACAACGACCCTCGCTCAGGAGTCTGGCGGGCGAGGGTCGTTGCGGGCCATCTGGGTCGCGCCCAGCTCGGCGTGCATCTCCCACGGTGCGCGCGGCAGGACGTGGCCCGTCTCAAGCAGTGACTTGAGGTTGGCGCAGACGGCTGGCCAGCCCGCCGAGATCGCCTCCAGCGCGTCCTGGTCGGCCAGGTTCTCGTGCGTGACCGTGAGCCGGACGATCTCGTGGTAGGGCTCGATGTCGAAGGTCACCGTCGATGGTCCCTGCGCAGGGGTATCGCCGTCGGGGACGTCGAAGGTCATCGTGAGCCGCCGGGGCGGGACGGACTCAAGCACGGTGCCGATCACGTCGGCGATGCCCGAGCCGTCGACGCGCCGGTGCTCCCAGAGGGAGCCGGCCTGCCAGTCGGAGACGTTGCTGTGCCCCCAGTACTCGGCGGTCAGCGCTGGGTCAGTCAGTGCTTCCCACACCCGCTCTGGCGAGCTTTCGATATAGGTGACATACACGTAGCTTGGCCGATCGGCCATCGCGCTCTCCTCTGCTCGTTGCCTGATGGCGCTTAGTGCGCGCAGCCGCGGCCGTTCGAACTTGCCGATCCAGCGTTCGCCGATGGTCCAGAGCGGGACGGGATTGAGGTAGTGCAGCTTCTCCCGGCCCCGGCGAACGGTGGTAACGAGGTTCGCGGCCTCCAGCACACCCAGGTGCTGGGTCGCCGACTGCCGTGCCATCTCAAGCGGCTCGCACAGTTCTCCGAGAGTCTGGCCATTGCGTTCGCGGAGCCTGTCCAGCAGGACCCTGCGCGTCGGGTCGGCCAAGGCCCGGAACACGGCGTCGTCGTCGTCCACCCCGCCATTATGCAGGTAGTTGCCTGCATATGACAAACAGAGACAAGCAGAGGAAGGTATACGGGTTCATCAGCCCGCTTCAGGCTCAACATCTGATACGGCAGCTGCCGGTCATCGGCAGAGCGCCCCGCGGGTTCACGGCGGGGGCACTCATAAGGGCCGGGCTTAGTGACTAATTGTGCCGAAAGTCACATCCGGCGACCAGATTGTCTGCCACCTGATCCCGCCTGCGGGATCAGTCGCGGACACCATGCTATTGCCGCCTTCGTAAACGGCGACGTGGTAGACGTAGCTGTTCGGGTCCGAGTTCTCATGGAAGAAAACGAGATCCCCGCCCCACGCCTTGCTCTTGCTCTCGCGGCGGAAATGCAGAAACTGCGCTTCGGCTGTCCGCGGGATCGACCGGCCGAAGTGGCCGTAGACGTACATGGTGAGCCCGCTGCAGTCAAAGCCTGAGCTGGGGGAACTTCCGCCGTAGGTGTAGGGAACTCGCCCTATGAACGACTTCACGTAGCTCGATGTCCGCTGGTTGAACGACTCCGTGTGAGCGCTAGCCGTTCCTGAGAAAAACACCAGAGAAAGTGCCATCGTTCCGGCGATGGTGCCTGCCTTATGTCGTGCTCGCATGCTGCTGCTCCTTAAGGTTTCCCGGGGGTGGGTCGACCACATGGGGCCTCGTGCGGCCCGATGCCGCGGACCTCTTCGTGGTCGCCACAGGGTGCGACTGGTCCGCTCCGACGCAGGGGAAGCTTGTATTCACGCTACGGAATACAAAGCTCCACACGCAGGATCAGCATGCGGCATCGTGTCCAGGAAATCCCGTAAATCCAGAGAAGATCCCACCTTATGGAACATTCATAATGGACATTTGTGCCAGGACTATCAGCTTTTCACGTGAGGTATCGCAAGTATCACAAAGTTATATCTAGGCCATCACATGATGCTTTACAAGTGCGATATAACGCGTTTACGGATATGCAATAAAGTACCTATCGTGCCTCTGAGCTGCTGAAACGTTGCTAACCGGCTGTGCGGCCAGGTCAGCCAGGCTGACAGGACGGGCACCAGAAGGTGATCCGGTCCTGCTGTCCTTCGGAGCGGATGGGCGTGCCGCAGCGGCGGCACGGGCGCCCCCGCCGTCCGTACACCCAGTGCTCCTCGCCGCGGCGCCAGTTCCCTGTCGTTATGTGGCCGTGCCGCTCCTTGTTCGCGTCGAGCAGCCGCCTGGCCAGGTCGGCCAGGGCGTCGAGGTCCGGCACGCCGCCCGCGGGGCGCCAGGGATTGACACCGCGCAGGAACAGCACCTCGGCCTTGTACACGTTGCCGATTCCGGCCAGGTTGCGCTGGTCGAGCAGCGCCTCGCCGATCGGCCGCTCAGGCCCGGCGCTCAGCCGTCGCACCGCCTCGGCCCGGTCCCAGTCCAGGCCCAGAAGGTCCGGGCCTAGGTGTCCAACGACCTGCGATTCTTCGCTGGTCCGGATCAGTTCGACAACGCCGAGCGCGTACCCGATGGCCTGCCAGTCATCGTTCGCGAGCACCAGCCTGATCTGGTGGCTGTCCCGCATCCGCTCCGCCGCCGGCCGGACCCGCCAGTTGCCGTCCATCCGCAAGTGGGTGTGAACGGTGAAGCCGTTCTGAGTGCGGGTGAGCAAGTGCTTGCCACGGGAGACGGCCTCGGTGACGACGTCACCGGTCAGATCCACGGTGGCCAGCCGGGGAACCCGGAAATCGCTGCGCGTCAGCGTCCGTCCCGCCAGCGCTTTATGCAGGCGGCGGGCCGCCTGCCAGACCACGTCTCCTTCGGGCATGCATCCAGTGTGCTGGAGGTCATGAGCGCTCGGTCGCTAACCGGCGGTAACCATCCCGCGGGTCGCGCGGCTGACGATAACCCTCGCCCGGGAGAGCAGGCCCCTGGGACCCAGGCCACGGAGCCTGACCGCGCCGGGCGCCTGCGCCGCCGTTCTGGCGTCTCGGCTCGTCGGCGGGAGCATGGCCGTAGGGGTCGCCCGGGGGCGTGGTGTGCGCAGGCGGTACCGCGACGGCGCCGGTGGGCGGCTCGCTATGCGACTGGTTCCCCTGGTAGGGACGGCTCTCACCGTAGGGCCGCCGGTCGCCGGATGGCCGGCCGGGGTACAGGTACGCCGAGGCACCACTGTAAGCGTCGGCGCCCCTCTCGCGCGGCCAGCTGGGGGCCGAGCGGTGAGCATCGGCCGTTCGGAAGGTCTGTGTTTCTGTTTCCTGTGAAACGGCCGCATTGTACTGGTCCCAGCTGGCCTCTCGTGGCCCGCTGGGAACCTGGTTCGACCTCCCGTCCACAGGTCCGCTGGCGCGTAGCGAGAAGGCCGCGCTGGTCAATGGATCCTCATCGGCATCGGCGTGGCGCCGGCCCGGTGTTTCGCGGCTCCGCGTCTGGTTGGGCCCGGTCCGCGTCGGCTGGCGCGCTGGTTCGGGCTGCTCGGCGCCCAGGCTCGGAACCGGCTGGGTGACCTGAGGTGCCTGAGGTGCCTGAGGTGCCTGAACCTGGGGTGCCTGAGGAGATGGCGGGGCCTGGATGGGGGGGACTGGGCCACGGGAGCGCGGGTATCCGGGTGCGCTGCCGGCTTCAGGCGCGGGCCGCCGCCTGCCGTGGCTACCGGCCCGGTCGGTCGGCACCGGCGGCCGGGGCCTGGCCGAGGGATCCTGGTGGGCGGTGCGCGCGGTCGTCGTGAGAGGCTTATCAGAGGCCAGGTCATCCCAGAACTGGTCGTCGCTCAGCCCGCCAAAGGCTTCCGTCGGCCACATTTCCTCGTCGATGTCGGACCCCTTGCGCCAGCCCATCCGCCGACGTGATTTAGGCTCCTTCGCCGGGCTGCCCCCCTCGTCTGCGGCGCCCGGATCGGCGGCGGCATGGCCGAAGGCAGCCAGCGGCGCGAGGGTACCCGCGGGTGCGGCGCCCGGCGACCGCGGGTCACCTGCCGCCTCGCCCGGCCGCCCGGCGACGGGGCCGCCCACCAGCCCACCAAAATCCACCACGGCGTTTGGTCCGGTGTGAGCCACGCCACGATAATTACCTGACGCATGGCTTCCCGGCCGGTCGGCATTCGCGGGCCGGCCAGCATTTGCACTTCGTCTTGTCCCGACGCTCCGGGTATTATCCGCCGCCCGCTGGTCGTTGGCGGCCCAGTCGTCAGGCGCGGCCATCCTCCGGCTGCCCTTGTGCCCATCGGCCTGGCCCCCGTGGCCCCCCTGGCTCCGTCCGGCTTTGGGGGACCGCCGTGAGCTGCGTCTATAACCGCTATTACCCATACGCAGGCTGAAATAGAACGCTGCCGCGATGCCGACGAGCCCGGCAGCGGCGAGTCCCGCGACCAGAATCATGGTCTCCATCCAGAACGCTGGGCCCGGTAGGGGAGCGCAAGTTAGGCACACGCGGCCAATGACGCGAGCCTTACCCTTGATGTCGCGAGTGCCGTGAAACCCGCTTGATCATCGATTGTTACGCACTGCCGGGGAGCGTGTCCCACGATTCAAAAAGTTCCGTTTTCGGCTGATCACGACACGTATCAGCGCGATCACGGGTTACCGGTGACCACTATTCGCCCACGTCCGATGGTAGCGGCCTCGATCGAGCTCAGCACCGACGCCAGCGAAGCGCCGTTGGCCTGTTTCAGGACGGCACGCAGCGCGTAAACGGTGAATCGGTACGCGTGCGGATGACCCTTCGGGCACGGCGGGTCGTAGGTCGCGGTGCCCTGGCTGTTCTGGGCCTGGCGGGCGCCGGGAGGCAGCTTGGAGCCCTCCTGGATATCCGTTGTTCCCGGCCCGAGGTCGAACACGAGCCAGTAAATGAAGGGCGTGATGGGCGCCGAGGAATCGTCGACGATGAGCGCGAGGCTCTTCGTCCCTGGCGGCGCGCCCGACCAGTTGAGCGGGGGGTTGAGCTTGTCGCCGTGACAGGTGTACCGCGCCACCAGGCCACCTTGGATGAACGCCTCGCTGCTGATCGACATCGGCGCCGGCGCCACGGCCGCGCCGGAGCCTGCCGTGCCGCACCCGGTCACGGTCAGCACCGCGACCGTGACCAGCACGCGGCCGGCCAGCACCCGGCCGGCCAGCGCCCGGCCGGCCAGCGCCCGGCCGGCCAGCACTGCGCGGATCGGGCGCCACCGCCCGTCCTGGCCTGATATCACCCTCGCCTCTTTTCCTCCCGACGGTTGATAGTAGAACCTGCTAGGAAGCGTAGGGTGAGGCGACGCGTTGAATGGCAGGGGGGGAATCCGCGCCGGCCCATCGATGACCGGCGAGGGCAGATGCCGAACGCGCTGCGTATCGGGCTACTTGGCCCGCTTCACGTGCAAGACACCGATGGGCGCGCGCTGGTTATCGGCGGTCGTCAGCTGCGCGTTTTGCTGACCTTGCTGGCGCTGAACGCCGGGCGTGTCGTGCCGACGGGGTCGCTGGCCGGGCAGATCTGGCCAGACGACCCGCCAGGAAATCCCGCTAACGCGCTGCAGACGCTGGTGTCCCGGCTGCGGGCCGAGCTGCGCCACGCCGGGCTTGGCCCCGTGATCGAGTCGCACCCGGCCGGATACCGGCT
>JBEKGC010000305.1:0-11478 GCA_050013055.1 Streptosporangiaceae bacterium
CCAGGAAAGCTAACCTCTTGATGGGATCGGACAGTCAGCCGCGTGCGAGCGCACGGTCCTGCCGGCCGGGCACCGGCGGATTCAGTAACCAGGACACCTACACCGGCGCCCGGCGCCGCTAGGACTGCTGGGACCACTCCAGGGTGAACGGTCCTTCGTAGGGCGGGTTCGCATTGCTGCCGTCCTCGTTGACACCGTCGAACTTGATGTAAAGCGTCAGGCCGGCGCTCATCGTGCCGGTGATGATGGTCGAGCCGGCCTCCCCGGCCGGGCAGAGGTCAGGGCTGGGGCCAGGCGGGAATTCGGTGGCGTTGCTGACACTGTCTCCGGTGAACAGCCCGATCAGGCCGACCACACCGGGGTTGGCGCTGCACGTGTCGAACTGGTACGACCCGGTAACGGGCACGGTCCACTGGTACCAGACCGACGCGCCGCCCCGGTTGTCCTGGATGGTCTGCTCGCCCGGCTCCACCGTGGCGCCGACGTTGGTCCCGGTCACCGATCCGGAGGTGCCGCTGATCACCTGCGCGCTGCCAAAGTTGTCGTTGGCGGGCGGCTTGCCGGAGGGCGCGTGCGGGGTGATCCGGGCGGTGGGCTGCGAGGGCTGGCTGGTGCCGCCGCCGGCGTTGGTCGCGGTCACGGTGAAGGTGTACTTGGTTCCGTCGGTCAGGCCGGTGACCAGGATCGGGCACGACGGCCCGGTGGCGGTGATGCCGCCGGGGCTGGAGGTCACCGTGTAGGAGACGATCGGGCTGCCGCCGTCACTGGCGGGCGGCAGGCAGGACACGTACGCGGCCTGGTCCAGCGTCGCTGCGCCCGGGACCTGCGGAGGGCTCGGAATTCCCGCCGGTGTCACCGCATCGGACGGCGCCGAAGCCGGGCCGTAGCCCACCGCGTTGGTGGCGTAGACGGTGAAGGTGTAGCTGGTCCCGTACGTCAGGCCGGTGACCTGGACGTCCGTGGCGCTGGGACCCGCGGTGCCGGTGATGCCACCCGGGCTGGAGACCGCGGTGTAGCTCTGGATCGGCCTGCCCCCGTTGCTGGCGGGCGGGGTGAACGACACATCCACCGTGCCGGTGGCCGTGCCGTTCGAGGAGTTGGTCGCGGTCACGTTGGTCGGCGCGCCGGGCACAGTCGCCGGGAAAACGACCTTCGGCGCCGACTCCGGCCCGTTACCCGCCGGGTTGGTGGCGTAGACGGTGACGGTGTAGTTGGTACCGTTGGGCAGCCCAGTGACCGTGATCGGGCTGGCGGCGCCGGAGGCCGTGGTGACGACCGTCCCGGTGGTCACGTTGACTCCCTGCCGGACCGTAACGGTGTAGGACGTGATCGGGTTTCCACGGTTCAAGTCGGCCTGTGACGGGGTGAACGCGACGGTGGCCTGGCCGTTACCCGCGGTCGCGCTCGTGATTTTCGGCGCGCCCGGGAGCCGGTACAGATCCACAAACGCCGACTCCGGCCCGTTACCCGCCACCCCGTTCGTGGCGTAGACCGCAATGGTGTAGTTGGTGCCCGTGACCAGCCCGGTGACCGTGATGGGGCTGGTAGTACCGGAGGCGGTGATGCCTGGCCCCGACGTGACATTATTCCCGGCCCTGGCTATGACGGTGTAGGTCAGCGGATTACCGCGGTTCTGGTCGGCCTGTGACGGGGTGAACGCGACGGTAGCCTGGCCGTCACCGGGGGTCACGCTGGTGATTCCCGGTCGGCCCGGGACGTGGAAGGACGTCACCGCACGCGGCACCTCCAGCACCAGGTTAGTGATTCCGTCGGTGACGAATACGTCCCCGGCGAGGTCCACCGCCACCCCGCCCGGTTCGTCCAGCCCGGTGAACGGCAGCGTGACCTGACTGCCCCACCCGTTGGACGTGCGCGGCAACTCCAGTACCTGAAGGTTGAGGCCGTCGGTGACAATTACGTCGCCGACGCCATCCACCGCTACTCCCACCGGGCCGATCGGCCCGGTGAACGGCAGCGTCACCTGGCTGCCGTACCCGTTGGGCCCGGACGGCAACTCCAGCACCTGGCCCGGGCGGGCGCCGGCGTTGGCGACGAACACGTCCCCGGCGGCATCCACCGCCACCCCGCTCGGCTGGTTCAGCCCGGTGAACGGCAGCGTGACCTGGCTGCCGTATCCGTCGGGCCCGTTCGGCAACTCCACGATCCGGTTGTTCAGCGCGTCGGCGACGAACACGTCCCCGAGGCCGTCCACCGCCACCGCCTGCGGGTCGTTCAGTCCGCTGAACGGCAGCGTGACCTCCTGGACAGTCCCGTCAGGATTGCGTTGCAGCTCCCGCACTATCATCGGGCCCTCGAGGCCTCCGGCGACGCCGAACACGTCCCCGGCGGCATCCACCGCCAACCCGGCTGGGTTCTGCATGCCCTCGCTGAATCCTGCGTCCACCGAGGGGGCGGCACCGTTCTTCAACTCCACGATCGGTTCAATGCCGGCGCCCCGCCCGGTATCGGACGCGAACACGTCCCCGGCGGCATCCACCGCTACCCCGGCCGGGGCGACCAGGTCGTTAGCGCCGAACGGCAGCGTCACCTGGCGGCCCGCTGCCTGGGCCGGTGCCGCGGTGGTGATGGCCACGCCTGCCGCGGAGCTCACCGCCAGCGCTATCACACCGGCCGCCATGGCGAAACGCCGGACAAGACCGTGCATCGCTACCCCGCCCCTCCGAGCCGATACGGCCAGATGGCGCTGGGACACCAGACGCTCCGCTGCGCGGTCGTCAGCTAAAGCAGAGCTGCGGCCTTGTTGGGAACGGCGAGATTTGTCCCAGCCCGTCTGTATAATCCTGTCGGCACACGGCAGTGTCAATAGCACGACACGGCAGGGGATTCCGGGCGTCATGCTGGGCACCGACGAGGGCCCATGCTCGAGATGATTGAGCCGATGCGAGATGACAGCGCGCTGAAGCGCTTCATGGACCTGCGACAGGGGGACGCCTACCCTGGGCGGTGAGGGGCTGCACCCGGTCGGGATGCCTCGGCTCCGTATGGTTCGAAACGGCGCCGCCTGACCAAACCAGTCCGCGCAGGTGTTCAGGCCAGCAGCGAGCTGTCGTCACATACCGCGACACGCAACCTAGCGAAGAGCCGACGTCAGCCGGATGGCCGAAGGCCGCCCGGCAACGTCGCCTTCCCCGGCACGCGCGAACGGGGTGATCCATACGACTCGCCCAGGCTGGGAAAGCTGCCCGGCATACTATTCTGCCGATGAGCGGACGACAGCATGGCGCCCGCTGATCGGTTTCGGGCAGGCCCGGGCTATTTGGCGGTGAACCCGGCGTCGACCGGGAGCGCTACGGCGGTGACGTAGCGGGCCTCGTCGGAGACCAGCCAGGCGATCGCGTTGCTGACGTCGACGGCTTCGATGAGCTGGACGTCCAGGAGGTTGCCCACGTCGGCTCCGCTGGAGGCGGGAGCGCTGGCGAACAGCTTGGCCACCGCCTCGTTGATGCAATACCCGTCCGACCCGCCGCGGCCGTTGCCGCCGCGGCCGACCAGGCCGAGCGTGGACCCGGTCAGGACGATCGCGCCGCCCCGGCCCTGCTCGATCATGACCGGCGCAGCGGCCTGGACGGTGTTCCAGACGCCGAACAAGTTGACCTCGACCTGGTCACGGAACGCCTGCTCCTCGCTCGCCTCGTCGGACATCATCCCGATGCCCGCGTTAGCCACCACGATGTCCACCGATCCGAGGCGCGCTATACCGCCGGCCACGACGGCCCGCAGCGCGGCAGCGTCACGGACGTCGGCCTCGGCGGCGACAATGCGGCGGCCGAGAGCCTCCACCTCAGACACGGTCCGGGCGAGGTCTGCCGGCGTCGCCAGCGGGTAGGCGACCGAATCGATCGGCCGGCAGATGTCCACCGCGATCACGTCGGCGCCGTCCTGGGCCAGGCGCACCGCGTGGCTACGGCCTTGTCCCCTGGCCGCTCCCGTGATCAGCGCAACCTTCCCGTCAAGCCGTCCCGCCATAAGAATCCTGCCTTCCCAGGTCCGGGTCCGCCTGAACGATACGAGCTAACCAGTTCTGCCGCGAAGATGACTGGTTCCGGCGGGTCAGAGCCTACGACGCGATTACCGGGCCCGGTCCGTTATCCGCAAGTAGTACCCGGCCGGATCGAGGACCCGGAAGTCCTTCAGGCCCCACGGCCGGTCCTGGAGATCCTCCGCCAGCGGCCATCCCGCCGCCGTCACCCGGTCGCGTTCAGCAACGACGTCATCAACTTCGAGCACAAGCTCCACCCCGGCAGGCGGCAGCCTGGCGGCGCGGGCATCCGGAACCGCACTCCTGAGGGCTCCGACACGCACGCCGCCCCGCTGCAGCGAGACATACTGCTCCCGCTGATCGCGCCGATCGGCGGTGAGGCGGAAACGCAGGACGCGCATATAGAAATCGACGACGGCGTCAAGATCGTCCGGGAAAATCTCGAACCGCAGTGTCATCTCCACCACTGGATGATGGCATATCGCATAAAAATCAGCTCAGCGTCAGCCTTATAACGAGCCACAAGGCCATCCGCATCTGCCGCGAGGAGAGATGACCCGGAATCATCATCGAGTGCGTGGCCACTTTGACCGCTGGAATACAGGGCGTTCTGCTCACTGCAGCGTCCGCGAGTCCGGCGCCGTCACGCGGGTTCGAGTCGCACGACCGGGATGGTCCGCTGGCCCGCCCGCTGCTGGTACACCTGGTAGCCGTTGTAGTTGTCATTGACCAGCCGCCACAGTTCCTCGCGCTCGGCGCCTTCGGCCTCATGCGGTCGAACCGGGATATGCCTCCCGCCGACCTCGATCGTGACCGCATCTGGATGCGCACGCAGGTTGTGGTACCAGGCCGGGTGATGGTCCGCACCTGCCTTGGAGGCGACAATCACGTACCCGCGACCGTGCCGTGTATAGAGCAGCGGTGTGCTGCGCGGCTGGCCAGACCGGGCCCCGCGGGTATGCAGGAGCAGCACCGGCTGCCCGACGGCAACCGTTAGACGCCCGCCCGTCAGCGGGATGAGACGCCGGTCGATGACCGGGAATACATTCACGAACAGCCAGCCGCCCAGCCGGGTCCGCGCGAACGCCTGGGCCAGCTTGTCAAACGGCGTCTTGTCCCGTTGTGCACGGAATCCCTGCGTCATAGGCCGAGGCTAGCAAGGGGATCAGGCGTCCGGGCAGCTGGCAGGCGAGGCGCCGCCGCCACCGGGACATCCCTCCCCTTAACCAACGGGGGGCAGAGAGGGTGGTGATCCCCGCCTCGATGCGCGGAGGACTCGATGGCAGACAGGCACTTTGGGGCAGATCGCGCCCGGGGTCGGCGAACATCCGGTCATGCCGCCGACCGGACGTCGGCCGGATTGCCGTCGCGTCGCCTTGTCGGTGACGTTTCCGCGGAAGCGCCTTGTGCAGAATTTCACAAACTGTCTCCGCTGAACGTCCGGATTTGCCGCGTTGATGTAGACGGCGATCGATGGATTGCCCGCTTGATGGCGGCGGGTCGTTGGGCGCGGGTGGTGGCCGTTACCAGCGGCACGGAGTCACGCGATGCGCCGGGGCCAGGCCCGGGGCCACGCGCTCGGCGACCCGCCGGCCGCTGCCACGCTCTCGGCTGGTCCCAGATCCGTCAGCGGCCCGGCCGCTGCCAGAACTCCTCCGGCAGCTCGGCCACCTCGTTGCCGGACCGTTCCAGGTCCGCGGCCCACGGCAGCATGCGCTGGAAGACCGGCTCACCGCCGTCGGCGAACTGCCGGATCATCGCGACGTTGCGCTCGGCACGTCCGATGATCGCGTTGCGGATCGCGATTGGGTCGCCGGTGTATGCGTACGCTTCCAGGACCAGATGGAACCGCCGGTGCCGGTCGGCTGCGTCACCGAATCCGGCTGGCCCGGCGACCTCCGCCGTCAGCAGCGGCACCCAGGTCAGCGCCGAGAACGCCAGGTCATCCTCACGCCGGGACGGGCTGGCAGTGTCCCAGTCGACGAAGCCGGCCAGGGCGCCGCCGGCCCACACGGCGTTCCACGGCGACGCATCCAGATGAGCGATCACAAGTCCCGGCTGCCACGGCCGGCCGGTGAACCACACGGCGTCTGCGGCCGGCCGGAATGCCGCGGTCGCGTCGTGCAGCCTCCGAAGCCACCCACCGACCTGCCGGAGCGCGTTGTCGGAGCGCAGCCAATCCGGCCATGGCGAAGTCTCGGCCAAGGTCTGGCCGGGCAGGAACGTCAGGCGTTCGCGGCCCTGCTCATCGAAGCCGCGGGCTCGCGGGGCGCCGTCGAAGCCGACGTCTTCCAGATGCCGCAGCACCGAGTGCACGGTCGCCGTCCACGGCTGCCCGGGGCGGCGGACTTCGTCGCCGACGCGTACGGCTCCGAAACTGCGCCCGCCGGGCAGCCGTTCTTCGGTCATCTCCTGGTTCTACCGCGATCAGACGTCCACGGCGACCGAATAACCGGCGAACGAACCCGGGCTGGACTGCCAGGACGCATGACGGCAGGCAAGGAAAGGACCAGTGCTGGCAACCTGAGCAGAACACCTGGTGGCACGTATATCCGCTTCTGCCGCAGCCCGCGCGTAATGGCGTAGATGCACGACGGCGCATGCCGCGGATCTTGGCGCTTTCTGCTGTTCTCGTCAGATGAATCCGGCGAGGCGGTAGAGGACGAGCGATCCCGCGACTGCGACGTTCAGGTTTGCCCCGGTGCCGATCATCGGGATTTCTGCAACCGCGTCGAGCAGGTCCAGTGCCTCGGCCGGAATGCCTGTCTGCTCATGCCCCAGGACGGCGATGGTGCGCTGCCGGGCGGCCGGCAGATCGGCCAGCCTGACAGCTTCGTCGGCGAGTTCCACGCCGATGACGCGGGATCCGGCGGACCCTGTTCAGATAGCCACCGGGTGACGTCGCGGCCGGTCCAGTGCACGCAGGCGGGGCGTCGCAGGTACGCAGCAGCGTCCCGAGGTTAACGCCATGCAAGGGCCACAGTGGCGCCACGATGATGTGATCCCAGCACCGGTGCCGCCGGGGGCGCCGTTCCCGGGCGAGATCCCGGCGAGTCCGGACCGTATCTGCGGGCCGCTCACTGGCCAGAAAGCCGCTCCCGGCGAAGGAAAACTGATTTCGTGCTGCTCATCGACGCGGTGCTTCACGGCACACCAAGGCCATCACCAGTAAACAGGAATTGCCTGCAAGTCTAGCCACCGGACAGGCCGGCCGGAAGCCCGTCCACGGCGTCCGCTCATGCCGCTTACCGGGCGCGGTGATCGCTCTAGTGGTAGTCCGATCGGGTGACGGTGCTCGCTAGCGCTTTCTTGTTCTCAGTGCAGCACCCGCGGCGGATGCGTGACCCGCAGTCATGCGGGCTGACCAGCCAGGGCGTGGGTGTTTGCCGGGTAACGAAGTGATCTGCCTGGTGTCTAGCGTGTGGCCCGCCGACCTGAGCCGGGCGGCGAGCACGGCGCCCATCGCGGTGGCCGGTGTCAGGACGCCGGCGCCGTCGGGCAGCTGATCGCGGTCCAGGGCCAGGCACAAGGCGGTTTCGCCGAGCATCACCGAGGTGGCAGCGTATCCCGGGTCGCCCTGGGCCTCGATGGTGCCCAGGTACCGCGGCCCGGCGGAGGTCCGGGTATGGATCTGGATGCGGAAATACCCTGTGCGGCGGGTCTTTTCGCCAGGGCCGTGGCCCGGTGCGGGCAGCAGCCGGCTCAGCAGCGCCCGAGAAGGCCCGAACGCCAGCCCCGCCTCCGCGGCCGTCGTCCCGGCGCTGGCCAGCCCGGCCAGCACGGGCGCGGCCGGGCCGACGCCGAACCCGGTGACCTCCCGGTACCGGAAACGGCGGCCATAAGCCCAGCCCTGCAGGGCGTTGCTGCGGCGCACCACGCGGGTGTTGATCCCGGCCATGGCCCACGGCCCGGTCCACATCCGCAGCTCACCGTCATACCGGGCCCAGCCCAGGTCACGCTCGTCACCCAGGCCGGGTTCAGCCGGGCGGTCAGGGCTGAGCGCATAAGGGTCCTGCACGACCCGGCGGCGCTCAGCGCTGGCCCGCATCTCCTCCATCTGGCCCATCATCGAGGCCAGGGTCCCGCCGCTGAGCCCGCCCCGCATCGCCGTCACCACCAGGGTGGTGTCCAGCAGGTCACCGGCACCGTCGGCGCGGGCAGCGTGATGCAGCAGCAGCGCACCCAGGTCGGAGGGAACCGAGTCGAACCCGCAGCAGTGCACGATCCGCGCACCCGCGGCCACGGCCGCGTCGTGGCAGCTGTCGATGCTGTCCCGGATGAACAGCACCTCACCGGTCAGGTCCGCGTAATCGGTGCCCGCCTCGGCGCAGGCCCGCACCAGCGCGAGCCCGCGGGCGCGGTAAGGCCCCACCGTGGTGACCACCACCCGGGCCTTCCTGGCCAGCGTGGCCAGCGACACCGGGTCGGCCGAATCAGCGAGCAGCAGCGGCCAGGCCGACGCGGCAGCACCCAGCCCCGCCCGGACCCCGTCCAGCCGGCGCTCAGAGCGTCCGGCCAGCCCGATGCGAACCCCGCCAGGCGCATGACCGGCCAGGTAACCGGCCACCAGCCGCCCGACGAAACCGGTGGCGCCGAACACCACGACACCGAGCTCACGGTCCCCGCTCACCAGCTCATCCTAGACAAACCACTACCAGGCAGGAGGGCCGCCCACCCCGAGATACCCCCGTATTGCGGATACAGTGGCACGAATGACCGAGAACCGTGGCCGAGGGCCTGCCCCACCGCCATCCCAAGCGACTACTACCGCACTTATGCGCTGGTGATTCTCGCGCTGCGCTTGAGCGCGGCAGATAGGCGACCAGAGTGCAGGCCCGCTCATGGTCGGACAAAGCAGTCCCGCAGACCACTGTCGTACCTTTCGTGGCCAGGCGCCACAGTTCCAGGGAGGGCCGAAGTTTGCCGAGCATTCGCCAGAAGATAGTCAAGCCAACACGACAGAAAAATGCCGTGCTGCGCGCCTCCAACAAACAGGGCCGAAAGTGACTTTCCAGTACAGATTAGGCGGAACTGTACGCGGTTATCAAGAGCTCTGAGCTTCATTGGCAATCTGAATCGACCCGGGCAAAAAGGCTGCCATGCCGTATGTTTATACCTGAGCCGCCAGCCCGCAGAGCCAGCAGCTGAAAGCACGAAGCGCGTCAGCCTTCCTGGAGGAGTATGAGACGCGCTTTGGCCAGCATCCGCTTCTCCCCAACGGACAGGCCCCGGCTGGCCTCCCGTCCCGATAGGTCGCGGACAACCTCAACGACCTGGATCAGATCACCTGATGCCAGCTTTTGCAGGTTCGCCTTGTACCGCTGTGACCAATTGCGTTCATCCTCGCCGCCACTGAGCACGGTTACACCACTGCCGATCTCGAGTGTCCAAGGGAACCGTTCCCGGGACCAAAGCTCGTTCTCAGGATGACAGCGATCAGACGTACTGTCATGCCGCCGACCGGATTACCGTCGCGTCGCCTTGTCGGTGACGTTTCCGCGGAAGCGCCTTGTGCAGAATTTCACAAGCCGTCTCCGCGGAAACGCGCTCACCTGCCGCGAGTCGCGTGGCCGAATCACCACCTCGGGCTGCCCGGCTTCTGGACGGCGTCAGGCCGCAAGCCCCTGCCGGCGGGCGGCATGATGGGCGGATGGATGACCATGCTGACGAGCCTGGACGGCAGCTACAGGTGCTAGAGGCCCAGCCTGGGACAGCGCACTTCGAGCAGGTGCTCATCCGGGCGGCCGCGTGCTGGCCCAGGACCGCTATCTGGCTTCCCCCATCCCGCATGCGCTGGAATCTCACGTGCTCGCCGCCTTTGACGGCACCCGGTGCGCCGGCTTCCTGTGCTACCTGGTCCAGGTGATCGGCGCCGAGGAGGGCAGGCCGGCCGGTAATACACCGTGGCGAACCGCTCCTGGAAGGCTATGTCGGGGCCTTCGGAGTCGATCCGCAACGACGCCGCCGCGGAATAGGAACCGTGCTTCAGCAGCACGCAGCACGGCGGTGCCGGACCGCCGGCTGCTACCAGATCCGCTCCCGCAGCCCCGTGACAAGCACAGAGAACTACGCCCTGAAGATAGCCGCCGCGTACGTCCTGCACCCTAGCCGCCAAAACGATTGCTACTACTTCCTCCTGCGCCTTAACCGACCGCGGAAATCACAGGTTCCGCCTCGACCGCGTCGGCTCGATGCGCGCGGCCCGGCGCGAATGCCGCCCGGGTTGATAACGTCTGCCTATGATCAGGCACGTGGTGATGTTCCGCTGGACCGCCGAGGCGACTGAGGCGCAAAAGCGGCAGGTGGCCGCTGAGCTCAGGCGACTGCCCGGGTTGCTGCCGGTGCTGCGCGCCTACCATGTAGGACCTGACCTCGGTCTGGCCGAGGGGAACTTCGAGTTCGCTGTGGTGGCCGACTTTGACGATCTCGAAGGACTCCAGGCTTACCGGGACAACCCGGAGCATCGGGAGATCATCGCGCAGTTTATCCAGCCGATAGCCGCTGAGCGAGCCGCGGTGCAGTACCAGTTGTGACCAGCACGTGGCTCCGGCAGGTCAGGAAAGCGCACGATGGATCACCTTCAGCGGATGTCGTTGGCTCCCCGTTGGGCTCCCGATTAGCGGATCACCCTGCGGCGCGTATCTGGATCGCAGTTCTGCCTGGTAGAGGCATCCCTGCCCGCGTGATCAGAGGCAGACCAACCAGGCGGGGTCCGGCAACGGTAGCCCTCCGAAAGGCAGGCGTGATGACCGGTTACCACACCCGCTGGGTCCCCCCTGCCCGAGCAGGCCGAGGATCCTGAGCGGATCGCCATCCGCGAGGCCCTGGCCTTCGGCAAGGCCGTGTATGACCAGCGCTGCGCCCTAGGCCTGACCGCCGATGAGATCGAGTGCATCGAAGAGGGCGGCACCGAGCCCACCATCGCCCTGCTGCGGCACCTAGCCGCCGCCTTGGACTCCGACGTGCGCCTGACCGCAGGGTACGACCTCGGTTCCGTGTGGTTCGAAACCCACGCCGCCTGACCACACCAGTCCGCGCAGGTGTTCACGCCAGCAGCGAGCCGTCGTTACATCCCGCGACACGCAACCTAGCGGAAGAGCCGACGTCAGCCGAACGGCCGAAGGCCGAAGGCCGCCCCGCGACCTCGCCTTCCGCGGCACGCCCCGCACGGGGTGATCTATACGACTCGCCCAGGCTGGGACAGCTGCCAGGCATACTATTCTGCCGATGAGCGAGCATTACATTATCATGGCTATTAATGCAGTGATACATCGTCGGCCATAACCGCCTGAAAATAACAATGCTTTGCCTCGAGAAGGAGGACCTGGTCCAAGTGTGTTGACTGTATTGGACCCATGCACGGACTCGATGCCCCACTGGCCGCGGGCGATCGCTGCGAGGGCCCCGGCGGTGGCCTTTTTCGCGTCGAGGCTGGTGACGGCGTGGACGATCTCCTTGCTGACGAGGGCTCCGTCGCT
>JBEKGC010000306.1:0-8237 GCA_050013055.1 Streptosporangiaceae bacterium
CGCCACCCGGCCCCCTCACCGAACACGGCCGGGGACTGCTCATCGTCACCGCCCTCAGCCACCAATGGGGAACCCACCCCGCCCCCAACGGCGGCAAATACACCTGGGCCACCCTCCGCACCCCGGCCGGGGACACCCCCGCCACGCGGAACACCGCCACCCCCGCTGACCAGGGACCCCAGGGCACGCCATGAGGTTCCGCGAAGACCACCCCGAAGACCTCGACCGGGCCCGCGCCGCCGTAGCGCAATGGCGCGAGCAGAACCCCGCAGGGACCGAAGGCCAGCTCCTCGCCGCGCTCGGCCCCCAGTTCCACCCCGACTACACGCCCGTGCTCCGCGCCGTCCTGTTCACCCACGACCGCAAATCACCGCAACCCCCGCCAGCCCGCCAGGAGCACCCCGGCGGCCCGCAAGCCCACCCCGAACCGGCAGACAGCGTTAGGACCGTGACCGTGACCGAGACAGGCCAGCACCTCCTGCACCCGATACCGAAAATGACAACGTCCGAGCTGACGAAGCTACGCCGGGCGCTGGAAGAAAGACTTGCCATGGACACGCTGCCGCCCCTGTCCCGCCCGCGCGAGGAACTGAGTAAGGACCTCGCCGACGTGATAGCCGAGCAAGACGAGCGCGAGGACATCCGCCGTGCCAGCTCGCGAGCTTGACGTCAGCACGCTGACCCCAGGCGAGCTTGAGCGGACCCGGCGTGATCTCGCGGTCAGCCTGGCCCTGGCACGACCCGGCTCACCGGCCCTAGTCCCGATCCTGGCGCACCTGAGCGCCATCGACACCGAGCTAGCACAACGCAGCGCCGGCCAGCCCCGGTAACGTACAGGCCGCCGTCCCCACCGCGACCCTGGCGGATCGCGGTCAGGAACGGGACAGGCAACCCCCCGAGCGAAGCGAGGAACGCGCCGTCAATTGCTACCCCGCCGGGGGTTGCCTGGTGCCTGCCTCCTGCACCCCGGTTCCCGGTTCATCGTTACCGGCAGCGCCGGTAACGATGACAGCCCCCGCACGGCCACCCGCACGGCCCGCCCGGAGTTCTAACGGACCTCTTACGTCCCCAGCCGCGCTCCTGCCGCGCGGGTGCCCCGCACGGCAGAATCAGTCACTAACCGTATGCAAACGGGCACACGGGGCAAATAATGGTTAGTGTGACTGAAGTGGGACGGCGGGCAAATGCTGGAAACCGGCAGGGATCACACCCACCACACCGCGACCGGGCCGCCGCGCCGCGCCGATTACGGCGCGGTACGGCTCGGGCAGCGGGACATCGACGGCCTGATCTTGTGCGCCGAGCATTTCGGCGCCCCCTACGACCTGCTGGCCGACGCGCTGAGCGTCCAGCCCGCCCGGCTGCGGGGGATCACGGCCCGGTGGCGCCGCGCCGGGTACGCCGCCACGGAGCGGCTGGGACCCGGCCCCGCGTGGTGCTGGCTGACCCCGGCCGGCATGACCGCCGCCGGACTCGGCTACCCCGCCACCCGCCCGGCACTCGCGCGCCTGGCGCACATCCGCGCCGTCCTGGCCGCCCGCATCTGGCTCCAGGCCTCCCCGGCCTGGACCCAGGGCCGCCCGTGGTGGCAGTCCGAGCGCCGCTTGCGCGCCGCCCTGGGGTCCGGGGCCGGCGCCGGGCACCTGCCCGACGCCGAGATCCACTGGCCCTCCACCCAGACCTGCCCCTATCCGGGGCAGGTCTGGGCCCTGGAAGTCGAGCTGACCCCCAAGCCGGCCGCCCGCACGACCCGGATCATGGGCGGGCTGCTCACCGGCCCTGCGCGGTACGCGCAGGTCATCTACCTCACCGCGCCCGCCGCCCGGCCCGTCGTCACCCGCTCCGCGGACACTGTTTCCGCAGGTCAGAAGCCCAGGATCACCATCCGGGCCCTGCCCCCGTACGCGTTCACCCCGGAGGCCTGGCAATGACCGTCTGGTCCTGGCTCAAACTCACCATCGCCCTGTGGCTCATCCGCAAGGCCTTCAAGGCAGCCGGGTGGCTGCTGCTGGCCGCCCTCGCGGTCGCCGTATGGCCGCTGACCCTCATGACCGCCACCGGGTACGCCGCCGCGTGGCTGCGAGGCTGGCCGCCCGCGCGGCTGCGCCGCACCGCCGCCGGGACACTTGCCGTCACCGCCGTCTACCTGCTCGCCGCCGCCGCCCGCCAGCACGGCTGGCGGGCCCTCGCGCTGACCCCGGCCCGCGACTGGGCCCACGGCTGGGCGCACGGCTGGCACCTGGACGCCGGGCTGGCCTGGCGGACATTCCTCATGCTCCTCCCGGTCACCATCCCGGCCGGGTTCGCGCTGGCCGCCGCATTGTGGGCATGGCGGATCTACGCCATCACCAGCGGCATCGGCGGCCGGATGGCCTCCGCGCCGATCACCTTCGACGCCCGCCAGTGGAAACGGCAGGTCCGCGCCGCCATCGGCCGCGTCAACGCGCCCGGCGCCGTCCCCCTCCTCGGGGCGGGCCGCCGCATCCCCGTCGGCGGCACCATACGCGCGATCGGGCACCGCTGGCGGCCGGTGTTCACCGTCCCGTTCAGCGCGTGCGCCCGTCACATGGTGATCATCGGCGCGACCGGGTGCGGGAAAACGAACCTGATGATCCGGCTGTGGGCCGGCTGGTACACCGCCGCGCGGGCCGGCGCCGAAGCCGGCGGACCGCGCCCGCTGCTGATCGTGCTGGACTGCAAAGGCGGACCCGACGCCCGCACCAAAGCGAACCGGACCCGCCGCCTGCTCCACGGAGCAGGCGCCCGCCGCGTCGCGATCTGGCCCGATGAGGCCCGGCTGTCCCTATGGGACATCCCCGCCCCGGACCTGGCCGTCCTGCTCTGGCAGATGACCGACACCGGGCAGGGCAACGCCGCCTACTACGCCGACATCCTCCAGGCCATCCTCACCCTGGCCTGCATCGCCCCCACCGGACCCCCCGCCAGCACCGCCGGCCTCCTGCAACGCCTCGACGAACGCTGGCTCCTGGGCACCTGGGACGACGGCTGCCACCCCGCCGAAACATCGGCCATCCGGGCCGCCGCCCGGCACATCCCCGACATCGCCCTGCGCATGTCCACCCTGCTCGGCCGCCTCGGACCCGCCCTCGACGGCCCCGGCCACCTCACCGACGCCGACGCCTGGTACTTCATCCTCGAAGGCACCCGCGAACCCTCCGTCGCCGAAGCCCAGGCCATGGCCCTGACCGAACTCGCCGCCCACGCCGCCACCAGCACCACAGCCGAACCCCGCGCCATCCTGCTCGCCGCCGATGACTACAGCGCCGTATCCCGCCGCGTCCCCATCTCCAACCTCTACGAACGCGGCCGGTCCCTCGGCATCGGCGTCCAGGTCTCCGCCCAGTCCTGGCAAGGACTCGGCGCCGACGACGACGAGCGGTACCGCATCGCCGCCACCGCCGACGGCGGGATCTGGCTCATGCACACCCCCTACCCCGAACCCGTCGTGGAACTCGCCGGCACCCGCCGCGTCCTGGCCACCGCCCACAAGCTCATCGGCACCGCCTGGGGAGACGAAGGCACCACCCGCGAACAGCGGACCTGGATCGCGGACCCCGACCTGATCCGCCGCCTGCGCACCGGGCAAGCCTGCTACATCTCCCACGGCGCCGCCACCTTCGTCCAGGTCGCCCGGCCGCGCCCCTCCCCGCTCACCCTGCTCCCCGCCCGCGCACCCATCCAGCCGCCGCGCGTGCCCGCGCCCCGCCGCGCAACCGCCCCCGACCCCGACCTGCTCAGCCTGGATGACGTCTTCGGACCCGGAGCCACCCCATGACCGACCCGTTCGCCGCCCTCGGCCTGTCCGCCCGCCCCGACCTGGACGACGAAACCGTCCGCGCCGCCTGGCGGCACATCGCCGCCGCCACCCACCCCGACCGGCCCGACAAGGGAGACATCGCCCGGTACACCGCCGCCACCGCCGCCTACGCCCAGCTCCGCACCCCCTGGGGCCGCAGCGAAGCCTACGCCGACCTCACCGAACTCACCGGCCTTGACGGCACCGGCAGCCAGCCCGGCGCCACCACCCCGATGCCCGCCGTTCCCGGACCCGGACCAGCCCCCCGGCCCGTCGTCCCGCCCCTCCAGCGGGCCTACGCCGTGCTGATGATCCCCGAGCGCATCCGCCACGGCAGGCCGCTCCGCCTCATCCTGCGGGGACTCATCGCCGCCGCCGTGTCCCTGATCGTGCTGCGGTCGATCCCCGGCCAGCCCGCCGCCCCCGCGATCGTGACCGGAGCCGCCCTGTGGTTCCTGCTGACCGGGCGCAGTGACCTGGCGCCCCCGCCCGGCCGGTGACCAGACCTCATGCCTCCGGCGGGACCTCGGGTGAGGGGGGCACAGGCCCCGCCCCTGAGAGTGGCTGAGGTGAGATGGTCGGTCCTTCCCGCCCCCGCCGGCCAGGCCGAGCCGAGCAGGCCGGCCCCGGCCAGTCAAGCCCAAGGACGCGGCTTGACAGGCCAGACCCGGCCCGCACCCCAGAGGGTGGCCGACGGTGACGGGAAGGACAGCACCGCCCGGACCGTGGCGCGTCCGCATCCTTCACGAAAACCCCGCCCACGCGAGGCACGGCACGGCCAGCAAGACCCCGGCCAGCCGCGCACTGCACCCCGGCACGAAAAGGCAAGCCCGCCCGAAAGCCAGGTACAGCACGGAAAACCCCAGGCCAGGCAGGCAGCGCCAGCCAGCGGAGTCAGGCCAGAGTCAGGAGCCCCCGCCCGAAAAATCGGACATAAAGCCCATACTGGTACGATACAACTCCCGCACAGTGAGCGACTCAACATTCGAATAAATGCCATGACGTGCTTGTATGTTCACTGTACGGCCACTGTACCGCCATCGCGAAACCACTTGACTAATGGGTTCATTGGTATCAGCCGGCCGCGACGTGTGCTCGGCGCGGTGAGCCGACCTGACCTGGCCGCGGCGGCCTGGGTACCGTGAGCGGGATGGATACTGTTTCGGTCCGGGACCTGTGCGTCCCGGCGGTGATCGGCGTGCTCGAATGGGAACGCGGCGTCGAGCAGAGGCTGCTGTTCAACGTGGACATGGCCGCCGACGTGGGCAAGGCGGCGGTCCGCGACGACCTCGCGGACGCCCTGGACTACTCCGCGGTGGCGACCACCATCGCCGCCGTGGTGCGGGAAGGCAAGTTCGGCCTCATCGAGACCGCGGCCGAGCGAGTCGCCGGGCGGCTGCTGGCCGACTACCGGCTGACCTGGCTCCGAGTCGAGGTGCGCAAACCCATCACCGACGGCTACACCGCCGCCGTCACCATCGAACGCAGAAGCTAGATTCCGTTATATTCTCGGTCTGGTCCGCAGCCCCTGCAGGCCGCCGTCAACGGCCAGCGCCGTGCCGGTGGTGGCGCTCGCCAGCGGGCTGGCCAGGTAAGCGATGGCGGCGGCGACCTCCGCCGCGGTGACCAGGCGGCCCATGGGCTGACGTGCGTTCAGCGCGGCGCGTTCGGCGGCTGGGTCGGGCGCGGCGTCGAGCAGCCGGCCGATCCACGGGGTATCCGCGGTGCCCGGGTTCACGCAGTTCACCCGGATCCCCTCGGCGACGTGGTCGGCCGCCATGGCCAGCGTGAGCGAATACACCGCGCCCTTGCTCGCGCAGTACAGGGCCCGCTGGGGCAGGCCCGCGGTGGCCGCGACCGAGCAGGTGTTGACGATAGCCGCCTGCCCGTGGTCGCGCACCGCCTGACGGAGCAGCGGCATGGCCGCCCGGGTCGTGCGCACGATGCCCAGCACGTTCACGTCGAAAACCCGCCGCCACTCGTCGTCGTCGTTGTCCTCGACCGTGCCCGCCGCCCCGATGCCGGCGTTGTTCACCAGGATGTCGAGCCGGCCCAGGGACCGGCCGACGTCGCTGACGGCGGCCCGGACCGCGGCGTCGTCGGTCAGGTCCGCGACCACCGGGTCGATGTCGGTGCCGTCCAGAGCCTGGCGCATCTGGTCGGACGTGACCCGGTCCAGCGCGGCGACCCTGGCCCCGCGGGCGGCGAGCAGCCGGGCCGTGGCCAGCCCGATACCCGAGGCGCCTCCGGTCACCAGGGCGGTCAGCCCGGAGAATTCAGTCGACGATTCCGTCATAGGTCCGAGGTATAACGCATGGTCGCCCGCCGGGTCCAGCCCTCGGCCGGCCATTAAGCTGACCTGGTGGCGGTACTGGCGGGCCCGGAGGCGGGCACCGCTCACCTGTGGTGGGCGCGACGGCAGGACGCCTCGGCTGACCTCACCGCTCTGCTCGATGACACCGAGCGTCAGCGCTGGGCGGCCTACCGGCGCGAGGATGACCGCGAGCGCTTCCTGGTCGGCTGCGCGCTCGCCAAGACCGTGCTCGCGGCCTACGCCGGCCGGGACCCGGTCGGCGTTCACTTCGACCGGGCCTGCCGCACCTGCGCCCAGCCGCACGGAAAACCCGTCCTGGCGGGTGGCGGCTTCGAGCATTCGGTGACACATTCCGGCGACCTGATCGCCGTGGCCGTGGCCGCGCATCCGGTCGGCGTGGACGTGGAGCAGCTCGACGGCCGGGTGCGCCCGCTGGGGGGCAGCGGAGACTCTCAGGCGCTGGCGGCCCTGGTCTTCAGCCAGCAGGAGCAGGCCGCCCTGGCCGCGGCCCGGCCGTCCGCCCGGTCCGGCGCCTTCCTGGTCGGCTGGACGCGCAAGGAAGCCGTGACCAAGGCGACGGGCGACGGGATGCGGGCCCGTTTCAGCGACGTCATCGTGGCCGGGCCGCCGGGGGCGGCGCGCCTGGTCGCGTGGCCCTACCCGGAGGATCCGCACGGCGTGGCCCTGCTGGACCTCCAGGCCGCCCCCGGATACGTCGCGGCGCTCGCTGTCCTCGGCCGCTGCGACGCGGTGCAGGCTCGGGACGGATCGGCGCTGCTGGCCGGCGGCTGAGGATCACCCGGACGGCCAGGGGCGGCGTCGCGGCGCAGGCGGGTCTTGTACCGTTGCGGGACAAGCATTTTTCTGCCGAACGGACGGTGTTCAACGCCGCCGCCCGGGTGCTTCGCTCGCCGCGGTTGCTGGCCGCCGCGCAGCGGGCCGGGTCGCTGGGCGGCAAGCTGGCCGGGCGGTCCGGTGCGATCCGCCGGCTTCCGCCGCCGCTGGGCGGCTGGACGCAGACCCGCGATGCCCCGGCGCCGCCGCCTGAATCGTTTCGCGCCTGGTGGGCGAGGACCAGGGGGCCGGGCCGGTGACCGGAACGGCCGAGACCAGATCCTGGCCCGCATCCGCGCCGCGACCGGCGCCGAAGGCGCCGTCGGCGGCCAGGCTCACCCCGGGACGAGCGACCCGCCCCGCGCGCCCGTGGACGCGGCCCGCGCGCCCGTGGACGCGCCCGTGGACGCGGCCTACGCCGCGTTGCCGCGTGCGTACCTGCGCGCGCACCACGGCGCCGGCTCCGTCGACATCGTGGACTTGTTCGCCGAGCGGGTCGCCGACTACCGGGCGGTGGTCGAGCGCGTGTCCGAACAGGACCTGCCCTCCGCCGTGGCCAGCGCGTTGTCCGCGCGGGCCGAGGTCGTGTCCGCTCCGTTCGTAACGCCCGCCGGGCTACCGCCCGGATGGCTGACCGGGTTGCCTCCGGCGATCGAGTTGGCCGCGGACGAACCACCGCTTTCCGCGGCCGGACTCGACCAGATGGCGGGTGTCATCACCGGCTGCGCGGTGGCCATCGCCGAGACCGGCACGATCATCCTGGATCACGGTCCCGGGTCCTCGGGTCAGGGGCGCCGGCTGCTGACCCTGGTGCCCGACTTCCGCCTGGTGGTGGTCCGGGCCGGCCAGGTCGCCGCCGACCTGGCCGACGCGTTCGCGCAGCTGGACCCGGCCCGTCCGCACACGCTCATCTCGGGTCCCTCGGCCACCAGCGACATCGAGCTGATCCGGGTTGAGGGCGTGCACGGCCCGCGTCTCCTGCACGTCATCCTCACCGGGTTTCCATGATCGCGAAAGGTTGACAGTCTGCCCGGACTGTGAAGTCTTCGCGATCATGGAGGGCACTGATCGCTGCGGGCGAACGCGGTGGGGAAATTTCGGCGGGCTCTTCTTTCTTGAGTGTGTATGACTCAAGCTTTGGAGGCCATCAAATGAGTGAAACGCTCACGCTGCCGGTGCTGCCGCTGGACGACGACGTGGTGCTGCCGGGGATGGTGGTGCCGCTAGAGACATCACAAGCAGAGGTCGGTGCCGCCATTGACGCGGCCCGGC
>JBEKGC010000307.1:0-8617 GCA_050013055.1 Streptosporangiaceae bacterium
TTGCTGCCTCCTCCTGCAAGGCGGCAGCGGAGGGCCTGCCTCCATCTCTTGCACAGCACCGCCAGTCAGCAGTCCGCATTTACGCGGCCCGCTGACTACCGTTCAGGACACACGTACGCTGCCGCTTTTTTCAGGAACGTGTTTTCCATCTCCAGCTCACGGTTGCGGCGTTCCAGCTCCTGCAGCCGCGCACGATCCGGCATATCCATCGGCAGCGCATCCCCCGAGTGCTGCTTCCGGTATGCTTTAACCCAGAATCCGAGAGTGGTATCGTTTACCTTGAGTTCCCGGGCCACCTGCGCGATCGGCCTGGAGAAGTCCACCACCATCTTGGCGGCTTGGTCCTTGAACTCCGGAGAATACCTTTTAGGATTTTTGCTCCCCGTCATTTGTCCCCCGTCCTTTCCGGCGAAGATCCTACGCCGATTCGGAGACTTCGCTCCGAATCGGAGGCCCTGCGGGCAGTCCGGCTGATGGCCTGACGTGAGCTGACGTGAGGCGGGCTGGTCCGTATGGTCGGCGTATGGCCGATGACTTCAACCGGTTGGTATGACTGCGTGGACCGGGTCGTGCTGAACGCCTACTTTTCGATGGGGCACAACCCGGGCGGGTTCCGGTCCTGGTGGCGGCAACTGCATGACGGCAGCGATGAGCAGCTGGATGACACGCACCTGATGCGGATGGCGGGCCGGTTCGCCCGGCGGGTGAGAGCCTGGGCGGCTGCCAGCGGCGTCCCGCTGGTTTACTGCAAGGCCGGGGAGCGCAAGTACCTGATCGCCGCGGAGTACCTCAAGACGCACTCGGTCGGCCCGGGTGTGTTCCTCATCCTGGTGGCGAAGGCACCGGCCCCGGTGTGGAAGGTGAAACGCTCGGCCAGCGGGATCATCACCAACCTGGAGAAGAAGACCGAGTACGTCAACCAGTACTCCTTCCACATCATGGACCAGCAGTGGGGGCACCTGACGATCAAGATGTCCGGGCACCCGCCGTTCGGCGCGCAGATCATCCTCAACGGGCACGAGTACGTCGCCTGCGCCGCGCAGGCAGCGGGGATCAGGTTCACCAAGGAGGACAACTGCTTTACTGAGATCGCGGATCCGCGCGGCCTGGCTCAGATCGCAGATACCTTGTCGCAGCCCGCGGCTATAGGGCGGCTGAGCCAGGTCTGCAACCGGTGGATCTACTCGGCCTGCTTGTGCTTCGCCCTGGATTCCGCTGAACAGGACATCAGCGGATTCCGCTACGCCTACTCGGTTTACCAAGCCGAGTACAGCCGCAACCTGCTGTTCCGGTCCGGTGCGCGGATGGACCGTGTCTTCGGCACCGTGGTGGACCGCACCCGCTCCCGGCTGGATGTGCCGGCCCTGCGGACCATGTTCGGCACCCGGCAGCGCCCGGCGGGCACCAGCGAGCCGTCGCCGAAACTGGCAGTCGTGATCGAGACACCTCGGTATGACCTGACGCTGTTCAAGGTCCACTTCGGGCTGCTGACGCTGAAGGGCTACACCAAAGGCGAGCGCGTGCTGCGGTTCGAGGCGATCGTGCACAACACCAGGGCCCTCAGGACCGGCCGCGCCCTGGAGAAGTTTCCCGCTATCATCACCCGGCTAGCCGGCATGACCGAACGGTTCTGCACCGCGCTGGACTGCGTCGACACCGGGTTCATCCCCGACGGCACGCTCGACCAGCTGCCACTGCCCGCCCAGGTCGGCGCCGCCTGGGTCGGCGGCATCGACCTGAACAAGCCCAGGATCCGGGCCGTCCTGGCCGCGGTGCTCGCGCTGACCCCGGCACCGGACGGATTCACCATCGCCGACCTGGCCGCCAAAGTGGCAGCGATGACCGGGCAGGACGGCTACACGACCCGGCAAGCCGCCTACGACCTGCGCAAACTTCGCGGCAAGAACCTCGTCATCAAACCCGGCCGATCACGTCGCTACCAGACCCCCGCCCCGTCCGCGCGCACCATCTCAGCCCTGCTCACCCTCCGCGACCACATCATCAGCCCCATCATCGCCGGCATCAGCACCCCCGCCACCAGACGCAAACCCGCCACCTGGACCGGCATCGACCGCGACTACGAAGCCCTCCGCGCCGACATGCACTGTCTATTCCGCCGCCTCGGCATCGACACACCCCCAGCCGCCGCATAAACAACATTTTGTCGATCGGAGAAACGTAAGCGGGAAACGTAAGCGGCTATTGGATCCCTGTCCGGAAACTCCGGGGCACCTCAACCAGGCCGCAGCCACCGATCTCGGCCCGCCGCAGTACTTCCGCGGGCTCGCCCTGGCCGGCCTGCCGCCGGACCGGCAGCGGGCCGCTCGCGCCGTGACCGACCTGGAGTTCGTGCTGGCCGTCCGGGACCAGTTCCCGGCCATGCTGATACGCGGCGCGTACCACGGCCTGGCCGCCGCGCATGCCGTGCTGGGCCACGATGACCAGGCCGCCGAGGCGATGCGCAAGTCCGGGCTCGGCGCCGCCCCGGCAGGCACCCAGCTGATGTTCGGCGGCTTCTGGGCCACCGCCGCCGACGGGTTCCGCTTCACCTCACCCAGGATCCTGCGCCCGGAACCCGCTATCCAGGTCGCCCAGGGCTACGACTTCGCCGACCTGGCGTTCATCACGACCAGCGACGGCGTCGTCGCGATCGACGCCGGAACCACCCTAGACCGGGTCAAAGCCGCACTCAGCGACCTTGACCCGCCCGCCGACACTGTGATCAGCCACCTGATCCTCACCCACGCGCACTGGGACCACATCGGCGGCGCGGGCGCGCTGGCCGGGCCCGGCACCCGGGTGATCGCCCAGGCCGGCTTTCCCGCCGGGCTGGACCGCCAGCAGGGTGACCGGCCACGCTTCCGCTACTTCACCGGAGCCGCCGGGAGCGTCCCCCCGGCCGTCGTCCCCGACCAGCTGATCAGCCAGCCGACACCACTGACCGCAGGGGGCACCGAGCTGGTCCTGTACCCGGCGCCGGGCGGGGAAACCAGCGACGCGCTGATGGTCCACCTCCCGGCCAGCGGAGTGCTGTTCGCCGGCGACGTGCTTATGCCCTACCTGGGGCAGCCATTCGCCGCCGAAGGCTCCCCCGAGGGGCTCCTGGAGACCCTCGCCTTCATCGGCAGCCTGCGGCCCCGCCTGATCATCCACGGCCACACAACACTCACCGAGCAGTTCACCGCCGAGGCGATCACCGGCCTCCAGGCGGCACTGACCCAGCTGCACGGCGAGGTGCTGGACGGCATCCGCGGCGGCCGCACCCTCCCGGACATCCTGCAGGGGGCCAGCCTCCCGGCAGTGCTCCGCGAGCACCCCACGGCGGTCGTGCCTTACCTGGTGATCCGCGACCACTTCACCGAGCGGCTCTACCACCAGCGCACCGGTTACTGGCAGCCAGACCTGCGCGGACTCGAGCCGGCCGCCGTAGCCGAGCACGCCGCCGCCCTTGACCTGCTCGCCGCAGGCAGGGAAGAGCAGTTCGCCGTCGCCGCCGCCACCCTGACCGGCCAAGGCGATCACGCCCTCGCCCTGCAGATCATCCAGCCGGGCCTGCTGCGCCACCCCGCCAGCATCACGCTGGCCGAGCTGCGCCGCACCGCACTGCACCGCCTCATGGAGCAGCACCAGCAGACCGACCCGTTCAAGTTCCTCATCTACGCCGAACTCGCTGGCGCCGAGATCGGCCCGGTCCAGTAGCCGCCCGGCGCATGCTGGCGCCCGCTACCCGAAAGGATCATCATGAGCACCCTGATCCGAACCAAAGCACCCCACGGGGCGACCGCCCCTGCTCGGCTGAACGAGACAGCGAGCAAGCAAGCGGTGGAGATCGAGCATCTCCGAAAGACCTACGGAACGCTGGTCGCGGTCGACGACGTCTCGTTCTCGGTCGCCGCAGGCGAGATCTTCGGCATCCTCGGCCCGAACGGAGCGGGCAAGACCACCACGGTCGAGTGCGCGATCGGCCTCCGCACGCCGGACTCGGGAACAATCCGGCTGATGGGCCTGGACCCCGCAGGCCGACCGGGACCAGGTCCACCGGATCGTCGGGGTGCAACAAGGACATCGCCCACTTCACCCCGCTTGGCGCCGCGGTAGAAGCGATCCAGGACACGATGCTCCAGGGGTTCGTCCCGGCGGCGCCGCTCCTGGTCCTCGCCGCCTATGCGGCCGTGTTCGGCCACCTGGCCATGCGCTTCTTCAGGTGGGAATAGCGCGGCGCGCAGCGCCGAGCTGTAGATCGGCGGCCGAGCCCGGCGCATGCTGGCGCCGGACCGTCAGGGCACAACAAAGGAGACCACGATGCACAACGACTCTTCCCGGAATTCGGATGAGGTAGGCCATGACGCGTCAGGCCCGGGGTTGCGAGTCCGCCCGCCGGCGCATCCCATAGCGGCGCAGGCCGTTGGCCCCGATGCCGCCCGCGAAACGGGCGTTGTCACGAAGCGATCGGAGGGCCGCGGTTCGGCTGGCCTGACCGAAAGGCTGGCGGCGGCTAGCGCGAGGCGGGCGCGCCGCGTGCTGGCGATCTGGGGGATCGCCGTGGTGGTGGCGCTGATTCTCGTCGGCACCTCGCTGCGCGGCCTGACGACGAGTGTCCATGTGGTCGGGACGACGCAGTCCAGCCAGGCTGAAGCCCTGTACCGCCAGGCGCTTGGTGCGTCGGCCGGCCAGCGGCCGACCGACGTGATCGTGGTCAGCTCGAAGAGCTCCACCGTCAGCGACGGCAGCTTGTGGCCCGGCTGGCGGCTCAGGTCCGGACGGCTCCTGGCGTCAGCCATGTCGCCACGGATCTGAACGCTGGAAGCCAGTTCGTCTCGTCCGACCATCACGCAGCCCTGATCGCACTGCAGGCCGCCAGCGACGCCGACATCAAGCCGGTGGTGAAAGCCGTCCAGGCGGCAAACGGCAGCGGTGGGTTCTCGGTGGCCGTCACCGGAGACCACACGGTCGGGAACGACTTCACCACCCTGTCGGCGAGCGACCTCCGGCACGGGGAACTGGACTTCGGTCTACCGATCTCCATCGTGATCCTGCTGCTGGTGTTCGGCGCCGTGATGGCCGGCTTGATGCCGATGCTGATGGGGCTGCTGTCCATCATCGTGGGCCTGGGCATCGCCGCGCTGCTCGCCCGGGAGTTCAGCCTGTCGGTCTTCATCGTCAACATGATGACCGGAATGGGCCTGGCGCTCGGCATCGACTACTCGCTGTTCATGATCTCTCGCTTCCGGGAGGAACGCGGCCACGGCCGCGGCAAGGAGGCGGCGATCCGGATGACGGCAGCCACCGCTAGCCGCGCCGTGCTCCTGAGCGGGAGCACGTTCGTGGTCGCCCTGCTCGGCATGTTCCTGGTACCGGTCTCCCTCCTTCGCAGCCTGGCGGCCGGCGCGGTGATCGTCGGAGTCGTATCCGTCGCTGTCGCGCTGACCCTCCTGCCGGCGATGCTCAGCCTGATCGGTGATCGGGTGAACTCGCTGCGGCTGCCCATCGTGGGCAGGAACCTCGGGCGCCCCGACGCGGCCGAGGCCCGGATCTGGAGAGCCGTGACCGGGAGGGTGATGCGCCGTCCAGCCGTGAGCCTGGCACTGGCGGGAGGATTGATGGTCTTGGCGGCGGTACCGGTACTCGGCCTGCACATCGGTCAGAGCGGAGTAACCACGCTGCCGGCCAACCTGCCATCCAAACAGGGCTACCTGGCCGTCCAGCACTACTTCCCGGGCCAGAGCCAGGACCCGGTCGAGATCGTCTCGGTGGGAGGGACGGGCACGGCCCGGGCAGACCTCGCCAAGCTCGAAGCCGTGCTGGCCGGCGACCCGCCCTTCGGGCCCGGCGTTCTTCAGGCCTCGCCTGACGGCCAGGTCCTCATGCTGACCGTTCCCATCCGGGGCGATGCCGTCTCCAGCCAGAACGTGGCGGCTGTGGTGAATTTGCGCCAGCAGCTGATCCCGTCGGCGTTCGCCGGCTCCGGCGCACAGGTCTACGTCGGCGGGAAGACCGCCGATGAGGCCGACTACTTTCATGCCGTCACCAGCCCGACTCCGTACGTGCTGGCATTCGTGCTGGGACTCAGCTTCCTTCTGCTGCTGCTGGCCTTCCGGTCACTAACGATCGCGGTCGTCTCGATCCTGCTCAACCTGCTGTCTGCCGGGGGCGCCTACGGCCTGCTCACACTCGTGTTCATTCACGGGGCCGGCGCGGGCATCTTCGGGTTCCAGCAGGTTCCCGTCATCGATGCGTGGGTCCCGCTGTTCATGTTCTCGGTGCTCTTTGCCCTCTCCATGGACTATCAGGTTTTCCTGATGAGCCGGATCAAGGAGCGCTATGACCAATGCGGCTCGACACGGGAGGCGGTGGCAGGTGGTGTCGCATCCACGGCCAGGATCATCACCGGTGCGGCGCTGATCATCGTGGCGGTGTTCGCTGGTTTCGCCCGGGGGCAGCTCCTCCAGTTCCAGGAGATGGGCTTCGGCGTCGCGGTCGCCCTGATCCTGGATGCCACGCTGATCCGTCTGGTCATCCTGCCGAGCACCTTGAGCTTGCTCGGTCAACGCAGCTGGTACCTGCCCCGCTGGCTGGGCTGGCTGCCGCACCTCCAGGCGGAACCACCCCAGGCACCCTCCTCCGAGGATCCCGTAACCGTCGCCCGACGCCTATGACGGAAGGAGTTAGCCATGGCAGACGCCGGGTTCACGCATGCGGCGCGGGCCGATATCCCCATAGCGCAACGAGCAGGCGGGGGATGCTGCCCGCGCTGGCCGGGCTCGCGGTCGGGCTGGCTTATGCCACGATCAGCGTCTACTGGGCCGTCGGCGGCAGGTGGCTGCTCAATACGGTAGGCATCTCGCCGGGCCAGCCGGGGCAGGCCGGGCACCTGGCGGCGCTGCTCGCGGTGTGGGGGGCGGCCGCAGTCAAGGCCGTCGCCACTGTCCTGCCGTTGCTCGCCATAGGGGTCTGGCCGCGAACCGCGAACGGTGGCCTGCGGAGGCTGGCTCGTGTGCTGACCTGGATCGAGGCGGCGATCCTGGTCGGCTACGGCCTAGTCCTGACCGCGAGCGGGCTGCTGGTCCAGGCCGGCGTGATCAAGGCGGCCGCCCATGCAGACCGCCTGGCCCGGGAATGGCACGCATACCTCTGGGACCCTTGGTTCCTGATCTGGGGCATCTTCGTCTTCCTGGCGCTATGGCGGTCGCGGTCGGCTAGCCAAGACCATTTACCAGGTGCGCCGGGAGCTGCTGCTGCGCGTAGCACGGGTATCCGGGCGCTGCTGCTGGGCGGGGCGGCGGCGGCTGTCCATGGCCCGGTGGTGGTGGTCATCGCCCTGGCGGCGGCCAGTTCGATGCTGGCGAGTACGTACCGCCCGCTGCTGATCGCCATCATGCCATGGCTGGTTCGCTCACCGGCCGAGCTCAGCGCGGTCAACGTGCTGGCGACAACGATGGAGAACTCCGGGCACTGGCCGGCCCGGTCGCCGTCGCCGCCCTCCTTGCCGCCGGGCCGACCTGGCTGGCGGTCGGGGTCGCCTCGGGTTTCCTCGCCGCGGCGACGTTGCTGCTGTGGCCGGTTCGGCTATACCAGCAGCATCCCGATCCTGGGCACGCCCGGGGAAGCCTCCTGGCGGGCACCGTCCGGGGACTGGCCGAGATGGCGCGGGTGGCCCCGCCCGCGGGGATAGCGGTGCTGCGTCAGCGACGTCGCCATCCTCATCGCCGACGCACTCCGCGCATTCCTCACCGCCAAGGTCGTCTTCCTCAAAGAACACGGATCGGTTGCCTGGAGCGGCTCAGCCCGCTCCGAACTGGCAGATCTGTGCTTACTGTCAGCTCTGACACCCGACGCCGAGAGACGCGAATATTCGATCTGAAATTATTCGAGCCAGAGACAATTTGTTTGCTTATAGCGATGGGTGACCGCGAGGAACGCTAGCCGGGCCTGGTTTGGCCATGTGGATCGAGGTCGATGTGACCTGCCGGTTACAAGACGACATGTACGCCAGAGAGCATAGCGCCAGGAAAGTCGCGGAGACGGGGCAGGCCGCAGGCGCCAGGTCACCACCGATCCGCTGCCCCGGCGCACAACACGGACCAGCCGCCGGCCCTCATCATCATCATCGATCTCACGCACCCGCAGCCCTTCTGTCACCGGCTCAGTCCCGGTGATCAGCACCCGCGACGAAAGCCCGGCCCGGGCAAACCCAGTCTGCTACAGGACTAGCTCGTCAGGGCCCGCGAGGCGGCACGGCGGTAGTCTTCTACCAGGCCAGGCAGCACCCGGAGAATTACAAGCGTGCCACGAGTAGGAGCAGACTCTATCCCCGTCACCTCGCACATCGCGGCGGCATGCTCCCGGCCTGCGACAACCAAGGCGCCGATCTCTATCTGGCTGGGATCCCGGGCCTCATCCAAGAGAGCCCAGATCTCGCCGCTACCGTCATCGTCGTTGAGGTCAGCGGTGATGTCCACGACGTAAGGCATCTCATCCCGCCTCTCTCTGGTCGTCCGCGTTCAACACGACCGGCCGGCTCGCCGACGCCTTCGGTTTCGAGCTGCTCAGCCCCGAGGGCTTCGAGGCAGGAGCCAAGTACCTGCTCAAGTGGGGTTACCGATAACACTGCCGCCCC
>JBEKGC010000308.1:0-8213 GCA_050013055.1 Streptosporangiaceae bacterium
GGTACAAGAGCTGCCGGAGAGCGCGCCGACGGCGGCGGCCGCGGCCGCCCAGCTCGGCTGCGAGGTCGGTGCGATCGCGAACAGCCTGGTGTTCAGCGCGGACGGGGCGCCGCTGCTCGTGATGACCAGCGGCGCCCACCGCGTGGACACCGACCGGGTGGCCGCGCTCATCGGCGCTTCGGCGGTGCGGCGCGCGGACGCGCGTTCGGTCAAGACCTGGACCGGCCAGCCCATCGGCGGCGTCGGCCCGGTCGGGCATCCCGCTCCGCTGCGCACCCTGATCGACACCTGGCTGGATTCCTACGACGTCATCTGGGCGGCGGCGGGGCACCCGCACACGGTATTCCCGACCTCGTTCGGCGAGTTGGTGCGGATCACCGGCGGAACGCCGGCCGACGTGGGCGAGTAGCCCCCCGGTTCCGAAGCGGCCGGCCTCGAGAGCTGACGCACGCAGGCGGGATCGTTCGGAACAAAAATAGCTGGTAGCCGGCCTGAGCTGATCCGGGTCCTGAGGATAGCGTTGGCCGCATGCGCGCACTGATCATCGTTGATGTGCAGAATGATTTCTGTGAAGGCGGGTCGCTCGCCGTGACCGGCGGCGCCGCGGTGGCCCGCGCCATCAGCGAGCATGTGACCGGCGACGTCACCCGCTACGGGCACGTCGTGGCGACCAAGGACTTCCACATCGACCCGGGTGCCCATTTCTCCGACCATCCGGACTACGCGGCCAGCTGGCCGCCGCACTGCGTGGCCGGGACGTCAGGGTCGGACTTCCATCCGGACCTGGATACCGGCCCGGTGGAAGCGATTTTCCGCAAGGGCGCGCACGCGGCGGCCTACAGCGGGTTCGAGGGCGCCGACGAGGCCGGCACGCCGCTGGCTGACTGGCTGCGGGCCCGGGCCGTCGACGCGGTCGACGTGGTCGGCATCGCCACCGACTACTGCGTGCACGCGACGGCCGCGGACGCGGCCCGGGCCGGCTTCAGCACCCGGGTCCTGCTCGACCTCACCGCGGGGGTAGCGCCGGATTCCACCGCGAAAGCCATCGAGGACCTGCGCGCCGCCAACGTCGAACTCACCGGCGCCGTCCGCGGCGGCTAACCCGCCCGCCGGGTTGGTGGCCGGTCGCGCTGGCGTGTTCACAGCTGTTTGATCTCCAACCGCGCCAGCATTGTGTGGCCTCAAAGCCATACTTTACCGTCTTGTGCGCCTCTTGAACCTCACTCGTACTTCTGATCCACTAAGGGTGCCGACTTCGGGCATCATCCCGAAATGACCATCGGAATGCTGCTGTCCCGCCGAAGCCTGGATTCAAGACAGCTGCCATCCGCACGTGCCTGAGCGCCGCATTCTCGTCGGCGGTGCGGAAGCTCGTATTGAACAGGGCTTATCTGTCGGCGTGTCCGATCCCGATTCCGCAGTGCCTGTGAAGGAGCCACGAATGTCACGATCTCGCCTTTCGAAGCTTAGTCCGCGCGGCCGGCTGGCGGTCCTCGGCTCGGTTGCCATACTGGCCGCCGGAGGTGCCCTGGCGCTGGCGGGAACCGCGAGCGCGTCCAGCACGGCCGCGCCGTCCTCCTCCTCGTGTCGCGACGCGACACTGCACGGCACCTACAGTTACGGCTACGAAGGCTGGACCGTGGCCAAGAGCGGCAACTCGCCCACGTCCACGGCCGGCTTCGACCATTTCAACGGCGCGGGCAGCAGCACTGGCGTAACTACCTTCGTCGCCAACGGCGTCGTCGAGAACAACAACACCCCGGATACCTCGACCTACACGCTCAACGCCGACTGCAGCGGAACGATTACGTTCGACATCGGTGGCAGCCTCGCCCATTTCAATATTTACGTCAGCCCGTCTGGAAACTCGTTCAGCGTCATCGAGACCGACCCGGGTACCGTCCAGAGCGGCATCGAGACCCGAGTGAGCTAGTGCCGCGGCACGTTTGCCCTTATCGACGATGGGCGAGGCCGTTATCCCTTTCGCTCAATCGTGATCGGCGAAACGTCCCCTTTCTGGTTGTGCATCGGCCGGGAGCCCGAACAGCGGCAGGCACTGAGCGTTATGCAAAACCGGTCGCGAGTGCAGGCCTTCTGGGCCTGCGCGAGCGATCGGTGCAGGTAGCACGGGCATCAGCCTCAGCGGGTTCTTTGCATAACGCGACTTTCTCATAAGTCACACTGTGTCAGTCCTGCGACTGTGACGGGCACCCGGTCGGTCGCCTCCCACCGGTCGCGTGTCAAGCGCAGGCGCCGGGTTGTGGTGACCTCACCGTGCGCGGCTAGCCGTTCGATGCCGTCGGGCTGGTAGCCGGGTTTCTCCGAAACCCGCAGCGAGGAAAGGTTGTCGTCAAAGGCGCCTGAGGTAGCGTCGGTCGCGCCGAGGCCGGCAAAGGCGAGGTGCAGGGCCGCTTCCAGCCGCCGTCAGCCCCGGGCCCGGCCACTACGATGGTCCGTTGTTGTTGCTAGGACCACCACGATGGGCCATCGTAGTGGTTCGCGAGCGGGAGCGGGGCAGCACGGGCGTGCGGGATGGGGCGGGCGGGGCTCACGGGGACCGCGGGCGGTCAGTCGCCGCCGGGCGTGACCCTTCGCTGCCGGTTACCCGGGCAACGCTCATTGATGCGGTCGTGGGGCGCGGGGGGTTAGCGGCCGGAGATGGCCCAGCGGCGGATCATGTCGATGCGGGCCTGGATCTGGTCGGCGGTGGCCTGCGGAAGCTGGGGGCCACCGCAGGTGCGGCGCAGCTCGGCGTGGATGACGCCGTGCGGCTGACCGGTCCGGTGACTCCACGCGCCGACCAGGCCGTTGAGTTCCTTGCGCAGGGCGGCCAGGGCCTGACGGCTCACCGGCGGGGCGGCCGGGGCAGCAGAGGCCGGCGCGACGGCTGGGGTGACTGGGGCGGAGGGGGCAACGGAGGCGACTGGGGCGGCGGGGGTGGGGCGGGAGCGGGCGGTTAGCTGGGAGTTCTGGCGCTGGCGGAGGAGGGTGCGAACCTGGTCGGGGTCCAGGAGGCCGGGCAGGCCGAGGAAGTCCTCTTCCTCCGGCGAGCCGGCCGCGGTGGCGGTGCCGAACTCTCCGCCGTCATACAGCACCCGGTCGAAGTGCGCGGACGCGTTGAGCGGCTGGAAGGCGGGCTCGCCGAACGTGTCGGGGGTATCGCGGGCGCGCTGCGCCTCGGCCAGCTCGAGCTCCTCGTCCTCCGGGCCGCCGGCACCGCGGGCACGCAGGATGTGATCTCGCTCGGCCTCGAGCTCGGCGGCGTAGCCGAGCAGCAGCGGGATCGAGGGGAGGAACACCGAGGCCGTCTCGCCCCGGCGCCTGACCCGGACGAACCGGCCGACCGCCTGGGCGAAGAACAGGGCGGTGGACACGCTGGTCGCGTACACGCCGACGGCCAGGCGGGGGATGTCGACGCCCTCCGACACCATCCGCACCGCGACCATCCAGCGGTCCTCGGAGGTCGCGAACGCGGAGATCTTCTTGCTCGCGGCCGGGTCGTCGGACAGCACCACGACGGGGCGCTTGCCGGTCTGGCCGCGCAGCAGCGCGGCGTAGGCCCGCGCGTCCTCGTGGTCGCCCGCGATCACCAGGCCGCCGGCGTCCGGCATCCCCCGGCGGACCTCGGTCAGCCGTTTGTCGGCCGCCTCGAGCACCCGGCTGACCCACTCCCCCGCCGGGTCGAGCGCCGTCCGCCACGCCTGCGCGACCTGGTCCTTGGTCATCGGGGTGCCCAGCGTGGCGGTGATCTCGTCTCCGGCCCGGGTGCGCCAGTGCATCTCGCCCGAGTAGGCCAGGAAGATCACCGGCCGCACCACGCCGTCGTCCAGCGCGGGCCCGTACCCGTACACGTAGTCCGAGGAGCTGCGCTTGCCGCCGCCCGGCTCGTCGACATAGGTCACGAACGGGATCGGGTTGGCGTCGCTGCGGAACGGCGTGCCGGTCATCGCCAGCCTGCGCCGGGCCACCTCGAACGACTCCTTGACCGCGTCCCCCCAGGACAGCGCGTCGCCCGCGTGGTGGATCTCGTCGAAGATGACCAGCGTGCGCCGGTTTTGGGTGCGCTGCCTGTGCAGCGCGGGGTGCGCGGCGACCTGCGCGTAGGTGACCGCGACGCCGTGGAAATCGGCGCTGGCCCGGCCCTGGGCGTTCCGGTAGGCCGAGTCGATCAAGATGCCGAACCTGGCCGCCGCCTCCGCCCACTGGTGCTTGAGGTGCTCGGTCGGCGTGACGATCGTGAGCGTGGCCACCTCGCGCCGTGCGAGCAGCTCGGCCGCGACCGTCAGGGCGTACGCCGTCTTGCCCGCCCCCGGCGTGGCGACCAGGAGAAAGTCGCGCCGCGGCGACCTGAAGTACTCGTGGTAGGCATCCTTCTGCCAACCGCGCAGACCAACAAGCAGATCATCCCGAACGGGCTCGTGGTGATACTCGCCGGCACCTGCGCCCGAGCCTGGGCTAGTCGGCAGAGGGGTGCTCACGAGGCCAAAATGTTACCGGGCGGAGCGGGGCGGTGCCGGGCCAACACGCCGCGTGTGAGCTGTCTCAACCGCGAGGTCAGTCGTCGCCTTCGCCGGAGGGGAGACGCTCGTAGATCTCCTTGCAGGTGGGGCACACCGGATAGCGCTTCGGATCACGGCTGGGCACCCAGACCTTGCCGCAGAGCGCGGTCACGGGCGTCCCGGTCACCATGCTGTCGACGATCTTGCTTTTGTCGACGTAGTGCGCGAACCGCTCATGGTCGCCGTGCGACGTATCGGGCCGGACATCCTCACGGATGCGCGTGTCCTGCTCGGGAAGAACCTCGGTACCACTCACGAGCCCAGAGTCTACGTGGTTCGGCCGGCGATCGTCACGAGGTGGCTAATTCAGGCTCGGGTCGTCGGGATAGGTGGCCACGTAGGCCAGTTCACCGCCCTGGCGGCGCAGCACCGCGGGCCACAGCTGCTCCGGGTCCGGGCAGAACGCGTCGGACGGCTGGGCCGGCACCACGTACCAGGCACCCTCGTCGATTTCCGCCTCGAGCTGGCCGGCGCTCCAGCCGGCGTAGCCGGCGTACACCCGCAGCGAGGTGACCGCGGCCGCCAGCAGCCCGGGCGGGGCGTCCAGGTCGACCAGGCCGAGCCGGGCCACCGCGGGCGCGGCGCCGTCCAGCGGATGCCAGCCGACCGGCTCGCCGGTTCCCGGCACGTGGGCCAGCGCGAGCGCGCTGGTCGGCGCGACCGGGCCGCCGGTGAACACCACAGAAGGGTCGGTGGCCAGCTCCGTCCACGGTTCGAGCACCTGGCCGACCGGAACCTTCGTCGGCCGGTTCAGCACGACACCGAGAGTCCCCTGCTCGGACTCGTGCTCCACGATCAGGACAACGGTCCGGCGGAAGTTGGGGTCCCCGAGCACCGGGGTAGCGACGAGCAGGCGGCCTGCCAGGGCTTCTTCCGACGGCATTTCGTCCATAGCTCTATCATCGGTCAGAAATGCGGGTCGCGGCGTCGCCGACCGCCGCGTCGAAGAAAGAAATCACGTCCGGATGGGACACCGACCCGATGATGCCGTGCGGCCCGGCCTCGTCCGGCCACGTCGGTTCCCGCCTTTCCGCCGGACTCCGGCGTCCGGCGCACAACGCGTACGCTGGAAAGGTGAGCTCGGAATCGGCCGTCAGCGCAGCGCCGGACGAGGACGGCCTGGTCGTCGACGTGACCCGGCTGCGGGTCGCGCTGGCCCGGCTGTCCCGGCGGCTACGCCGGCACGAGCTGGCCGGGCTGACCCCGACCCAGCTGGCCGCGCTGGCTACGGTGGAACGTTCGGGGCCCATCCGGCTGGGAGACCTGGCCGCCGCCGAGGGGATCGCGCCGTCGACGCTGACCCGGCTGGTGACGGTGCTTGAAGAGGCCGGCTACGTGCGCAGGCACGCCGACCCGAGCGACGCGCGGGCGAGCACCCTGGCCATCACCCCCCGCGGCCAGGAAGCACTGATGCGCATCCGCACCGAGAGCACCATGGTGCTGGCCGCCAGCATGGACGAGCTCACGCCCGCGCAGCGGGCCGCGCTGGCCAACGCCCTGCCCGTACTCGAGCAGCTCGCGGAGGTTTCCGGGAGCAACCCCGCCGGAGCACGCAGGCGCTGACCGCGGTGGTACCGGGGTCCGTTCGGCCAAAAGTCAGAAAAGCAGGGCGGACAGCGCGGCCCGGGCCTTGGTCATCCGCGGGTCGCGCGGCGGGAGGATCTCGAACAGGCTGACCAGGTGCTTGCGTGCTTGTTCCCGTTCGGCGCCCGACGTCCGGCGGACCACGCCGAGCAGCCGGTCGAACGCCTCCTCGATCCGCCCCGAGGCCAGCTCGATGTCGGCCACCCGGGTCTGGGCCTCGACGTCGTCCGGACGTTCGGCGGCCTGCTTGCGGGCCTGGGCCTGATCGTAGGCACTGACCCGGCGGATCAGGTTGACCTGCGCCAGCCCGGTCTTGGCGACCGGGTCGGCCGGTGATTTCGCCAGTTCGGACTCGAAGGCCTGCGCGGCGGCGTCCAGGTCACCGCGTTCCATCGCCTCGCGCGCCTCGGCATAAGCCGGGGGGACGGGCGGGCCGCCCGCGCGGCTGCCCGGTGGTCCGTTCGGCGGCGCCTGCGGGCTGGCCTGCCGGGCCGCCGGGGCGGCCGGGGCCGCCTCGTCGTCGGCCTCGGCGACCGGGCCGCCGGTCACGGCCATGCCCATCTTCTCCGCCGCCGTCAGCACCTGGCCGATCCACTGGCGGACCTGGGCCTCGGGCATCGCACCGAGGAAACCGTCCACCAGCTGGCCGCCCACCACCGCTACCACCATCGGGATGCTCTGCACCTGGAGGGCCGCGCTGAGCTGCGGGTTGGCATCGACGTCGACCTTAGCGAGGATCCACTGGCCGGCCGCCTCGGCGGCGAGCTTCTCCAGGATCGGCGAGAGCTGCTTACACGGCCCGCACCACTCGGCCCACAAATCCATGATCACGGGCGTGGTCCTGGACCGCTCCACCACATCGGTATTGAACGTTTCCTCGGTGACGTCGATGACGACTCCGCCGCCCGGGGCGGCAGCGTCACCGGACGGAGCCGGCTGCTGCTTGCGCTGCGCGGCCGCCTGCCGCGCACCCAGATCGACGGCACCGTAAAGCGAAAAATCTCGCGGCTGCATAACCCCATCCTGCCGTACTCGCGCCAGTTACTGATCCCGGGCTCCCGGTTGACCGGAGTGATAACCCGTAACGGCCGGTTCTTATGCCGCGGTCCCCGATCGCGGTGGCCGCCCGGCGCTACAGCGCACGGCCTAGGTAGACGACCCCGGCGGGCTCGGCGGGCTCGGCTGGCTCGGCGGGGCCGGCCTGCTGGGCGGGCTCGGCGGGCTCGAAGCCGAGATGCTGGTAAAAGCCGATGGCCGGCACGTTTTCCGCGACCACGCAGACGTGTACCCCGGCGGCGCCGGCCCGGGCGGCCGCGGCGAAGAAGGTCTCCATCAGCCTGCGGCCGTGGCCGGCCCGCTGGACCGCTGGCAGCAGGTCGATGTGCAGGTGCGCCGGGTACTGGCGCAGGCCAGGCCACAGCAGCCGCTCCGGCCTGTCGTGCAGCGCCAGCATCTGATCGTCCGGACTGACCGCCGGGGAAGCCGGGACCGGATAGCGGCCGGCCAGGCGCGGGATCCACCGCTCGCGGTAAGCGCGGGCGAAGGCGGCCGTGTCCGCCGTGCCGAGCACGTAGCCGGCCGGCCGTCCCCCGTCGTCCAGGACGAAGGCCAGTTCGGGGGCCAGGAACAGGTACGGGCCCGCGAACAGGTCTCCCATCAGGTCATCGCTGCGGTAACGCCCCCGGGCGTCCCGGCCGGCCGCCGCGGTGCGCACGCAGATGTCGTAGACGGCGGCGAGATCTTGTTCGCGGTAAGGGCGGATCCCCGGAAGCCGGTTAGCTGGATCTGGATCTGGATCTGGATCTGGATCTGGATCTGGATCTGGGGCTGGGTTCGGGCCTGGGTCAGCCGGGTTCGGGCCTGGGGCCATAGCCATATGGTGCCTTGGTCTCGCCGCGGCAGCGGCCACAATGGGCGGATGGACGAGGCAGCGCAGAACTACATCGACGGGATCGACCAGGCTCATCGCGGGCTGTTCGACCGGGTCCACGGGTTGATCATGGCCGCCTACCCCGACGCGGCCGTGGGCATCTCGTACCGGATCCCGGTGTACCGGGTCGGCCGCGGGCG
>JBEKGC010000309.1:0-14665 GCA_050013055.1 Streptosporangiaceae bacterium
CGAGCGAGGGATACCAGGTGAACGCGTCGTCGCCGGTGATCAGCACGTCGGCGAGGCCGTCCCCGTCCAGGTCGACAAGGCGCAGCTCCGGGTCGGTCCAGGAGATAGCGGGCCGGGACCCGTCAAGCCCGCCAGCGTCATCGTCAACGTCTCGATCTGGGGCCAGCCCGCGACCATCGACATGCAGAAACTTGTGCTCAAAGAGCTCGACCTGCGTGGCACCATCGCCTACGTGCGCGACCACCCGGCGACGATCAAGCTGGTCCAGGACGGGAAAATCGACCTCCAGCCCTTCATCACCGCGAGGATCGGGCTCGACGACCTCGTCGAGGACGGTCTCGGCACCCTGATTCACCACAAGGACACCGCAGTCAAGATCCTCGTTCACCCCTGACAGAGGCCCACTGCGCCAAGCGCCGCCCTGCGACGGGGAAGGCCCGTTCGCGCTGTGGCACTTCAGCGCCCTCGATGCGCAGTGATCTCATGATCATGCGATTTTCCTTCTGGCCTGCCGGACCTCCCCGATTGGGGGACTCACACAAGACTCGGCATCGGAGCATGGCCGCTGTCGGCGCTGCCATGAATTCCTTCCCAGGTATCGCCGGGAAACCACAGGTCATCTGGCGAAAGGGCGGCGGCGGAATACTTGCCAAGAGCGTTGATGAGCAGCCGCATTTCCAACGCGAGGCATTCGGCCAGGCGGACCAGGCCAGCCTGGGGAGCGCGGCCCGGCCAAGACCCACCGCGGCGGCACCAAGGGCCAATGCCTTCACGGCCCTGGCCCCCTCCCACATGCGCCCGCAGACGAGCAGGCACGACGGCGGGCGGCCAATGCGGCGCAGGCATTCAGACAGGGGCAGGCCGACATGATCGAGAAAGGCCGATGGCGCCCAGCCGGTGCCGCCCTCGGCACCGTCGACCGTCACCGCGTCCGCCCCTGCTTCCCAGGCTACCGAGGCGGCCTGCGCGATGTCGCGGCCCGGATGCAGCTTGACCCATGCGCGTGCCCGGGGGAAGTTGTTTCGCAGCAGGTGGACCTGCTGCCTCAAGATCTCCTCCGTAAACGTGCCCGCGCTGCTGCATCGAAGCACCTGACCTGGGCCGACGACACGGTCGAGCCCGAACTGCGCCTCCATGCGCCCGGCACTAAGCTCGTCGAGCACTGTCATGCCGCCCAGGCCCGGCTTGGCCCCTTGCCCCACCTTGAGCTCGAACGCGAGTCGCCCGGAATCCAGCAGTGGCTGGGCGGCACAGTCGCTGTAAACGAGGTTCCATACCTCGGCGTCGGCATCCTCCGTGCTCTGCTGAATCGCCACGCCGCCGAGCCCGTCGGTGAGCTCGCTGGCGTAGGCCCGGATCCGGCCGACCATCGACCCTCCCATCCGGCCATACCCCTTGACCGGGACGAGGTTTTCGCCGATGACCATCGGCATGCCCAGCGCGCCGGCCTGACGGCTGGCCGCCTGCCCGGCGTCACCGCTGGCCACCTCGGTAGAACCGAATGCCGATAGGAAGCACGGCAGCACCGAGCGGAAGCCGCCGATCCGGGCGCCGAGATCCACATCCCAGTGCATCGGCTCCCGGGCCAGCTCGATCAGCTTTTCCAGGCGCTGAGGCATGAATACCGGCGGCACCAGCCTGGCCGCGTCCAGCGGGTCCGCGGCCAGGCCAGGTGATCCACCGAAGACCGTCCGCCCGTACTTGGCGACCGGCGGGAAGGCAGCCGCGGTGCCGCGGCGAGCCCGCTCACGTATGGCCTGCTCGGGAAACGCGGGTGCCCGCAGCCTGCTCACGGCGACACCACCCCGGCCAGCTTCGGGTAGGCGCTGGCCTGCCACACCGCCGCAAGCCCGGCAACGTAACGGGTGAGGCGTTCGACCCCGAGGCCGAATCCGGCGCTCGGCGGGATTCCAGCTCTGGCCACGTCGAGATACCAGCCATATTTGGCGGGATTCTCGCCGGTCTCACGCATGCGCGCCACGATCTTGGCATAGTCGGACTCCCGTTCGCCGCCGCTGCACAGCTCGCCGAAACCTTCCGGTGCTATCAGGTCGAAATTACGCAGTGTGCCAGGCGACACCGGGCTCTCCCTGTCGTAGAAGCCGCGCGAGCCCTTGGGGTAGTCGGTGACGTAGAACGGGGCGCTCGCTTTGGCCGAGAGCACGGCCTCGCCCTGCCAGCCGAGCTCGGCATCACTGCTCTGCTCATGACCCAGGCCGACCAGATCGGCGACCGCGCGGGAGTGCGGGACGTGCTCGAAGCCGCCGTGCAGCAAGTCGGTGAACGCGCCGGCGTCCCGTCCGACCGCCTCAAGCTCGGCGGGCAGGCCGGCCGCGACACTGCTCACCATGTGCACCAGGAGCTCCTCGGCGATCGTCATGATCTGCTCCCGGGACGCGCCTGCGGCCTCGACATCGATCTGGTGGAATTCGGCGAGGTGCCGGCCCGTCGATACGGTCTCGGGCGGCTCGAGGCGCACGTTGGGCGCGACGTAGAAAATCTTGTCGAATGCGAGCAGCGAGACCTGCTTGTAGAGGATGGCGCTGGTCATGAGCTTGTAACGATGGCCGTAGAAGTCAACATCGACTTGTTTCGAGCCGCGGATCCCAGGGTCGGTGACCGGACCGATGATCGGCGGAAGCAGCTCGACGAAACCGGCCGAACTCAGATACTCCCGGGCGGCCGCCAGCAGCCCGTTCTGTATGCGCAGCGCGCTGCGGGTGACTGGCGATGACAGATGGGCCCGGGGAGATCCGGGACCGTTGGTTACTATGCCCGCCATGACTTTCCTTTCTTATCGAACGTGCGTTGCACATATGACAGCGACATCAGCAGGTCGGCACTGGTCATCCGCGCCGCGCCGCGTGGCGCGGAGATGCCGCGGATAGGCATCGAGCCGACCTCGGACCAGCAGAGCCTGCCGTGCTCGTCGAGGTAGCTCCGGGACCGCCCCTGATTGTCTGGGTGCAGGCAGTACGGGACGTCCAGGTAACCGAGCGAAAAGGCGCGGACAAGCGCGCGTCCCACGTCCGGATCGAGGTCGAGCACCGCCTCGACGAGGGCGCATGCCTCCGCGTGGATCCCCGTGTCCGCTACCTCCGCGCCGGATCGCGCCGCGGCGGCGGCCGCGGCGGCCGCGGTCTCGAGCGCCGCCACGTTCTCGGCTATGGTCGGAATCCGGTGAGCCTCGGCGGCCGTCTTCACGACAAGCCTGGCCGCTCCGGTCCGCACCGCCAGCCTGGCGGACTCTCGCAGCAGGAGCAGTGCGCCGCGGCGCGTGGCCGGGTACATGCCCATGTAGGTGTAGAGCACGATGTGCCACTCGACGTCGGGGAGCAGGCGCGCCGCGATCCGCCGCAGCGCCAGGATCGCTTCCGCATCCTGCGCTGAGTTCGTCTGCTGCGCGTAGCTGAGCGAGATACTGCGCAGCCCCTGTTGCCGGAAGAACAGTCCTTCGAGCACGCTGACCGCGATGAGCAGGCTGGGCGGGCACAACTGGCCAAGCAGGCAGCCGCCGAAAGTCTCCAGGTGAGGTTGGGCGCGGTCGGCCCGGGGCGCCATGAGAAGCTCGCAGCATTGCCGCCAGCAGAGCACCGAGTCGCGCAAGTGCGTGCGGCTGTAGGGCAGGCAGTAGGAGACCGGGCCGCCCTCGGTCGCGTCCAGTCCCGCCGCGACCAGCGCGGCGACGATCCGCTGCGCCCGGGCGGCGCCATGCCGCACCTGCACGGGAAAGTCACCCGCCGCGACCCGGTCGAGCACTCCGCGGGTGATGCCCGCGTCCTGCGACACAATCGGGTAGCCGTTGAGATCGGACCCGTCCGCCAGCGCCTGACTGGCCGCGGCGTGGTCGCCCACCCGGGTGTAGCTGTCGACGGTGATGGTGCCGACCGTGGTCGCGGCGGCGTGCTTGGTGGCGAGCAGTCCTGCTCGCATGCGGCGGGGATCGCTCATGCCCATGCGTGGCTGCACCACCAGCTGTCCCGAGCCGTGGGAGCGGGCGACGAACTGCCCGAACCCGGCGCCGGCCGGCCGCTGCGAGGTGTGAGTCGTCGGGGCCGCTGACACGCTCATCACGCCGCTCGAGCGCACGAGGATCGGACGAAGGACGGGAACGAATGACCCGCTGCCCCGTCCTCGAACACCGCGTCGAAGCCGGCGTCCCGGAGCGACGTGGCGTCGGCTGCCCCACAGATGCCGAGCTTGCCGCCGATCACGATCGGCGTCACCGCGAGCTCTGGGCAGCTTCTGAGCTGCCGGACCACACGTATTCCTTCGGCGCGCCCGTGGCCATTCACGCTGCTCACCACGATGAGCTCCGGTTCCATGCTGAGAGATTCGTCGACAATGAGCTCATCCGGCGTACAGGCACCGAGATTTGTCACACGAAATCCGAGTTCCTCAAGCACCAGCTGCAGGTACACCAGATTCCAGGTGTGTGAATCGGAGGCTACGCTAGTGAGAAGAGCGCACGGACGCTCGTCTATCGTATTGTTTAGTTTCATGATCGCCCTTAGCTGAATTATACCTAATGGCCTTTCAATAAACGAGGATATTCCTCATGCTGGCCAATGACCGGCAGTTCAGGCGGCAGGAATGCGGCTCATAGGGACCGGGTAGCCGTGCATCGAAATCCGGACTAGGTTGAGCACCGTGAACCGTTCGCCATCTCGCCGTATCGTTCCGGATGAGCGCAGGGTGTGAATGTCGCCGAAGAGCTCGTGGACGGGCCTGTTGGCGTGCGAGGCCGCATCGTCCAGTGACCAGCTATGCTCCAGCCGGGAAAGCTGGACGAGCAGCGACCGCGGTCGGCTTCTCAGCGCCGCGAGGGTGCGCAGCACCCCCTCGCGCAGTCCTTCCTGGCCACCCGGTGAGGTCATGTCGAGCGGGCCAAGTGCCGGCCAGTCCAGCATCTGCCGTGGGGAGAACACCAGGCACGCCGATGCGGCGAGCTCAAGCGCCCGGGGAAGCCCATCCAGCCGACGGCACAGCCGTGCGACCGGAGCCGCCTCGGCCGTGCTGAGCCGGAACTCGGGCCGCAGCCGACGAATGTGCGAAACGAACAGCCGCACCGCACTGACCTTCGCCAGATGGGCCAGGTCGTCGTCATGGGATGGCTCGGGCACGGGCAGCGGGGCGACCGGGACCACCTGCTCTCCCTTAATCTCCCTCGGCAGCAGTGCGGTGATCAGCAGCCTGAGCCGGGGACGGCGGTGCAGCAGCTCCATCAGTGCCGGGCCAGCTAGCTCCCCGTCCGCGCCGTCGATCACGAGCAGCGTGTCACGGTTGTCCACGAGTTCTGCGATCTCCTCGGCCCGGCATCCCGGGTCCCTGACGAGTTCGTCAAGTCGGCCGCCGGGCTCGGCCGCCGACCATAGCACTGACCAGCCGCGGGTGGCATGAAGCTGCCACGCCACCTCCAGAGCCAGCCGGGTTTTGCCCACCCCGCTCAGGCCGGACAGCGTCATGAGCCGCTGGCCGTGCGCGGCGAATGCCTCGGTCAGCGCTTCGACCTCCGCCTCGCGACCGATGATCATGTTCAGCGGTGCGGGAGGCGGGACGGGCTCCGGCTCGGCGGGCTGCGTGTGGTGGCCTGCCGCCACCCGGAGGTCCGCTCTCTTCCGCTCATCGAGCCGCAGTGCGTCAGCGAGCAGCCGCACACTCTCCAGTCGTGGACGCCGTACCCGGCCAGCCTCCATGTCGCGGACGGCCCGCACGCTCAGCATCGCGAAGTCGGCTAGTTCCTGCTGGGTAAGGCCCGCGTGGCTGCGTAGTGCGCGTAGCGATGCGGCGAAATCTGACTTGAGCGTCCCCTGCACGCCAATCATCTTCTACTCGTACCCTCCGGTTGTGTGCCCAGCTGACGTGGGCTCGTCAGTTTATGGAGGTGAGAATACATCCGTTAAAAAATAAGAAACGACGCCGGGCGAGGCCATGGCCAGTGTCCATTAATGGCGGTCGAGCGCGCCGTTAACCCACGCTTTTCCCGCCGAACGGGGGGCCTGCCTTCGGGCCGCCACAGCGGTACCTGGACCAAGCCCGGCTCGACCTGGTCCCAGCCGTCGAAGAACGCGGCGATCTGCGTCTTGCCGCGCAGGGTCACGGTAGAGGCGCGGCGCCGTCATACCGAGCTGGCGGAGTCCAGCTGTACCGGCAGCGAATGCGCCGCGAGCACCCGCAGGCCAGCCGGGCTGAGATCGACAGCCTGGTGCGCGCCTGGCTGACCGCCCCCTCGCCCGGCGGCCGACTGCGCCTGCCGTCAAGAGAACCGGGTCATGGCCACGTCCGTTGAGTCAGCGCACCGCAGGGCAATCGCTGACCTGAACGAGGACGCGGGTACCAGCCTGTGGAAGTTCTTGAGCAGGACTACGTGCAACGTCTGTCAGGGGTCCGGTTGGAGCACAACAGCGGTTAGGCCGGGCGCTGCCCCGGGAAGTCGCGCAGCCCGCGGAGCGGGCTCACCAGCAAGATGACGCCACCGGAAAGCAGGACCGTCGCCATGATCCAGACCGTGGCCCGGCTGCCAAGCGCCTGGCCCAGGTAGCCGCCGAGCAGAGCGCCAAGCGGGAACGCGCCGAAGTTGACGGTCGAGGAACTCGCCCTGATCCGGCCGAGCATCTCGGGCGGGGAGTAGATCTGGTAGAAGCTGCCGGCGATGACGTTGCCTGCGACCACGCCGCACACGCGCGCGCTGCCAAACCGGCGGGCGAGCCGCCCGGCGATGGTCGCACCGACGAAGCCGCCGATGCTCACGAAGGCGAACACGGTCCCGACGGCACCTGGCGACAGGCCGACCGCCCGGATCAGGAACAGGGTCTGCACCGCCTGGATCCCGCCGAGCGCCAGGTTGCCCACCGCGCCAAAGCAGGCCAGCGTGCGCAGCAGCGGATCGCCGGTCAGGAACCGGACGCCTTCAGCGATCTCGCGCCGGAGCCCGGTGCGCGGCGCGGCCTCAGCAGGCGTCTGCGGGGCCTTGATCCGCAGCAGGCACAGCGCGGAGACCAGGTACGAGACGGCGTCGCCGAGCAGGCCAGTGACCGCGCCCACGGTCTGGGCCACGACACCGGCCAGGCCGGGGCCTGCGATGTCCGCCGCCGACTCGCCTGCGCCCAGCTTGACGTTCGCTTCGAGCAGCTCCGGCTTGGCCACCAGCGACGGCAGGAGGGACCGGTAAGCCGTGCTGAAGAACACCTTGACCGAACCGGCCAGCAGCGCGACGGTCACCAGCTGCCCGATGGTGAGGACGCCGAGCCAGGCGGCGGCCGGCACGCTGGCGAACAGCGCAAGCAGCGCGAGATCGCACACCAGCATCACCGTCCGGCGCGGCCACCGGTCTACCCAGGCCCCGGCGACCAGGCCGATGAACAGCCAGGGAACCCAGGCCGCAGCCGTCAGGACGCCCAGCGTGATCGGGCTGGCCTTCAGCGTCACCACGGCCACCAGGGCCAGCGCGACGCTGCCCACGGCGGTGCCCAGGGCGCTGGCCGTCTCGCCGATCCACAGGTTCCGGAAGTCGGGCTGCCCCAGCACGCCCCAGCGGGGGCGAGGCAGCCGCAGCCGGAGCAGCCGCCGCCGCGTCGGCGGCTGCTCCGGCTCGGCTACGCCCTGGTCGGGGGAAAGGGGGTCGGGGGAAAGGGTGTGCATCGCGCTAGCCTCCGAGCCGGTCGGCCAGCATCGAGCCGATCTGGGCGATAGGGGCGGCCCGCGTCATCGCGCCGTGCTCGCAGTCGATCCGGTGGGCCTCGATCCGGCCGCTGACATGGGGCCGCCACGCCTGCTCGTAGGGCCAGCGCGCGGGCTTGTCCGCGGTGGCGGAGAAAAACAGCGCGTCGCCCCGGTAGAGCTCCGGGATGTGCTCGTTCATCAGCTTCGCGTTCCTGGCGAAGACATCGGGCAGGACGTGCGCCGCCTCGCCCAGCATGGCCTCCAGGTCGGCCGGCCCTCGCGGGTCGTCCGGGGCGTATCCCAGTGAGGCAAGCAGCGCGGTCACCCCGTCCGGCACCCCGCCCGGCATCCCGTCAAGCACCGCGCCGCGCGCCCCGTCAAGCACCCCGCCCGGCACCCCGTCAAGCAGGGCGAGCAGGCCGACCTGCTGCCCTGCGGCCTGGAGCCGCACGGCCATCGCGTGCGCGACCACCGCGCCGAACGACCAGCCAAGCAGGTGGTAGGGGCCGTCCGGCTGCACCGAGCGGATCTGCTGAACATAATCGGCGGCGATCTCGCCGACGCTCGCCGGGACCATCCCCTTCAGCCCGCGTGCTTGCAGGCCGTAGACCGGGCGCCTGGCGTCGATGTGCCGCAGCAGCCCGGAGTAGACCCAGCTGATCCCCGCGGCCGGGTGCACGCAGAACAGCGGCGGCAGGTCGCCGCCCGATCGCAGCGGCAGCAGCACGTCGAGCGCGTCCGGGCGGTTCCCGGCGTCCAGCTGCTCGCACAGCCGGGCCGGGGTCGGCGCTTCGAAGATCGCCCGGATGCCGAGCTGGACGCCAAGCACCGAGCGGATCCGGCTGAGCAGTTTCGTCGCGGTGAGGGAGTGCCCGCCGATGTCGAAGAAATCGTCGTCGGGCCCGACGTCGTCGCGCCCGAGCGCCTCGGCGAACAGCTCACAGAGCACCCGCTCCCGCGGTGACCGGGCCCTGCGTCCCGGCCGGCCGGCCGGGTACCGCGGCTCGGGTAGCGCCTCGCGGTCCACCTTGCCGTTCGCATTCACCGGCAGCGCGGGCAGCACCATCACCGCGGCGGGGACCATATAGCCGGGCAGGGACACGGCGGCGAACCGGCGCAGCCGCGCGCCGAGATCGCCGTCCCCCGCCGCGGTGCAGTAGGCCACCAGCCTGCGCTCCCCGGCACCGTCCTGGTGGACCGTCACGACGGCCTGGCGGACGTCGGGGTGGCGCGCGAGCACGGCCTCGATCTCGCCGGTCTCGATCCGGAAGCCGCGCAGCTTGACCTGGCTGTCGGTCCGGCCCAGGTACTCCACCGAGCCATCGCCGCGCCTGCGCCCCAGGTCTCCGGTCCGGTACATCCGCTCACCCGGCGCGAACGGGCAGGCCACGAACCGCTCCGCGGTCAGCGGGGGCCGCCCGTGGTACCCTCTCGCCACGCTCGCGCCGGCCACGTACAGTTCGCCCGCGACGCCCGGAGGCACCGGGTTCAGCCACGTGTCGAGCACGAATACCTGGCTGTTGGCCAGGGGGCGGCCTACCAGCGGCCGCTCGCTGTCGGAGAGCCATTGATACATCACGTCCACCGTGCATTCCGTCGGCCCGTACAGGTTGCAGCTCGCCATCCCCGCCCTCTCCCGCACCCGTGACCACAGGGCCGGCCCCACGGCCTCGCCGCCGAGCAGCAGCAGCCCGGGCCGGGATCGGCGCAGCATGCCCTCCTCGATCAGCTGTTCCGCGTAGGTGGGTGTGACGTCGATGACGTCGAGTTCGCGTTCGGCCAGGTACGCCGTCATAGCGGAGGGATCGCGGCGCACCTCGTCGGTGATCAGGTGCAGTTCGTGGCCGGCCACCATCCACATCAGGTCGCCGACAGACACATCGAAGGCCAGCGACGCGGTCAGCCCCACCCGCAGCCGCCGCCCGCCGTGGGCCCGCTCGGCCGCGCGCATCGTCCGCGCCCGGTGATGCGCCAGCTGATTCGCCAGGTTTCCGTGCTCGACCACCACGCCCTTGGGCCGTCCGGTCGAACCCGAGGTATAGATGACGTACGCGGCATTCGGCGCGTCCGCCCGCCGGCCCAGATCCGTGGCCGCCTGCGACGGATCGTCCGGCTCGACCGGTACCTGACGCACCCCGGCCAGCGTCTCGGGCCGCGGCCACGATTCGCTGGTGAGCGCGGCCACCGGGGCCGCGTCCCGGATCATGTGCGCCAGCCGGTCCTCCGGGTAACTGTCGTCCAGCGGCAGGTAGGCCGCGCCGGCCTTGAGCACCGCCAAGATCCCGACCACCAGGTCGGCCGAACGGGGCACCGCCAGGGCGACGACCTGTTCGGGCCCCGCGCCGGCGGCGACCAGACGGCGGGCCACCTTGTTCGCCCGGGCGTTCAGCTCCGCGAACGACAGCGTCACCTCGCCGCACACCAGCGCCACCGCATCCGGCGTCCGCGCCGCCTGCGCCTGGAACTCCTGCGGCACCAAGGACGGCTCCGCCGGACGATCCGTGTCGTTGTACTCCGCCAGCATGCGGCGGTCTGGCCCGGACAGCAGGTCCAGGGTCGCGACGCGGCGGCCGGGATCGGCGGCCACCGTCTGGAGCAGCAGCGTCAGCGCCGCGGCGAGCCGGTCCGCGGTCGTCGCGTCGAACAGGTCGGTGGCGTATTCGAGGGCACCGGACAGGCCGGCCGGGGATCCGTCGGGGCCGCGCCGTTCCGTCAGGTTCAGCGACAGATCGAAGGCGGCGGTGGCGGTCTCGGCCGGCTCGAACCGCGCGGTGAGCCCGCGGAACTCCAGCGGAGCCTCGGCGGTGTTGTTGAGCGCGAGCATGACCTGGAACAGCGGATGCCGGGCCAGCGAGCGGGCCGGGTTGAGCTCCTCCACCAGCCGCTCGAACGGGATGTCCTGATGGGCGTACGCGGCCAGGCTGGTCTTCCGGACCCGCGCCAGCAGGTCGGCGAAACTCGGCCGGCCGCCGAGGTCGACTCGCAGCACAAGCGTGTTGGCGAAGAAGCCGATCAGGTCGTCTAGCGCGTCGTCCATCCGTCCCGCGACCGGCGTGCCGATCGGGATGTCCGTACCCGCGCCGAACCGGCTCAGCAGCACCGCCAGCGCGGCCTGCAGCACCATGAACAGGGTACAGCCGTGGGCCGTGGCCAGCTGCGCGAGTTGCTGATGGAGCTCGGCCCCAACGTCGATGGGTGCCACGTCACCGCGGTGGCTGGCCGTCGGCGGGCGGGGCCGGTCGGTGGGCAGGACAAGCTCCTCGGGCAGCCCGGCCAGCGCTTGCTTCCAGTAGGCGAGCTGATGCGACAGCAGGCTCTCGGCATCATCCGCGGGGTCGAGCAGCTCCAGCTGCCACAGGGTGTAGTCGGCGTACTGGACCGGCAGCGCGTCCCATCCGGGCGCGCTGCGCAGGCACCGCGCCTCATAGGCCGTGGCCAGATCCCGCAGCAACGGCCGCAGCGACCACCCGTCACTGGCGATGTGATGCAGGACCAGGACCAGGACGTGCTCCTGCGGTCCAGCGGGGATGAGGTGGGCCCGGATTGGCAGCTCCGCGGCCAGGTCGAAGGATGCGCTGGCTAGCTCGGTGACGGGCCGGCTGGTCACGGTGAGCAGCGGGCCGGACCCGCGGACCTGGCCGTCCAGGATCTCCTGGCGCGGCACTCCGCCGGTCTGTCGGAAGACGGTGCGCAGCGCCTCATGCCGGGCCACCACGTCGCCGAGCGCCCGCTCCAGGGCGGCCGCGTCGAGGGCACCGCGCAGCCGCAGCGCGAGGGAGACGTTGTGGCCGACGTCCGGGCCGTCAACCTGCTCGTCAAACCAGAGGCGGCGCTGGGCGAAGGACAGCGGTAGCTGTGCCGGGCGCGGGCGGGCCCGCAGCGCCGGGCGGCGGCGCGAGCCCGCGAGGCGCTCGCCCAGCCTGGCCACGGTCGGGGCACCGAACACATCCCCGATGGCCATCTCGGCGCCGAGGGCGGAGCGGATCCGGCTGGCCAGCCGGGTGGCCAGCAGCGAGTGGCCGCCGAGGTCGAAGAAGTCGTCGTCGATCGTCACCGGGCCGACCCCGCGAACCCCGAGCACCTCGGCGAACAGCTCGCACAGGATCTGCTCGCGCGGGTTGCGCGGTGCCCGCCCCGCCGTCTGGCGGCCCACGGCAAGATCCGGGACCGGCAGCGCCCCGCGGTCTACCTTGCCGTTCGCGTTCAGCGGCAGCGCGGGCAGCACCACCACCGCCGACGGCACCATGTAACCCGGCAGGCGGTCCGCCGCGAACCGGCGCAGCAGCGCGGGCAGGTCCGGGGCCTCCGGGGTATTCGGGTTCCCAGCGTCGGCGGCGGCGCAGTAGGCGACCAGCCGCATGTCCCCCACCCGGTCCTCGCGGGCCAGTACCGTGACCTGGCGGACCGCCTCGTGCCTGGCCAGCGCCGCCTCGATCTCGCCGAGCTCGATCCGGAATCCGCGCAGCTTCACCTGGCCGTCGGCCCGGCCAAGGAACGCGATCACGCCGTCCCCGCGCCAGCACACCAGGTCTCCGGTCCGGTACATCCGGGTCCCGGCACCGAACGGGCAGGCCACGAAGCGCTCGGCGGTCAGCCCTGGCCGGTTCCAGTAGCCGCGGGCCAGGCCAGCGCCCGCGATGTACAGCTCACCGGGCACCCCGGCGGGTACCGGCTGAAGCGCGGCGTCGAGCACGTAAAGCTGCGTGTTGTCCAGCGGGCCGCCGATCGGGACCCGGACACCGGTCACGTCCGCCGGGGTCAGCACGTGGTGGCTGGCGAACGTGGTCGCCTCGGTAGGGCCGTAGACGTGGGCGAGCAGCAGGCCGGGGCAGGTGTCGAGCACCCGCCGCAGCAGGACCGCCGAGGCGGCCTCGCCGCCGGTGCAGACCGCCCGCAGGCCGCCGAAGGCCTCCGGGTCCTCCTCCGCGACCAGGTCGAACAGCGCCTTGGTGAGGAACAGCGCCGTCACCTGGTGGCGTGTCACCGCCGCGCGCAGCGCCGCGGCGTCCAGGTTCCCCGGCGGCGCCACCACGACCGTGCCGCCGGACAGCAGCGGCACCCACAGCTCATAGGTCGCCGCGTCGAAGGCGTGCGGGGAGTGCAGCAGGATCCGCTCGTGCGCGCCGCCGCGCCAGCGCCGGTCCGCGGCCAGGTCGACCACGTCGCGGTGCCGGATGGCCACGCCCTTCGGCACCCCGGTCGAGCCGGAGGTGTACATCACGTACGCGAGCTGGTCCGGGTGCGGGCAGACCGCGGGATCCGGCTCGCCGCCATACTGCCCCACGGCCTCGGCTCCGCCGACGCGCAGGACCTGGGCATCATGCGCGAAGTCAAGCCCGGCCCTGTCGGTCACGATGACCGGGGCGCCGGTGTCGGCGACCACCTGGGCCATCCGCTCCGGCGGCAGGCTCGGGTGCAGCGGCACATAGCAGCCGCCGGCTTTCACGATCGCCACGGTGGCCGTGACCACGTGCACCGAACGGTCCATCAGCATCACCACCGGGCTCTCCGGCCGGACGCCGAGCCCCACCAAGCGGCGGGCGAGCCCGCCCGCCCGCTCGTTCAGGTCCCGGTAACTGAGTTCCGTGCCGTCGGCCACCACTGCTACCGCGTCGGGGGTCTCGGCGACCTGGCGCGCGAACAGTTCCGGCAGCGACCCGGCCGGCTGCGGCGCAGCGGTGTCGTTCCACTGCCTGAGGATCTGGCCGCGTTCGGCCACGCCGAGCACGTCGAGCCGCCCGATGGGGATGGCCGGGTCGGCGGCGGCCGCGGCCAGCAGGCGGCCCAGCCGCGCGGTGATCGACCGGACCGTGCCGGAGTCGAACAAGTCGGCGGCGAACTCCGCGGAGCCGAGGAGGCCGGCCGGGGCGCCGTCCGGGCCGAAGGTCTCCTCCATGCCGATGTTGAGGTCGAACTTGGCCACCCGCATCCCGATCGGCTCAGGGGAGGCCGTCAGCCCGGGCAGGTCGAGCCGGGCCGGGTCGTTGTTCTGGAGCACGAGCAGGATCTGGAACAGCGGATGCCGGCCCAGCGAGCGGGCCGGGTTGAGCTCTTCGACCAGCCGTTCGAAGGGGACGTCCTGGTGGGCCTGGGCGTCGAGCTGGGCTTCCCTGACCCGGTCGACGAGCTCGGCGAAGCTGGGGTCCCCTGAGGTGTCAGTGCGCAGCACCAGGGTGTTGACGAAGAAACCGACGAGGTCGTCAAGGGCCTCGTCTGGCCGGCCCGCGACGCCGGTGCCGATCGGGATGTCCGTGCCCGCACCCAGCCGGGTCGCCAGGGCCGCGAGACCCGCCTGGAGCACCATGAACAGCGTCGCCCGGCGGCCGTGCGCCAGGTCGGCCAGCGCGGCGTGCAGCCTGGCGCCGAAGCGGAACGCGACCGAGCCGGCCGAGGTGCTCAGCACCTGGGGCCGGGGGCGGTCCGCCGGCAGCTGCAGCTCCTCGGGCAGCCCGGCCAGCGCGGTGCGCCAGTAGGCCAGCTGCCGGGACAGCAGGCTGTCCGGATCATCCGCCTCGCCCAGCAGTTCCCGCTGCCATTGCGCGTAATCCGCGTACTGCACCGGCAGCGGCGCCCAGCTCGGCGCCGTGGCGGCCCGGCGCGCGGCGTACGCGGCGGCGAGGTCGCGCAGCAGCGGGCCGAGCGACCAGCCGTCGCCCGAGATGTGGTGCAGCACCACAAGCAGCACGCACTCCCCCGGCCCCGGCACCAAGACGGTGACCCGGATCGGCAGCTCGCGGCGCAGGTCGAAAACCGCGGCCGCGGCCGCGTCGCGCAGAGCGGGAAGACGGCCAGGATCGCAGCGCACGACCTCGAACGCGGGCGCTGCCTCCCCGGGCGGCAGCACCTGCTGGACCGGGGCCCCGCCCACGACAGGGAACACCGTGCGCAGCGACTCGTGCCTGCCGACGACGTCGAGCACCGCGGCCCGCAGCGCGGGCAGGTCGGGCTCGCCGCGCAGGCGCACCGCGAACGGGAGGTTGTACAGCGGGCTCGGTCCCTGCAG
>JBEKGC010000310.1:0-12273 GCA_050013055.1 Streptosporangiaceae bacterium
GTGTCCGAGGGGGGACTTGAACCCCCATGCCCTATACGGGCACTAGCACCTCAAGCTAGCGCGTCTGCCTATTCCGCCACCCGGACGTGGGATGCGCAGTACGTACGCATCGGCTGGCCTACATTAGCAAACCGAACGGCCCCAAGCGAGCGTCCAGGACCTGGAATCCAGGGCTGGGGGCCGCTGTCTGGCCGGCACGGCCAGACGAACATGATGTCCGGATGCGACGATAGTGCGGTGACAGCGAACCAAGGGACCGCGCAGGACGAGGTCGCGGCCATCTGCCGTGACCTGATCAGGATCGATACCTCCAACCCGGGGGACCATTCGGGTCCCGGCGAGCGGCAGGCCGCCGAACACGTCGCCGGGCTCCTGGCCGAGGTCGGGCTCGAGCCCGTGGTGCTGGAATCGCACCCCAAGCGGACCAGCGTGGTGGCCAGGATCGAAGGTCAGGACAAGGCAAGGCCTGCCCTGCTCGTGCACGGTCACTTGGACGTGGTGCCGGCCAACGCGGCCGACTGGCAGGTCGGCCCGTTTTCCGGGGAGGTGGCCGACGGCTGCGTGTGGGGTCGCGGCGCGATCGACATGAAGGACATGGACGCGATGGTGCTCGCCGTGGTGCGGCAGCGGCTGCGCGAGGGCCGCGCGCCTGCCCGCGACATCGTGCTCGCGTTCACCGCTGACGAGGAGGCGGGGGGCACGTGGGGCGCCCGCTGGCTGGTGGATAACCACCCCGGCTTGTTTGAAGGCGTCACCGAGGCGATCGGCGAGGTGGGCGGCTACAGCTTGACCCTGGGGCGGCAGCGGCTCTATCTCCTGCAGACCGCGGAGAAGGGCATCGCCTGGCTGCGGCTGACCGCGCAGGGCCGGGCCGGGCACGGCTCGATGGTGCAGCCGGACAACGCGGTGACGGAACTGGCCGAGGCGGTCGGCCGGCTGGGCCGGCACGAATGGCCGGTCCGGCTCATCCCGTCGGTCCAGGCTTTCCTGGAAGGCGCGTGCGACGCGCTCGGCATCGATTTTGTCCCGGCCGACCCCAGCCAGGCCCTGGCCAAGATCGGCCCGGTGGCCCGCATTATCGGGGCCACGCTCAGGAACACGGCGAACCCGACCGTCCTGCGCGCCGGATATAAGGTCAACGTGGTGCCGCAGACCGCGACCGCCGAAATCGACGGCCGGTTCCTGCCCGGTTACGAAGAGGAGTTTTTCGCCGAGCTCGACCGGGTGCTCGGGCCCGGCGTGACCCGCGAGATCATCCACTCGGACGTGGCTGTGCAGACTACCCCGGACGGCGACCTGTACGACGCTATGACCAGCGCGCTCGTCGCGGAAGACCCGGGGGCGCGGGTCATTCCCTACTGCGTGTCGGCCGGCACGGACGCGAAGTCGTTCAGCCGGCTCGGCGTGCGCTGCTTTGGTTTCGCCCCGTTGCAGCTGCCGGCCGACCTGGACTTCTCCGGCATGTTCCACGGTGTCGACGAACGCGTCCCGGTCGATGGCCTGCGCTTTGGCGTCCGCGTCCTGGACCGGTTCCTGGACCGGTGTTAGCGCGCCGAGCGGCCCGGAACGCGAGATGAGTTCAGAATGTGCGGACTGGGCGTATGATTCGCCTTCGGAGGGTAGCCTTCCTGCTGCCGTCGGCGTTGAGCCAGAGCCTGGACAGTTCCCAGTCTCCGTATTCGGCGTGGTCGGTCAGGACTTTCCGCGCGGCGTCGCGAGCGTCTCGGGACGTTCCGCGTGGCAGGTACACGACCAGGTAGGCATAGTCGGCCATCGGTCCTATTGTGCTTGAGTTCACCGGCGATTCAACCTGCGGTAGGAAAATCGCCGGCTTATTCTGGCGAACCCGAGGGAACACACCCAACCGGGCCGATGGTTGCAGCTGCAGGGCGGCGCGTGGCCACGGGTACCGTGAAACGGTCACGGCGCGAAGCGAGGACGGAAAACTTGCCAGCAAGGACAACGACGGCGAAGACGAAGGCGGCCAGCACCGCCGCGAAGGCGAAAAGCGGCGCGGCCAAGAAGGCCGGCGCCGCCGCGGGGAACGGTCATGGCACCAAGCTGGTCATCGTCGAGTCGCCGTCGAAGGCACGGACGATCGCCGGGTACCTCGGTTCTGGCTACGTGGTCGAGTCCAGCGTCGGCCACATCAGGGACATGCCCGACAGCGCGGCCGAGATCCCGGCCAAGTACCGGGGTGAGCCGTGGGCCCGGCTCGGCGTCAACGTCGACGACAACTTCCAGGCTCTCTACGTCGTGCACACCGACAAGCGGCAGCAGGTCGCCAAGCTCAAGAGCCTGCTGAAGGACGCCGACGAACTGCTGCTCGCGACGGACGAGGACCGCGAGGGCGAGGCCATCGCCTGGCACCTGCTCGAGGAGCTCAAGCCCACCGTCCCGACGCACCGGATGGTCTTCCACGAGATCACCCCGGAGGCGATCGCCCGCGCCATCGCCAGCCCGCGCGAGGTCGACGACGGCCTGGTGGACGCCTACCAGGCCCGCCGGGTGCTGGACCGGCTGTACGGGTACGAGGTCTCGCCCGTGCTGTGGAAGAAGGTCATGCCCAAGCTGTCGGCCGGCCGGGTGCAGTCGGTCGCCACCCGGCTGGTGGTGGACAAGGAGCGGGACCGGATCGCGTTCCGCGCCGCCGTCTACTCCGACCTTGAGGCCGAGTTCGCCACCAAGGACCACGGGAAACCAAACGTCACCGACCCGACCTCGTTCACCGCGAACCTGGTCACCGTCGACGGCAAGCGGGTGGCTCAGGGCCGCGACTTCACCTCGGTCGGCGAGTTGCGCGGCACCGACATCCTGCACCTGGACGCGGCCGCCGCGGCCGCCTTGGCGCAGCGGCTCGAGAACGCACATTTCGCCGTCGCCAGCGTGGAGCGCAAGCCGTACAAGCGCTCGCCGTACGCGCCGTTCCGCACCACCACGCTGCAGCAGGAGGCGTCCCGCAAGCTCGGCTTCTCCGCCAAGCACACGATGTCGGTCGCGCAGCGGCTTTACGAGAACGGCTACATCACCTATATGCGCACCGACTCGGTGACGCTGTCGCAGACGGCGATCACCGCGGCCCGCAAGCAGGCGGCCGAGCTCTACGGTCAGAACTACGTGCCCGCCGCTCCCCGCACCTACGCGTCCAAGGTGAAGAATGCGCAGGAGGCGCACGAGGCCATCCGGCCGGCCGGGGACAGTTTCCGCACCCCCACCCAGGTGGCCAGGGACCGGCTGTCCTCCGACGAACGCCGGCTGTACGAGCTGATCTGGCAGCGCACCGTCGCCTCGCAGATGAAGGACGCCACCGGCGAATCGGTCTCGGTCCGGGTCGCGGGCACCTCCACCGCGGGCGAGCGGGCCGAGTTCGGCGCCTCCGGCAAGGTCATCAGCTTCTACGGGTTCCTCAAGGCCTACGTCGAGGGCCACGACGACCCGGACGCCGAGCTCGACGACCGGGAGCGCCGGCTGCCGCCGCTGGCCGAGGCCGACCCGCTGGACGTGCTGCGGCTCGCCCCGGCCGAGCATTCCACCAGGCCGCCGGCCCGTTACACCGAGGCGTCGCTGGTCAAGGAGCTTGAAGACCGGGAGATCGGGCGGCCGTCCACCTACGCGACCATCCTGGGCACCATCTTGGACCGGGGCTACGTGTTCAAGAAGGGCACCGCGCTGGTCCCCTCGTTCCTCGCCTTCGCCGTGATCACGCTGATGGAACAGCACTTCGGCCAGCTGGTCGACTACGAGTTCACCGCCCGGATGGAAGACGTCCTTGACGAGATCGCCCGTGGCGAAGCCGAGCGGGTGCCGTGGCTGCGCCGGTTCTACTTCGGCGCCGAGGGCGACGGCGCGGCGGCCGACCCGGGCCTGAAGCTGCTCGTCGGCGACATCAGCGACATCGACGCCCGCGAAGTGAGCTCGTTCCCGCTGGCCGGCACCGACATCGTGGTGCGGGTCGGCCGGTACGGCCCGTACCTGGAACGCGAAGGCCAGCGGGTGAACGTCCCCGAGGACATCGCCCCCGACGAGCTGACCGTAGAAAAGGCAGAAGAGCTTTTTAATCAGCCGAACGATGACGTGGTGCTCGGCACCGACCCGGAGTCTGGCCGCACGGTGCTGGCCAAGGCCGGGCGGTTCGGCCCCTACGTCACCGAGCAGCTGCCCGAGGGCGCTCCCGCCTCGGCCAAGCCGAGGACCGCGTCGCTGCTGAAGTCGATGGCGCTTGACACGGTCACGCTGGCGGACGCGCTGCGGCTGCTGACCCTGCCGAGGGTCATCGGCGAGCTGGACGGCGAGCAGGTCACCGTGCAGAACGGCCGGTACGGGCCTTACGCCAAGAAAGGCACGGACAGCCGCTCGCTCGAGTCGGAGGAGCAGCTGTTCACGCTGACCCTGGCCGAAGCCAAGGAGCTGTTCGCCCAGCCGAAGGCCCGCGGCCGCGGCGCCCGGGCGACCGTGCCCCCGCTGCGGGAACTCGGCGCGGACCCGGCGTCGGGTAAGCCGATGGTGATCAAGGACGGCAGGTTCGGTCCTTACGTGACCGACGGCGAGACGAACGCGTCCCTGCGCAAGGACGACGACGTCGCCACGATCACCGACCAGCGGGCCGCTGAGCTGCTGGCGGACCGCCGCGCCGCGCCCCCGGCCAAACGCAGCCGGACCACCACGACCCGCAAGAAGGCGGCCCCGAAGACGGGCAGCACGGGCCGTTCGGCGGTCAAAAAGTCTTGATTACCCTGAGTTGGGCTTAAAATCACGATCAAGGACTAACCCGTTATGCGGTCAGCAGTGCCGATACGCTTACGCCGTGAACTTCCGCGCCGGACCAGGTCGTGGTCAGCGGGGCGGCGCCGCCCGGGGCGAGCCCGGGCGCGGCGCCGCCCGGCGCAGCCGTGCCCGTTCACCTGGCGTGCTGTCCATCAAGCCGTTCCGGCGGCTGTGGATCGCGTTGTCCCTGTCCAGCCTGGGCGACTGGCTGTCCATCCTGGCCCTCATCGTGCTCGCGCCGTCGCGCACCTCCGGCGGCGCGGTGGCCAAGACCTCCGCCGTCAGCCTCGTGTTCGTGGTGACGCTGCTGCCCGCGCTGCTGTTCGGGCCGCTGGCCGGGGCGCTGGCGGACCGGCTGGACCGCCGCATGATGATGATCGTCGGCGACGTGATCCGCGGCCTGCTCTTCTTGTCCATTCCGCTGTTCCCGAACCTATTCTGGATCTACGCCGCTAAGTTCCTGGCCGGCATCGCCAGCCAGTTCTGGAACCCGGCCACCGCCGCGTCCATCCCCAACCTGGTGCCGAAGGACAAGCTGGAGCGGGCCAACCAGCTCAGCCTGCTCACCACCTACGGCACCGCGCTGCCCGCGGCCGGCCTGTTCAGCGTGCTGGCGCTGGTCAGCGAGGGGATCAGCCGGGTGACGCCGCTGTTCCCGCACGCCAGCAACGTGGACCTGGCGCTGTACTTCAACGCCGCCTCGTACGGCATCTCCGCGCTCACCGTTTATTTCATCCGCGAGATACCCAAGCGCAGCGCCAGCGGGAAGATCTCCGTGCCGTCCACCCTGAAGTCCATCTGGGACGGCTGGCGGTTCATCAGGCAGACCCCGGCGGTGCGCGGGCTGGTGATCGGCATGCTGGGCGCGTTCGCCGCGGCCGGGGTGGTGGTCGGCCTGGGCTACCCCTACATCAGCGAGACGCTGCACGGCGGGAGCGCCGGCTGGGGGCTGGTCTTCGCCGCGATCTTTGTCGGGATGGCGCTTGGTATGTTCCTGGGCGCCAAGGTGCCCGGCGACTTCAGCCGGCGGCGGCTGTTCGGTGTCACGCTCACCGCCGCCGCGGTGCCGCTCGCGCTGATCGCCCTGATACCGGTGCTGGCCGTGGTGGTGCTGTTCGTGGTGCTGCTCGGCGCGCTGTCGGGGATCGCGTACGCGACCGGCTTCACCATCGTCGGGCTCGAGGTGGACGACGATACCCGCGGCCGGGTCTTCGCCTTCTTCCAGTCTTCGATCCAGGTCATCCTGCTCACGGTGATCGCCGTCGTCGGGTTCATCTCGAGCGGCCTGACCAAGCTGATCGCCGACCTGAACCGCACGGGTAACGTGAAGATCGGCGCCATCACGTACGCCTCGGCCGGGCAGAACGTGGTGATCCTGCTGGCCGCCCTGGTCGCGTTCCTGCTCGGGGTGCGGGCCTACCGGCAGATGGACGACCGCAAGGGCGTCTCGCTCCGGGAGGACCTGCTGGCGGCGATCCGCAACGAACCGCCCCCGCCGCTGCCTTCGCTGGAGCCGGCCCACCTGAACGGGAACGCGCCAGCCGCGCCGGCCGGCCTGCTGATCGCTTTCGAGGGCGGGGAAGGCTCGGGCAAGACCACCCAGGCCCGGCTGGCCTCGATCTGGCTGCGCGAGCTCGGCTTCGACGTGGAGACCACCTACGAGCCGGGCGCGACGAAGATCGGCATGCGGCTGCGCGCGCTGCTGCTCGACACCTCGAGCACCGGCATGTCGCCGCACGCCGAGGCGCTGATGTACGCGGCTGACCGGGCTGAGCACGTTACATCGGTCATCGGGCCGGCGCTGGAGCGCGGCGCGATCGTGATCACCGACAGGTACGTGGATTCCTCGCTGGCCTACCAGGGCTGGGGCCGCAACCTGCCGGTCGAGGACATCGCCAGGTTCAACTGGTGGGCGACCGGCGGCCGCACCCCCGACCTGACCATCTTGCTGGACATGGACCCGCTGGCCGGGCTGAGACGCCGGACCCGTTCGGCGGACCGGCTGGAAGCCGAGCCCGCGGAGTTCCACCTTAGGGTCCGGGCCGGCTTCCAGGCGCTGGCCCAGGCCGAGCCGGACCGTTACCTGGTCCTCGACGCGGCCCGCCCGCCGCAGGAGATCACCAGGGACATCCAGGACCGGGTCCGCGACCTGCTCCCCGACCCGGTGCCCGCGGTGGCCGAGGCGAACACCGGCGACTTCCCCGCGATCCGCGAAGAAGTCCTGATCGAGCGCGAATCATGAGCGAGCTGTTCGGGGACCTCGTGGGGCAGGACGTGGTGGTCGCGCAGCTGGAGAAGGCGGCCGCGGCCGCGGCCGCGAAGCTGGCCGGTGAGCGGCCGGAACCCGGCGCGATGACGCACGCCTGGCTGTTCACCGGGCCGCCCGGGTCCGGGCGGTCGGTGGCGGCGCGGGCGTTCGCGGCCGCCCTGCTCTGCCCGTCCGGCGGCTGCGGCCAGTGCGCGTGCTGCCATCAGGTGCAGGCCGGGACGCACGCGGACCTGATGCTGATCCGGCCCGAGGGGCTGTCGTACGGGGTGAAGCAGACCCGGGACCTGGTGCTGCGCGCCGCGGGCCAGCCGACCGGGGGACGCTGGCAGATCGTGCTGTTCGAAGACGCCGACCGGTGCACCGAGCAGGCGGCGAACGCGCTGCTCAAGGCGATCGAGGAGCCGGCCCCGCGGACGGTCTGGCTGTTGTGCGCGCCGTCGGCCGAGGACCTGGTGCCCACGATCAGGTCCCGGTGCCGAGTTGTCACGCTTGTCGTGCCGGCTTCGGCGGCAGTGGCTAAAGTGCTGGTTACGCGGGACGGTATCGACCCCGCCAGAGCGCTGGCCGCGGCCCGTGCGGCGCAGGGACACGTGGGCCGCGCCCGGCGTCTGGCCACCGACGCGTCAGCGGCCAAGCGCCGGGCCGACGTGCTGCGAGTCCCGCTTGAGGTCACCTCGCTCGGCCCGGCCCTGGCCGCCGCGGCCGCCCTGGTGCGCACCGCAGAAGACGAAGCCAAGGCCGCGACCGAGGACCTGGACGAGCCGGAGCGCCACTCGCTGCGCCAGGCGTACGGCGAGGGCTCGACCGGCAAGGGCGTGGCCAAGGCCATCCGCGGCATGGCCGGCGCGATGAAGGACCTGGAGGACCGGCAGAAATCCCGCGCCACCCGGGTGAAGCGGGACACCCTGGACCAGGCCCTGCTCGAGCTGGCCCTGTTCTACCGGGACATCTTGATGGTGCAGCTCGGCGCCGAGGTCGAACTCGCCAACTCCGAGGCGGATCTGCGCCGGGTCGCGTCGGCTTCCCGCCCGGAGTCCACCCTGCGGCGGATGCAGGCCATCATGCGCTGCCGTGAACGCCTCACCCTGAACGTCGCCCCCCTGCTCGCCGTCGAGGAAATGACCCTCTCCCTCGTCCAGGGCTAGATGTCGAACGGACGCTGCGGTACATGCCTGCCAACTGCGCTCGGCATCCCGGAGTCGTCGTGGGGGGAACATGGCACGGGCGAGGTCATCCCGGTGACGCTGCCCTGCTCTGCGCCCAGGGGGCGTGAGCCGGTCTCATCGGGCGGGTCGGCCGCCGCCGTTTGCGTACCACCTATGGCGCCTCCCCACGCGGCACCGTGAACCGCGCAGCATAGACCGCCGCCGGGATGCGATCAGGAGGTAACGCTCAGTGGAGCATGGGTTCCTTTCCAAGCAGCAAATGCTGCACGCCGAGGCGGAAGCCATGCGGAACTGGCTGACCTGGCTCGGTCCCAGCCACCCGCAGCGCGTCAGGACCATCGACGGGCTCTTCGAACAGCGCACGGCCACGATCTGGTCGACGTGCTACGCGGACCTGTCCAGGGCCGTCCAGGTGACGGGCGCGGACATCGCGCACCGGCTGGACAAGCCGATGGCCCGCCTCGTCGCCAAGTCCATGAAAACCCGGCACGTGGCCGTACCCGGGTACGTCTTCTTCACGGTGGGCCGCAGCCTGTCCAGCATGGACTTCCGCGAGCGCACCTATCTCAAGTTCGCGAGCTGCTCAACAGCGCCTACGAGGGCAATGACGCGACGTACCGGCTGTGGCGGGCCACGCTGGTATGGGGGGACGGCAAGGGCACGGTGCACGGCCCGGTTCAGCAGGGCCTGCCTACCGGCGGCGAATCGGCGGCTCCGGACGGCGAGGCCATCAAGCGGCTGAACCTGAGCGTCGAGCAGACCATCAGCGCCATGCATCAGCGCGTGGCGGAACTCCTCAGCCGCGACCTGCCGCCGGATTTCCGTGCGATGCTGCAGGGATTCGCCGATCAGCTCGCTCCGGCCGGCGATGGCAGCTGGCTGAGGCCGGCCCAGGTGCCGGCGTCGCCGTACGCACGCAAGAGCGATTACGCCGTGCACATCGGCTCGTTCCCGGACGGGACGCCGCTCACCTACTCCGGTGACGGGTCGATCGTGACGATCGCCCCGCCGGGCTCGGGCAAGACCCAGTGCAATGTCTTCCCCAACCTGCTCACCTGGCCAGGGCCCGCGGTCGTCCTTGACATCTCCGGCGACATCTATGAGCACACGGCCGCGTGGCGGGAGCAGAACGTCGGCCCGGTCTATAAGTTCAGCCCCCTCGAGCCGGAGGCGAGCCATAAGTACAACCCCCTGACCTTCGTCCGCAGCGATCCCGACTTCATCTGGGAGGACTCCCGCCTGCTGGCGGAGATGATGATCGTGCCGTCGCTGTCCGCCGACCCGTTCTGGGAGAACGAGGCCCGGACGGTGCTGACCGCCGCCATCGCGTACGTCTGCTACTCCGGCCCGCCCGAGCAGCGCCCGATGCACTCCGTGCTCGACGTCCTGTTCGGCGGCGAAGCGTGGGACAGCATGATCCTCGGGCTCCGGCTGGCGGTCGACGTGCGGGTCATGACCCAGCACGCCACCTCGCTGTCCTCGATGAACGAGAAGACCCTGAGCAGCGTCCTGCAGACCGCCCGGTCCAGCCTCGGCGCCTGGACCGGCGAGCGCGTCGCCCGGGCCACCTCGAAGTCGGACTGGAGCCCCCACGACCTGCGGGCCGGCGGCAATCCCACCATCTACATCTACATCAGGCCCAACGAGGTCGAGGCGTACCTGTCGCTCCTGCGCGTCTTCATCGGCCAGCACATCCGCATGCTCACCGGCGGCGCCGTGCCGCCGCCGGGCTCGCCGCCCATCCTCTTCATGCTCGACGAGCTGCCCCGGCTGCGGAACATGCCCCCGGTGGACGAGGCCCTCAACATCGGCCGGAAGTACGGGCTGCGGCTGTGGATGTTCGCGCAGAGCGTGGGCCAGATGCAGACCGCCTACGACAACGCCGACGGCATGCTTGGCTCCTGCGCGGTCCGCATCTTCATGAACCCAAGCGGCGCCGACGGGCTGGCGGAGAAGATCTCAGAAGAGCTCGGCTACGTCGAGTCGCTGCACGACAATTCGCGCAGGCGCCTGGTCGAGGCGGCCGACCTGGCCGGGCCGGCCTATCGTGACCGGCAGATAGTCATCGCCAGCGGGGCCAAGCCGGTCACCGTGAGCAAGGACTTCGCCTACCGGAGCCCGGAGCTCGCCGCGCGCATGAATGCCCGCCCGCAGTGAGCGGGACCGCATCCGCGCCTGCCGCGGCGGCCGGGGTATCGGGGGGACGGCGGCTGGGCCGCCTGCTCCCGGTGGGTACTCCCGGGGGAATTAACTCGGGCCTGGAGGGGATGCCGGCCGGCTCGGGGATCGTCCGGCGCGGGAACGAGTTCATCGGCTTGGATCTCAGCCTCTACCGGCTGTGGCGCGCCGCCGCGGCCGCGCCTCAGGCCGGGGACCTGATTTCCTGGGGGACCGCCCGGGGCATCCCCGACGCCGGTGACCGCGTTCGCGCCCTGACGGATGCCGGGCTTCTCGTCGAGGACGGCCCGGCGGCGCATCATCGGATCGGGCGCCTGGCCCTGCGCCTGCTCGGCGAGTGCCTGGGCAACGGCGCTGACAGCAGCCCGGCCTTCCTCGTGCTCGGCCGCGGCGGCATCCAGATGCAGGTCGATGCCTGCCTCTTCGAGATCCTGCTGCGCTCGGACGGCGTCAGCCCGGTCGCGGCGACGTGCGACGCGCTTGACGCGTCCCGGCCCGGGCGCCGCCCCGGTCTGGAGGCCCTGATCGAGGGGCTTCCGCTCCTGGTCAGGAATCAGGTCGTCCTGCTTGAGGGGGTGCGATGAGCGACCCGTGGATCTTCTCGGCGACGAAGTTCATGTACGGGACGTTTCTGGCCGCGGAAATCTTGAAGGTCGTGGTCATGCCCGTAGAGCTGGAGAGCATGGATGACCTTTCCGGGCCGGCCCCCCAGGAGCAGATTCAGCTGGCGCCCCTGCGGGACTACAGCGACCTGGTCGGGCAGGTCAGGGACATCGAGAGGCAGGCCCCTCAGCAGGAGCAGGAGGTGGTGAGGAACGCACCGCCGGAGGCCCCGGACGAGGCCAGGCAGCCGCCCGGGGAGGGATCTCCGCTCAAAAAGCTGAACGAGATGCTCAAAGATACAGAAGAGGGCATCGAGAAGCTGACCAAGCCCGTGGAGCCAGACCCGATGCAGACCGCGCACCTGCTCGCGGCCAGGCAGGAAGAGCTCAAGGAGCTGCTCGCCAAGCAGGTAAAGGAGCGGGACGGGCAGGCCGAGAAGATGGCCGGGTCCAGAAAGGAGATGGAGACGAGGTACGCGGACTCGCCGCTCGAGCAGGAGCGGCACCTCGCCAACTTCGACAAGGCGGCCGAGTCGGCCGTGACGGCGATGGCCGGCCGCCATGACAAGCAGCTCAGGCAGTTCGAGGAACGATGGCAGCAGAAGTTGGAGCAGCTGCAGGCGCAGCCGCAGATCATGCCGATTGCCCCAGGCTATGACCATCGGTAGCGCCGCCGGCGCCCCGGGCGGCCGGTGACAACGTAGTCTGACCCTGTGGGCATGATGATGGCGGTGAGCTTTGAGCGGTACGGGCGGCTGTACTACCTCGATCCGGGGCCGTACTCGCCGGGTATCGGGGACAAGGTCCTCGTGCCCACCGACTCGGGCCCGGAGGTGGCCCAGGTCGTGTGGGCGCCGCAGTGGGTGTCCGAGGACATCGGCGGGCTGCCGGTCTGCGCCGGGCTGGCCACCGGCGAGGACCTGGCCAGGGACGAGGAGAACCGGCGGCGGCGGGCCGAGGGGCGGCTGGCCACCCGGCGGCTGATCCGGGAGCATCAGCTGCCGATGAAGGTGACCGCGGTGGACTTCATCGGGTCGCAGAACGTGTTCGTGGTGTACTTCGCCGCGCCGCACCGGGTGGATTTCCGCGCGCTGGTCCGCGACCTGGGCGCCCGGCTGAAGGGCCGGGTGGAGCTGCGGCAGATCGGCCCCAGGGACGAGGCGCGGCTGCAAGGCGGGATCGGGCCGTGCGGACGTGACCTGTGCTGTGCCACCTTCCTGAAGGACTTCGAGCCGGTGTCGGTCCGGATGGCCAAGGACCAGGACCTGCCGGTGAACCCGCTGCGGATCGCGGG
>JBEKGC010000311.1:0-8169 GCA_050013055.1 Streptosporangiaceae bacterium
AGCGCGTCCGAGCCGGCCAGGCCGTCGTCCAGCAGGTGCACGGCCTTGTCCGCACCCATCGAGAGCGCCTTGCGGATCGACTCGGTGGCCTTGTCCGGGCCCATGGTCAAGATCGTGACCTGAGCCTCGTGGCCCGCCGCGCGCTGGGCCTCGGCGATCTGCAGGCCTTCCTCGATGGCGTACTCGTCAAGCTCGTTGATGAGGCCGTCCACCGACGCGCGATCCAGCGTGCCGTCCGCGGCCTTGAGCTTGCGTTCGGCCCAAGTATCTGGCACCTGCTTGACACACACGACGATATCCATGGACTCCATCAACCTCCTTGATTGCTCAGACACAGCCTGCCAAACCACGCGGCGTTGCCAGTCACCGGGTCCTTGGCTTCATGTTACTCGCCGGTAAGTCGGTCCCGGCGGCCGCCCCGGGCGCGCCGGGTCCCGCCGGGTCCCGACAGGTCGGGGGACACCAGGCTGGTCCGCCGTGAGCAGGCGGCTATCCCGATGTCATGCATCCGTTAGGCCGGATAAGGGCTTCTTGTGGTGGTATGGTCAAGCGATGCATTTGGGGCGGGCAATGATGAAAGTTACACGGGTTAAATCCCGGTAAAATCCTGGCAACTAGACCGTAACGCCAGCAGGGGCCAGTTATTGCCTCTGCTGGGGTGAAAACCGATCGGCCCTAGGTCGCCTGTTTGTCTTCATCACCTCCGCATTTCGTACGGATATAGCTGCAGAAGGTAACTATTCCGAACTCCCGCGTCGTCACTGGGCCGCCGACATCCGTCTGGCTGGCACAGCCCGACCGGTGAGCGGGGTGCGGGAGGGGAGCGATATGCACCAGGCGTTTCACGTTGCCGTCGGGGGGTCACAGCTGATCAGCCTGGGCTGGTGGCGCCACCTGCATCACTACGTGCCCATCGGGCTGGTCGGGTTGATCTCGTGGACGGTGTGGCTGACCCGTTTCACGCTGTCACGCAGGTACCGGCCGGCCGCGCCTGGCTTCTCGGCGACGACCTCCGTCGTGGTGCCCTCCTTCCGGGAGGATCCGGACATCATCGACCGCTGCGTCATTTCCTGGCTGGGTGAGAACCCGACCGAGGTCATCGTCGTCCCCGACGTCGCGGACACCGAGGTCATCGCGCGGCTGGAGGCCCGGGCCAGCACCGATCCGCGACTGAAAGTCCTCCCGTTCGTCCACCACGGCAAGCGATCGGCGCTTGGATTCGGCATCCGCCGGGCGAGCCAGGAAATCCTGCTGCTTTGCGATTCCGACACGAACTGGGAGCCGGGCTTGCTGCCGGCCGTGCTGGCGCCGTTCGCCGACCCCGAAGTCGGCGGCGTGGGCACGCGGCAGAACGCCTACCGGGCGCGGACCAGCGTGTGGCGGCGGATGGCCGACTGGATGATCGACGTGCGGTACCTGGATTACGTGCGGGCCCAGTCCCGCAGCGGCGCCGTCGCCTGCCTGTCCGGCCGGACCGCCGCCTACCGCCGCCGGGTGGTGCTGCCGGTGCTCGAAAACCTGGAGGATGAGTTTTTCCTCGGCCGGCGCTGCGTCTCCGGTGACGACGGACGGCTGACCTGGCTGGTCCTCGCGTCCGGGTACAAGACCGTTTACCAGTCGACGGCCCGGGCCATGTCCATGTTTCCTGACACCGGCCGCGCCTTCTTCAAGCAGCGGCTGCGCTGGAGCCGCAACTCCTACCGGACCTACCTGACCGCGATGTGGAAGGGGTGGCTCTGGCACCAGCCCTTTATCTGCCAGCTCAGCGTCCTGCAGGTCATGCTGACCCCGGTGACCATGGGCTTCGCCGTCACCTACCTGTTCATCTGGGTGTTCCACCCGCAGCCCCTGATCGCCGTGGCCGCGGTCGGCTGGCTGCTAGCCGGCCGTGGCCTGCGCGGCGTCTCCCACCTGCGCGAGAAGCCAGGCGATATCTGGCTGCTGCCCCTCGTCGCCATCACGACCATCGCGGTCGCGTTGCCGGTCAAGCTGTACGCGTTCGCCACCATGAACGTGCACGGCTGGCTGACCCGCAGCGCCGACCGGGTAGGCGGCGAGGCGCAGAGCGCCTCGTCGCTGTCCTAGGAGGCCCCCGTGTCCAGAAACGACCAGCTCGATGACCCGGCTGCCCACCGGGGCGGCGGCTGGCACCTGATCCTGGCGGCGGTGGCCACCTTCGCCCTGCTCGCCGCGATGCCCGTCATCTTGCCCCTGATCCACCTGCAGCTCCACCCGGCGGCCGCGACGTCGAGCCACGGCATCAAGCTGCTGCCTGCTCCGCAGGCGCCCCCGCCCGTTTCGCTGCCGCCCGTCGCCCGGCCGGTCGATCCGGGCAGCCCGCCGGCCGCCTTGCCGAGCGGCAACACGACCAGGGAAGTGGCCGCCGTCAGCGCCGAAGACAACCGGATCAGGACCGTGCTCCACGACGCGGGCCACATCTTCCAGCCAGAGGTGATCCCGACCAGGGGCGCACTGCCGACCCTGGTGCTGACGGCCGGGCCGAGCCAGTACACCTCGGCCGATCTGGTCAAGTACGGCGCGATGGTCAGGCTGCCTGATCACGCCGCTTTGCTGCTCGACAACGTATTCGTCGCCACCAATGCCCGCCTGTCCCTGGGCAGTGCCCAGCTGCGCACCCTCTACCTGGACAACGGCAGCGGGGGCTTCGCCACCATCGTGGCCTGGGGAGGCAACCTCGCCTTCCACGGATCCGCCGCGGCGCCGATGACCATCAGGGGATGGGACCGCTCCGTCAACGGCCCGGCCACCGACACAGGGACAGGACGGTCCTACATCCGCGAGGTGGGCGGAAAGATGACGCTGTCCGATGTTCGCGTGTCCTCCCTTGGCTTCTGGAGCGGGCGGACCGGCGGGGTGGCGTGGACCGGCGTGACCGGAGACCCGAGTACCGGCGGCGCGACCAGTTCGACGTTCACCGACAGCACCTACGGCTCGTTCGTCTCCCGCGGCTCAGGCGTCGCCTTCCGTGACGACCTCTTCGAGTTCAACGAACTCGACGGGTTGCACATCCACCGCTACTCGGTCGACAGCTCGGTCACCGACAGCTCGGCCTCCCGCAACGGCGGCAGCGGATTCATCGTCAGCCCGTCAACCCAGCAGACCCTGCTGGCCGACGATGTGTCCGAGCACAACGCGGGGGACGGCTACTTCGTCAACGGCAAACCCCTGGCGACCGGCGCCTCGGCGTCCGGAGGCGCGATCACGCCAGGCTCGGGAACGGTGCTCAGGAACAGCGCGGCCGTGAACAACGGCGAGATCGGCATCCTGATCGAGGGCGGCACAGGGACCGTGATCGAAGCGGACCAGGTGTGCGCGAGCGTCACCGCGATCGCGGTCAGGTACAACGTCACCGACGCGGTCGTGACGGGGAACGACATCCGTTGCTCGCCCAGGTCAGGCCTGTCCATCGGCCCGGCCACCCCAGGGCTGGTTATTTCGGGGAACACCATCGTCAGCCCGCGGACCGGAATTCTCATCTCCAGCGCCGGCCCGGTTCAGCTCGACAACAACCACATCACCGGGGCCACCGTCTTCGGCGTCAGTGCCCGCGGGCTCAGCTCCAAGGTCACGGGCGTGGGCAACGTGATCTCCGGGACCGGGTTCCGGGCGGTCGACGCCCGAGCCGACGCGACGACGCCGGCCCTGACGGCCACCAACGCCACGGCCTGGGTCACCCATACCCACGTCACCTTCTGGTCCTACCTGCGCTTTCACCCGCTCGCGGCGCTGTGGCTCGGCATCGCGATCCTGGTCCTGCTCGGCTGGGCCTGGACTCACCGGCATCGGCTGCCCGCCCATCCGTACTCGACCACCACACGCTGGGCGGACCAGGTACCGCACGCCGGGGCAGCCGGGCCAACCGAACCCGCGCAGGCGCCCGGACCCGAACGCAGGCCCGTCCCGATGTTCGCCGGGGACGCCCGGCCGGCGCTGGCCATGGCCGGGGCCATGGCCGGAGCCGGGGGCGGGGCCGGGGGCGAGGCCGGGGCCATGGCCGGAGCCGGGGCCATGGCCGGGGGCGAGGCCGGGGCCATGGCCGGAGCCGGGGCCATGGCCGGGGCCGGAGCCGGAGCCATGGCCGGCGAAGGGGAACCGGCCATGCCGCACCGCGCGACCAGATCGGCGCATGACGCCGACGCCGCCCGCCGGTGGCCAGCCGCTGCGGCTAGCGGCCAGGAAAGACGGCCGGTGGAACGCGAAAGGGTGCGGGTCGGCCGCCATTCCGCCGACCACCGGGTCGCCGAGGCCGACCACCGGGTGGCCGGCTACGGGATGCTCAGCCGGCCTGGGCATCAGGAGGGTGACCGCGGCGCCGGACGGCCAGACGACGGCAACTGGGAACCCGCCCTCGCCCGGTGGCCGGAATCGGGCAGCGTCCACGACACGCTAGTCGACGGGCTGCGGGGGCCGAGGCGGACGCCATGGCCGCCGGCGGCTCCTCCCGCGGCCCCGGGGGACACCAGCATCGGCGCGCGGCGCCCCTCCTTCCCGCCGCTGTCCGCGGAGGTCGAGGAGCTGTGACCCAGGCCCGCAGCGGTGCGGTACGCACCGCATCCTTCCTGGCCCTGCTGGCTCTCACGGTGGCGGGCTGCTCCCGGAGCGGCCATGGGACGACGACCACCCCGTCCGCGTCACGGTCCGCTGACCCGGCCGCCAGCCCCTCCCCGGCCGGCCCGTCCACGGCTGACTCGTCGGCGGCCGCCGTCTCGTGCTCCGCGCCGGGGTCCGCGGACCGGGTATCGGTGGCATCGGCCCGCGACCTGAAGAGCGCGCTCGCCCACCCGCAGCCCGGCGAGGAGATCGTGCTCGCGCCGGGAACCTACGCGGGCAACTTCACCGTCAGCCACTCGGGCACCTCGGCCGCGCCCGTCACGATGTGCGGACCGCGGACCGCAATACTTGACGGCGGTGATCTGTCGCACGGCTACACTTTCTACCTCGATCACGCCTCATGGTGGCGGGTCGAAGGCTTCACCGTCGAGGGTGGCCAGAAGGGAGTGGTCGCTGACGGATCGGACCACGATCTCATCGACGGCCTGTACGTGCACTTCACCGGCGACGAGGGAATTCACCTGCGCGCGTTCAGCAGCCACGACACCGTCCGTAACTGCGTGGTCAGGGACACCGGGCAGAAGGCCCAGTTCTACGGCGAAGGCATCTACGTCGGCTCGGCCCACAAGAACTGGTGCCGCTACAGCGGCTGCCGGCCCGATGCGAGCGACGACGACATCATCACGGACAACAACATCGCCGACACCACGGCCGAGAACATCGACATCAAGGAGGGCACGACCGGTGGTCAGATCGCCGGCAACTCCTTCAACGGCACCGGTATGGTAGCCTCGGCCGCCACCGCCTGGGTCAACGTCAAAGGAAATGACTGGACCGTCACGGGCAACACGGGCGTGGATAGCATCAAGGACGGCTTCCAAGTGCATCAGGTCTATCCCGGCTGGGGCATCGGCAACGTCTTCCGCGGCAACACAGCCCAGGTGAATGGCCCCGGGAACGGTTTCTACGTACAGAACAAGAGATTGCAGACCGTTGTGGCCTGCAACAACAAGGTGAAAAGCGCCGGACGCGGTTTCTCCACTATTGCCTGCACACCCGCATAACGAGATAGCGTCCCCAAGGGAGAAATAATGAATATGACGAATTCTTCGCTTCGGGTCACCGTCATCGGAACCGGATATCTTGGCCTCACCCACGCCGTCTGCATGGCCGACCTCGGGCACGACGTACTCGCGATCGACGTGGACGAAGAAAAGATCGCGAAGGCCGCCGCAGGAGAGGCACCGTTCTTCGAGCCAGGCCTGGAACCGCTGCTGCGGAAGAACCTGGAATCCGGCCGCCTGCGGTTCACCACCTCGTTCGCCGACATCGGGGAATTCGGCGACGTTCATTTCCTCTGCGTGGGCACGCCGGGAGACGAATCAGGCCGGGCGGACCTCGGCTTTGTCCACGCCGCGGCCGACGCGCTGGCCCCGCACCTGACCAAGGCCTGCGTGATCGCCGGGAAGTCGACGGTCCCGGTCGGGACGGCCCGGCAGGTGATGAACCGCATACGCGCGGCGGCGCCGGCCGGAGACCAGGTGGACCTGGCCTGGAATCCGGAATTCCTGCGCGAGGGCTTCGCCGTCCAGGACAGCCTGACGCCCGACCGGATCGTGCTCGGGGTGACGTCAGAGCGGGCCGAGACGCTGCTGCGTCAGGTGTACGCCAGGCCGCTGGCGGCGGACACCCCGGTGCTGGTGATGGACCTGGAGACGGCGGAGTTGGTCAAGGTAGCGGCGAACGCGTTCCTCGCCACCAAGATCTCCTTCATCAACGTCATGGCCGAGATCTGCGAGCAGGTGGGCGCCGATGTCGTGCCCCTGGCCGCGGCCCTGGGACATGACGCCAGGATAGGCCGGCGGTTCCTGTCTCCCGGCCTCGGTTTCGGCGGCGGCTGCCTGCCCAAGGACATCCGCGCGTTCCGCGCCACCGCCGCGGAACTTGGCAACAGCTCGCTGTCTCAGCTGCTGGCCACCGTCGACACGATCAACCTCGACCGGCGGGAACGGGTCACCGCGCTGGCCCGCGAAGTCGTCGGAGGCACCTTGGCTGGCCGGCGGATAGCCGTGCTCGGCGCCGCGTTCAAGCCGGGCAGTGACGACATCAGGGACTCCCCCAGCCTCGACATCTGCGCCCGGCTGACCGCGGCAGGCGCCCTGGTGACCGTGCATGACCCGGTGGCGCTGCCCAACGTGGCGAAGAAATTCCCGCAGATCCGGTGCGCCCGTTCGGTATCGGAGGCGGCCGAAGACGCCGACCTGCTCCTGCATCTCACCGAATGGTCGGACTACCGGGCCATCGACCCGGCCGCGCTGGCCGCCGTCGTCGCCCGTCAGGTCATGATCGACGCCCGGTGCTGCCTGGACGTGGGACTGTGGAGCGACGCGGGCTGGACGGTGCACGTGCTCGGCCGTCCGCGCGCCCCGCAACGGCCATGACCGGGGCGCCAGCCGCGGTCCGGTCCGCTGGCCCGGTGGCCCTCCTGCTGGCGGCCCTGTTCCTGATCAGCGGGTGCGGCGGCGCCCGGGCCGCCGCAGCCGCCGCGCAGCCCCCCGTGGTCCCGGGCGAGACCACGCAGGGTCCGGATCTGTCCGGCGTGCACCTGCCCGACTTCGTCATGCCGCTGATCCACGGTGGTGTCTCGCTCCCCAACCCCAAGCTCACGCCGGGGTCCGTCGTCAGCACGGACGCGAATACGCTCTGCACGAGCGACGAGCACGCCCCGGCGCTGCCCACCGCGGTCCAGACGGCGGTCTACGCGGAGTACGGCGATACCAGCGCGAGCGCGATCCACAAGCACATTCTCAACTTGCTCGTCCCCTACGATCTCGGCGGCGCCGCGGTGAAGTCCAACCTCTGGCCCGCGGCGACCTCGGGCACCGGCTTCTACCAGAAGGTGGAGACGGACAAGATCCTGCGGCAGCTGGTGTGCCGCGGGGAAGCGCCGCTCAGCCAGGTGCAGCAGGCGCTGGAGACGAACTGGTACTCAGCCTGGCTGAGGTACGTCGTGGCGACCGGTCACGTCTGATTCTCGGCGGCCTCGACGACATTGGCCAGGAGCATGGCGCGGGTCATCGGGCCGACGCCGCCGGGCATCGGGGCCAGCCAGCCGGCCACCTCCGCCACGTCAGGCGCGGCGTCGCCGACCAGGCGCGGCGGGTCGGCTTCCGTGCGGGTGATGCCGACGTCGACCACCGCGGCGCCGGGCTTGATCATGCCGGCGGTCAGCAGGCCGGGACGGCCGGCCGCCACCACCACGATGTCCGCGGTCCTGGTGTGCGCGGCCAGGTCCTTGGTCCCGGTGTGGCACAGGGTCACGGTGGCGTTCTCGGTGCGCCTGGTCAGCAGCAGGCCAAGCGCGCGGCCCACGGTGATGCCGCGGCCGATGACGGTGACGTCGGCCCCCGCAAGGGCCACCCCGTAGTGGCGCAGCAGCTCGACGATGCCGCGTGGCGTGCACGGCAGCGGGCCGGGCTCACCGAGCACCAGCTTGCCCAGGTTGACCGGGTGCAGCCCGTCCGCGTCCTTGGCCGGGTCCATCCGGTTCAGCACCGCGTGGGCGTCCAGGCCGGCGGGCAGCGGCAGCTGGACGAT
>JBEKGC010000312.1:0-8108 GCA_050013055.1 Streptosporangiaceae bacterium
CACGGCCTGACCGACGACGACATCTGGGACGTCGGCTCGATCAGCGCGTTCTTCGCCATGTCCAACCGGCTGGCGCACCTGACCACGACGATGCCGAACGATGAGTTCTACCTCATGGGCCGTGTGCCGCGGACGCCGGACGCCGGACCGGGCTAGGGCATATCACGACGGATGGCGGTACAGGTCGGTCAGCAGGGCGATGGCGGCGTGCGTGGAGGGATGCGGGTCGTGCCGCCGCCAGATCATCTGGACCGCGATCGGCGGGGCGTCTCGCAGCCGCCGGAAGACGATACCGTCGCGCCGGTACTGGGCCGTAGTTCCTTCAGGAGTGATCCCGATGCCGCCGCCCGCGGCAATGATGGCGAGCCAGTCGTCGATGTCGCCCGTCAGGCGGATGCGCGGTTGCCTGCCCGCTGGCCACAGGTCGGGACTGGTGGTCCCGGTGCGCCGGTCGATGAGCAAGGTGCGCTGCGGTATCTCATCGAGTCGTATGGAGCGCCGTCTAGCCCACGGGTCGTCCGCCGCCAGGGCGCAGTAGCGGCGCTCGTGACCCACGATGGCGCTGGCGAAGCGGTTGCTGTCGACGGCAGTGCGCAGGACCGCGATGTCGCACAGGCCCTCGGCCAGGCCGCCGGTAGCGGAGTTGGTGCGGATCAGGTCCAGTTCGACGCCCGGGTACTGGACCGCCCAGCGGCGCTGGAACTCACGGGTGTGCTGGCCCATGGCCGACCAAGCGTGACCAATGCGGAGCCTGGTGTGGCCGGCGGTCGCTTCGGCGACCAGGTTGTCGGCGGCGGCGAGCACCTGCCTGGCCTGGGCCAGGGCGTGCACCCCGGCCGTGGTCGGGGTGATGGTCCTGCTGGTGCGGTGCAGCAGCCGGACGCCGAGGACCTGTTCAAGAGCCATGAGGTTCCGTGACACGGCCGCCTGTGAGACACCGAGTTCGATGGCGGCGTCGGTGAAGGTGCCTGAGTCTACGATCGCGACCAGGCAGCGCAGGTGCCTCAGCTCCAGATCCATGACTAAATCGTATAGTTGCCTCAGTGCATGCATTTTGCGCATGCTCCGATCGGGTCCATGCTCCTGCCATGACCAACTCCGTAGGCGAACAGCACCGCCCGGCCCCGGCCGGCCATCCGGCCACCGCGGGCGCGCCAGGCTGGCTCACCGGCATCGCGTTGATGACGGGCAGCGCCGCGTCCAATCAGTTCGGCGCGGCAACGGCCGCCCTGGCCTTCCCGGTCCTCGGGCCCGCCGGGGTAGTCGCGGTACGCCAGTGGGTGGCCGGCGGCCTGCTGCTAGCCGCCGTCCGGCCGAAGTTCGCCTCATTCACCCGGCAGCAGTGGTGGCCGGTACTGGCCCTGGCGCTGATCTTCGCCACCATGAACCTGTCGCTCTACCTGGCCATCGACAGGATCGGACTTGGCCTGGCGGTGACCCTGGAGTTCCTGGGTCCGCTATCGGTGGCGCTGCTGGCATCGCGCCGCGCCATCGACATCGGGTGCGCCCTGATAGCCGGAGCCGCCGTCGTCGTCCTGGCCAGGCCGCAGCCGAGCACCGACTACGCCGGCCTCACCCTGGCCATGCTTGCGGCCGTCTGCTGGGCCGGGTACATCCTGGTGAACCGGGTCCTGGGAGCCCGGCTGCCAGGCTCCCAGGGACCTGCGGCCGCAGCGAGCCTGTCAGCCCTGCTCTACATTCCCGTCGGCATCTGGGCCCTTACCAGCCATCCGCTGGAAGGGGCCGCGCTGGGCCGCGCCGCCACGGCCGGCCTCTTGTGCTCAGCTGTCCCGATGGTCGCTGACATGCGGGCGCTGCGCCGGATCCCGGCCAGCTTCTTCGGCGTCTTCATGAGCGTCAACCCCGTATTCGCGGCGCTGACCGGCCTCGTCGTACTGGGCCAGTCGCTAGAGCCTGCCGACTGGCTCGCGGTCGCCGCCATCGTGACCGCCAACGCGGTCAGCGTCAGCACCGGCGGGCCGGCCCGGAAAGGGGGAACGCCGGGGTGAGTTGCTCGTTATAGGGCGTAAGGGAGCTTCGGCGAGCGGCGAATTGTCTCGGAGGTGCTGGTGAGGTTCAAGGTAGCCACGGCACTGGCGACGGCCGCGCTGTGCGCCGCGGTCGTCTCGTGCTCGTCCGGATCGGCAGCGAGCCCGCAAGGACCTCCGGTCACGGTGCTGACCCGCGGTGCGGACAACGGCAACGGCGACATCTTCCTGGCCCCGAGCGGCGGCCAGGACGGCGCCGGCCCGGAGATCGTCAGCGTCACCGGCAAGGTGCTCTGGTTCCACCGGCTGCCGGCGGGCTCGTTCGCCACCGACTTCCGCACCCAGACCTACCTGGGCCAGCCGGTGCTGACCTGGTTCCAGAGCAGCGGCACCGGCGGTGAGGACGTTATCTACAACGCCCGCTACCAGCAGATCGCCACCGTCAAGCCGGCCGGCCAGTACGCGCCCGACTTCCACGAGTTCCTGATCACGCCGTGGAACACCGCGCTGATCCTCGCGGACGAGCCCGGCACCGCCAACCTGACCTCGCTCGGCCTGTCCGCGCACCAGCAGGTCGTGGACGGCGTCGTGCAGGAGGTCGACATCAAGACCGGCAAGCTGCTGTTCCAGTGGGTGAGCTCGGACCACGTGCCCTACCGCGACAGCCACGCGCCGATGGGGCAGCCGGGCCAGCCATGGGACTGGTTCCACATCAACGCCGTCCACCTCGACACCGACGGCAACTTGCTGATCAGCTCCCGCTTCACCTGGACCATCTACAAGGTGAACCTGCGCACCGGGGCGATGATGTGGCAGCTCGGCGGCAAGCACAGCACGTTCGCGCTCAAGACCGCCCCCGGCCAGAAGCTGGACAGCGCCGGCGAGATCTTCGCGTTCCAGCACGACCCCGAGGCGCTCGGCGGCAACGTGTACACGGTCTTCGACGACGAGTCCGACGGGCAGTCGACCCTCTACTCATCCAGCCGCGCGGTCACGATCAGGCTGGACCCTGCCGCCGGCACGGCGACGCTGATCAAGTCCGTCAACCAGCCGGAGGGCCTGACGGCGGGCGCCACCGGCAGCGCGCAGACGACCAAGAACGGCGACCTGTTCGTCAGCTGGGGCGGGCTGTCATACTTCTCCGAATTCAGCCCGTCCGGAAAGCTTCTGTTCAACGCCAAGCTCTCGGCCGGCGTGGGCACCTACCGCGCCTACCGGCTGCCGTGGAATCCAGGCAGCTAGCCTGCCGCAGCAACGAGCGCTGGCCCGATGACCCGGCAGCGAGGGTCGCGCCCGGCGACGCCCCCCCCGCGGGACCCCATCCGCAGACCCGCCCGCGGGACCCCGCCCGCGGTCCCCAGCAGACCCGCCCGCGGTCCCCAGCAGACCCGCCCGCGGTCCCCAGCAGACCCGCCCGCCCCATCCTGCACGCCCGTGCTGCCTCGCTCCCGCTCGCGAGGCACCACGATGTTCCATCGTTGTTGTTCCAGCAACAACGATGGAACATCGTCGTGGTCGGCCGGGCCGACCACGGCTGGAAGCGGGGCGAACGGTACCTACCGCGGCATGACCTGCCGCGGCGCTGCCGTGCCATCGGCCAGACTGCGAATCGATCTGGTCGGTCAATCGCACAGCTGCTGGGCTCGTCCCTGGTCACCGTCGTGACGATTCGGTGCGACTGGTCTACTTGGGGCTCTGCTGGTCGTTACCGAGGTGCTCGTCGATGCGGCACCCGGCCGACGCAGCCGGGCAGTTATCTTCCGCGCGCCCCATCGGCGAGTTCCCGGAGGATGTCGATGTGACCGTTGTGCCGGGCAGTCTCCTCGGTCAGGTGGAACAAGATCCAGCGCAGCGTGACCGGCTCAGCCCGCCAGCCCAGGGCGCCCTGTGAGGGAGCGTCCAGGGACAGGGACGCCACCAGGTCGCGGTGCCGCGCGCAGGCAGCCCGGTACTCAGCCAGCAATTGGCTGAGCGGTACCTCGACCGCGATCCGGAACTCGCGATCGGGATCATCGGCTGTCCACGGTGCGTCAATCGCGCCGCCGAGCATCTTCGCCTCAATCCACGAGCTTTCGACCCAGCGCAGGTGGCTGACCAGCCCGGATATCGTCATCAGCGGCGAGCCCGGCAGCGGCGCCCGGCGGGCGTCCGCCTCCGCCAGGCCCGCGCACTTGGCGTGCACGGTGTCGCGGGCGTAGTCAAGGAACGTGGTCAGGATCGTGCGCTCGTCCCAGCTGGGCGGGACGTCATCTGTCCGGCCGACCGAGATCGACTGTGAAGCTGATGCTGAAGTCATGTCATTCCTCTGCTGAGCAGAGGCGCGACCAGGACTGCTATCGGCCAGTCCCCGGAGGCGCCTGAAGGTGTGTGGACATCGCGCCTCCTTTCCGACTTGCTGCGCCGCGCCGTGCGGCGGCCCGCCGAGCCTAACCTGGCCGGCCGGCCCAGGCAACGCATTTGTTTCACCCGGCCGCGAAGAGCATGCCGGACCTGGCGCCCGATATGCGGTTCAGCGCCCGCTCGCCGGAGCCGGTCACCGCCCCGGGCCCAGGCCGACGCGATCCCGGACGCTCTCTCATCGCCGGCCTGCGGACCGGCGCTGCTGGTGAAGCATGGCGGTTCTGAGGAGATAGGTCCGCATGCCCGGCTGTCAGGGTGTCGCCGCGAAATGCTCCACGAGCAGCGCGGCCACCTGGTCCGCGGCCCGTTCGGGCAGCCAGTGCGAGGCGCCGTCGAGTTCGGTGAAGCGATAGGGCCCGGTGACATAGCGCCCGCACAGCTCGGCTGCGGCCCGCGAGACAAACCGATCGCGGTTACCCCAGGCGAATATCGTCGGCACCTGGACCGGCCCGGCCGGCTCGCGCAGGCTGAATGGCATGGCCCGGTACCAGTTGAGCGGACCGCGCAGCGCGGCCGGGTCCCGGGCCCGGGCGGCGTAGCGGTCCGCGCTGGCCGGATCGAGCCCGGTGCGCACCAGGGTGTCGCGGAAGGCCTGGCCGTCACGGCGGCCGAGCGCGCGCTCGGGCAGCCAGGGCAGCTGGCAGGCGGCCATGTACCACGAGCGGGCCGCCTGGCTGCTTGACATCATGGCCTGGGCGAACGCCTGCGGGTGCGGAACGGACAACGCGGCCAGCGACGTCACCCGCCCCGGATGGCGGCCGGCCACGTACCAGGCCAGGGCGGCGCCCCAGTCGTGCCCGGCCAGGTGGAACCGGTCCGCGCCGGCCGCGTCGGCCAGGGCGAGCACATCCGCCGCCAGCTGGGAGTTCCGGTACGCGGACCGGGCCGCTGGCCGGGCCCCGGGAGAGTAGCCGCGCAGGTCAGGCGCCAGGATCCGGTAGCCGCCCCGAGCGAGCGCGGGCGTCACCCGGTCCCAGCAGCGGCGGTCCTGCGGAAAGCCGTGCAAGAGGATGGCGACGCCTCCCGGCCCGTCCCCGCCAGCCGCAGGGGTGTCGGTGACCTCAAAGTCGAACGCCGCGTTGGTAAAGCGATCCATGCCGCCATCTTCCCCCGGGGTACGCGCTGCTCGGGCCGGATGTTCGCCGGACACCATCAACGTGGTCCCGATCACCAGCGTCGGCAGCATCAGGCGCCTCGCGCAGTCAGCAGCAGGCACGGGGGCCGGCGTCGTATGGTTGAGACGCAACTTCGCGACCAGACGTGGCTCGGCCCTGGCACGAGGCGGATCGCGGGTCCGGGAAGAATATTCAGTCTCCGGTGTCGAATCCGCCCTCGCCGTTCGTGGCCATGGTGAGCGGGTGCACGGAGCACCGCCGCCAGCGAAAGGAGCCAGCCATGACCGCCGTCACCGCCTCCCCCGCCTCCCCCGAGACGACGGCCGGGCGCCGCCCGTCCCGGTTGACCGGCACGCTGCCGCGGACCACCGCCTGGGCCGGCGTCCTGGGCGCAGCGGTCACGACGGCCGGCGCGGTGGCCCTGCGGGCGGCGGGGGTCCCGCTGGCCGTGCACGGCAAGATCCCGCTCGCGGGGTTCGCTCAGCTCACCGTCCTGGGCGCCGTCCTGGGCGGGGTCCTGCTGGCCGTGCTGAACCGGCGCAGCCCGGCCCCGGGCCGGCGGTTCGTCCAGCTGACGGCCGGCCTCACCGCCATCTCCTGCGTCCTGCCGGCCGTGCTCGCGGACACCACCGCGAGCAAGATCGCGCTGGCCGGACTGCACCTGCTCGCCGCGGCGAGCATCATCCCTGTCCTGGCCCGGCGGGCCGGCTGACCCGCACGCCGACCGCTTTCAACAAAGGAGCAACCACGATGCCGCAATACCTGCTGTCCGTCTGGCACGACGACACGTTCGAGCCCGACTTCTCCACCCCGGACGCGCAGCGCCTCGCCGCCCAGGTGGGCGTGTTCAACGACGAGCTGCAAAAGGCAGGTGCCTGGGTGTTCGCGGCCGGCCTGCACCCCGCGTCCTCGGCCACGGTCGTGCGGTCTTCCGGCGGAGACGTGTCGATGACCGACGGGCCCTACGCCGAGACCAAGGAGCAGATGGGCGGCTTCTGGGTCATCGAGGCCGCCGATCTCGACAGCGCCCTGCAGTGGGCCGGCCAGGCCGCCACGGCCTGCGAGGGCCCGGTTGAGGTCCGGCCGGCCCAAGGGTGACCGACGCGCTGGAGGACATCTTCCGGCGCGAAGCCGGCCGCTGCACCGCCACGCTGATCCGCGTCCTCGGCGACATCGACCTCGCCGAGGACGCGGTGGCGGAAGCGTTCGCCATCGCCGCCGAGCACTGGCCGGCCACGGGGATACCACCCAATCCTGGCGGCTGGATCACCACAACCGCCCGCAACCGCGCCATCGACCGCCTGCGCCGCGAATCGACCCGTGGTGAGCGTCATCTCGCGGCCCACCGACTCCACACAGACAGCATGGATGCTGACCACAACCCCGAACTCGACAGGCTCGACGAGCTGGCCGGTGTCGTCGCCGACGATCAGCTCCGGCTCATGTTCCTGTGCGCACACCCCGCCCTCGCGGCCGATGCGCAGGTCGCTCTCACCCTGCGGCTCCTCGGCGGCCTCGAGACCAATGAGATCGCCAGGGCTTTCCTGGTGCCTGAGGCGACGATGGCGCAGCGGATCGTCCGGGCCAAGCGCAAACTACACGATAATCACGCTTCTTACCGCATACCCCGCGCCGCGGAGCTCCCGGACCGGCTGCACGCGGTCCTCGCCGCCATCTACCTCATCTACACCGAAGGTCACACCGCCACGTCGGGACAGGGCCTGACGAGAACCGATCTATCGACCGAAGCGATCCGGCTCGGGCGAACCCTCGTCGAGTTGATGCGCGACGAACCGGAGGCCATCGGTCTCCTCGCGCTGATGCTGCTCACCGAGTCCCGCCGTCCCGCCCGCGGCGATGCCAGCGGAACCATGGTGCGCCTAGCCGACCAGGACCGCTCCCACTGGAACCGGACCCTGATCGCCGAAGGCCACGAGCTCGTGCGCGCGTGCCTTCGCCGCAACCAGCCCGGACCGTTCCAGATCCAGGCAGCGATAGCCGCCGTACACGCCGACGCCCGCACCGCCGACGCCACCGACTGGTCCCAGATCATCACCCTCTACGACCAGCTCTTCGCCCTGCGTCCCCACCCTGTCGTCGCCCTGAACCGGTCAGTGGCTGTCGCGGAGGTCCACGGCGCCGCCGAGGGGCTCGCCGCCCTCGAGGTCGACGCCGCCACTCTCGATAACTACCAGCCGTACCACGCCACCCGCGCCGACCTGCTCGCCCGAGCCGGGCGGCGCGGCGAGGCCATCGACGCGTACGACCGGGCCATCGGACTTACCACCAACGCGGTCGAACGCGACTTCCTCCGGCGCCAACGGGCCGCCCTGTGAATAAGCAACTCCGAGCGGCCAGGCAGCGGCGGCGCCTTCCCCCGGAACCGCGTCTGAGGCTGGTCAGGTGAAGTAGTGGCCCTGCTCGATGTCCTCGATGAGGCCGGGGTGGGTGGGCTGCCAGCCCAGGAGCTTCTGCGTGATGGCGCTGGAGGCGGGCATGTCCCTGCTGAGCAGGGGCACGAGCATGCCGCCGAATTCTTCGGCGGGCAGGGACCGGGCGGGCAGGTTCAGGTGCCGGCCGATGGCCTCGGCGATCTCGCGGACGG
>JBEKGC010000313.1:0-8102 GCA_050013055.1 Streptosporangiaceae bacterium
TCCCAGGCATCGCCGCATGGCGGCGGAGCCGCGTCCCACTCCTCGAGGACCAGCCGGACGTCGATGTCCTCTTGCAGGCTGCCGACCCACAATTGCTCGCGGTTGGTGCTGATCAAAGCCCCCACGGGGGGCAGCGGGCCGCCCGGGGCGTCAGGGTCGACGGACGGGTCATGGATCCGGAACATTCTCCGGTCCGGAGTAACCGGGATGACCAGCTGTAGCAGTCTGCGGCTCATGGTTCCTCCCCTCGGCACGATAGATGCCTCAGATATCAGCCCACCTAACTAGCAAATCTAGACCGGTTATGCCTGCCGCGCAGGCCAAAACGGCTAAACGTGACTACTTGACTACTGCGTGTTTCGGTGTAGCGTCATATCTGTTATGAACCTTGTGTCCGATCTGCGGTCAGGGGCCACGACGTTCCCGGCGCCGCGCACTCCCGGCCTCGCCCCGGCCGGGCCGCCGCAACGGGCCGCCGCAACGGGGCGCCGCAACGGGGCGGTGCAACGGGGCGGTGCAACGGGGCGGTGCCGGGGAAATCTGCGGGATCGGTAAGTTCCCGGTTTCATCGAAGGTGAACCCGAACCACGGTCCGGTGCCGTACGTGTCATAAGTAGCCGGTACTCGTCCGCGGCGAGTACGACCCGAGGGGTTTGCGCGATGCAGGCACCAGTGAAGAACGCATACGGGCGGTCACTTTACGTACCTGGACGACTACCAGAACAGACATCGGCCGCCAGCCGCGGCCCGGGCGCGACGGCCGACGCGGGCCTGGCCACGCGCGGGCGCCGCACCCTGATGCTGGCCGTGTGCTGTATGAGCCTGTTCATGGTCGGCCTGGACAACACGATCGTGAACGTCGGGCTGCCGTCCATCGGCGCCGACCTGCACGCTGGCGTCTCCGGCCTGCAGTGGACGGTGGCCGGCTACACGATCGTGCTCGCCGCGCTGCTGATGTTCTCCGGCACGATCGCGGACCGGATCGGCCGCCGGACCATCTTCCAGGTGGGCCTGTCGTTGTTTACCCTCGGTTCCTGGCTGTGCAGCCTGGCCCCGAGCCTGGGCGCTCTGATCGCCTTCCGCGTCCTGCAGGGCGTCGGCGGCTCGATGCTCAACCCCGCCGCGCTCGGCATCATCACCAACACCTTCACCGGCCGGGCCGAGCGGGCCCGCGCCATCGGCATCTGGGACGGCGTCTTCGGCCTGTCCATGGCGCTGGGCCCGGTGACGGGCGGCATGCTGGTCGGGACCGTCGGCTGGCGCGGGATCTTCTGGGCGAACATCCCGGTGGGCCTGGCCGCTATTTCGCTGACCGCGCTGTTCGTGCCCGACTCCAAGGCCCCCCAGTCGCGCCGCGCCGACCCGGTGGGTCAGATCCTCCTCATCGCCATGCTCGGCTCGCTCGCCTACGCCATCATCGAAGGCCCCACCCACGGCTGGTTCTCACCGCAGATATTCGGCTTCTTCGCGCTGTCGGTGGCCGCGCTCGCGGTGCTGCTCGCCTACGAGCCCCGCCGGGCCGAGCCCATGATCGACTTGCGGTTCTTCCGCAGCGTGCCGTTCGCGGGCGCTAACCTCAGCGCCGTTTGCGCGATCGCCGCGATGGCCGGGTTCCTGTTCCTGTCCACCTTGTACCTGCAGGACGTACGCGGCCTGTCCGCGCTGCAGGCCGGCCTGTCCATCTTGCCGATGCCTGTGGTCATGGCCCTGTGCGCGCCGCTGGCCGGCCGGATCGTGGCCAAGCGCGGCCCGCGGGTCCCGCTGGTCATCGCGGGCGCGGCGCTCACCCTCAGCAGCGCGGCCCTGTCGCAGCTGAACATGACCACGTCGGCCACCCACCTGGTGCTCGCCTACGGCCTGTTCGGCGTCGGAGCCGGCATGGTCAGCTCGCCGATTACCAACGGGGTCATGTCCGGGGTGCCGAAAGCCCAGGCGGGCATGGCCTCGGGGATGAACTCCTCCAGCCGCCAGCTCGGCCAGTCGCTTGGCGTCGCCATCGTCGGCTCGGTCCTGGCGGCCAGCATGCGCGGGTCGATGCGGTCGAGCTTCGTGCAGGCCAGCCACGCGGGCTGGTGGATCCTGGCCGGGTGCGGCTACATGGTGCTGCTGCTCGGCCTGGTCTGCACGACGACGTGGGCGAAGTCGACCGCCGCCAGGCTCGGCTACGGGCCGGACTCACTCGGTGGCTGACGTCGCGGGTCATCTGGGTGGGTGCGGACGATACCGGACAGGCGCAACCCGGCCATGGCCATGGCGACCGTACCAGCCTCGGGCACGTCAGCAAGCTGCTGACGCCACCGGACCAGATTACCCAGCCATTTCTCCGTGAACGACACGAATTCATGCGGGGTCAGCTGCTCGAGGCGTTTCCTGGCCGCCTTGAGCGATTCCAGCGGCCGCTCTGGATCACGGAACGCTCCCAGCCGCATGGCCAGGTTATCAAGGAGCCTCGCCCGCTGCTTCAGTACATCTTCCCAAAAACGTGGCTTGATCGCCTCCCGCCAGTAACGGCGATCAGCCGGGGCGGGACCGTATTCGCCGGCTTGCGTTCCGCTCCTGGTATTGACAATTATCCAGAGCAGCCCGGCCGCCAGGATATCGCCGAATTCCTCGAGCGCCGCACGCTCTGGCTGGTTAAACGGCTGGAACGAGAGCTGGCCCACCGTACCGCCGATGGCCACCTCGCCGCGTCTCAGATGGTTGATGACGCAGAGCCAGTCCTCATGGTAGACCGGCGGGAAAAAACTATCAAGACGCTGCGGATCAACGAGCAGCGCGCCGCCTGAAATGAACGGCTCTTGGCGATAGCCAGTCTTCCTGCGCGCGTGCCCGACGACGGATGCGTCCGGGTATGTTTTCACCTGGAGACCCACGACCGGATATTTCGGTAGCAGCGCACTGGCTTTTTTCAGCTTTTCTGCGTCCAGGGAGCAGACGTCGTCGTCGAGGAAGAGCATGCGGGTCCACCCGCAGGCGCGACCGATCAGCAGTCCGAGGTTACGCTTCCTGCTGATGTCAAGAGCAGGAGGCGGGATAAGGCTCTGCGGGAGGTTTGCCCGCAGCTGGAGCAGGTCATGCCGGGCATCGGAGCGTAGCGCGAGGGCGGTCGCCGCACCCGGGGCCAGCCGGGCGAGTACCGAAGCCAGCCCGTCAGGAAAGCTGTCGGTATGGAGTGAGATGAGCTGGCACTGCGCCTGTCTTGCGAGTTCCGCCGCCGCGTGCAGTTGTCGTGCCGGGCGAATGGTCGGAACGATGATGGCATCGACAGGCGAGTGCATCCCGTCGGTACTGTGCCCGTTACCGGCGGGAAACCTGAGTAGCTGATTATAGGATTTTACCTGGAATGGCTCTGGTCGCCTCATGGTATCCATGCGAGCCGCAAGTGAAATGGTCACCAGCGTGCGCCCGTCGCGCTGGACCATTCATAGAGCCGGACATCGGGTCGCCATAGATTGGGCGGCAGGGCTACGTTTTTCCAAACAGGTACGCGTACCATCATGCAGAAGGCATCAGCGTGACCGAACGCTTCCCTGATGTATCCTTCGTTGCCGGTTTTGATATGCCGGTTGATGAAGCCGAGCGCCGCGCCGTGAACGCCGCGGCTGGTGATGCCGCTGAGCACGATGACGGTACGGTCAGGCATGTTCGGATGCCGCCCTCGTGCGATCAGGCCGACATCTTCGGTCAGGACACCATCGTCATCCCTCGATGACGTGAATGTCTTTTCTTCCGAGCCGACGCGGCACCTGAAGAGATGCGTGCCTGTGCCGGGAACCGACTCGGCCTCAGGGAGGGGAATATCCTGGGCAAAATAATCCGCCACATTATAAACTGCCGCGCCGCCGACAACGACGAGGTGATTGAGCGCGAAATCCCGGACGAGCTCGCGGGGTGACAGCAGCCTGATCATGGGCGTCTCGGGGTTGTCCGCCTTCACCTGTCCGTAGACCTCGACGACCGCATCGAGGTCGGCGTAGCGCGCGTACCGGCTGTAGTTGAGGTGGGACGGATCGGCGTACGCGGGCGGATCGGCCGCGTCGGAGCAGATGATGCTGATCGCCTGGCCCGGAAGATGCCAGAGTGAATCGCGGCGCTCGAGCACGGACCGTGCCGGCGATGCGGCGGCGGCCTCTGTCGACTGCGCCTGCTCGCGCAGCTCCATGAGCTCGCCGTACAACTCCGCTTCCCTGGCCCGTTCCTGCTCGGTCAGCTCGTCGTCGCTGAGCAGGCGCGGCTCCGCTGAGGCAAACGAGCGGCTCGTGCAGAAGAGCCTGGCGTAGGCCGCGAGCCGGGCCGCTGGTGGCAGCCGGTCCGAATCGGCATTTTCCCACAGGGAGACGGTCGGGCTGCTGAGCGACTCCCGGCCGGCCAGGACCCGGGCCAGCTGTTTCTGGGTGAGCGGCTCGAACTCATGTTCCCTCAGGTCGCGCAGCCGTTCGGACAGCCGTCGAGCAGGAATGGAAAGGTAGTCACTGTCGGCAACCATACGACCTCTCATTCCGAAGCTCACGGGCCGAGCGTGATCGATGAGAAGACCTGATCCGGTAAAGACATAGGTGGTTGTCCCGCCACGGCCACGGCACGTGGCACGCGACGGTACGGAGCTTTATCCCAAAGCCTTAGCCAAAGTTACCGCTAGTTTCGTCAGTTTAACAAGTTTTATGTCAAACACGCAGGGGATACGTCAAGTAAGGCAGGGTTTACGCAAAGACGCATACTTCCCGGCTCGGGGAACATCGGACGGCGGGAGGCGTCATGCACGTACGGCCTTACCAGCAAGTCTGGCGACGGGTCACGGTCGCGTCCACGGTTCCGCCACACCGGGAGCCTGCCCCGGCCGCCCCGGCCGCCCCCGCCTTCCTCGGCCTGGTCCGCCTGATTCTCCTGATGGCCGTGCTGCCCATGATCGGTATGGCGGTGGCGACCCCGATACGGCCGCGTGGCCGGAAGCCGGCCGGCTTCGCCGACGCTAACGGCGGCACGTCACCATGGCAGGGCCTGCGGCCGCGCCCAAAGGCAACGCTCCCGGTCCACCGGAGCATCTTCGCGGTCGACATCGAGAACTCCACCCAGCGGACCAACCCGGTGAAAGAAGAACTGCGTCAGCACGTCTACCGGCTCGTGGTCGAAGCCCTGACCGCCGCCGGGATCGACGACCACTACTACGACCCGTTCACCGACCGGGGCGACGGGGTTCTGGTGCTTGTCCACCCCGCCGATGAGTTCCCCAAGCCGCTCCTGCTCAGCCGTCTGATGCCCGCGCTGGCGAACTTGCTGATCGCGCACAACAGCGGCATCTCGCCGGCCGAGCAACCGCGCATCTTGCGCCTGCGAGCGGTCATTCACGCGGGCGAGGTGCACTATGACGGCAAGGGATTCTTCGGTGAGGACCTGGACGTCGCGTTCCGGCTGCTCGACGCGCCGAAGTTCAAGGCACACCTGCGCCGGGGGTCGGTGCCGCTGGCCCTGGTCGCCTCAGATGACATCTACCGGTCCGTCATCCGCCACGGCTACGACGGCATCGACGGTGATGAATTCCTGCCGCTGGTGTCCGTGACGGTGGCCGACCGCCGCCGGAAGGGGTGGGTCCACTTCCCGCGGGCCAGCGGATTCCCCGTGGCCGTGCCCGGGCCGGCCTACGCCTGCTGACGCATCCGGTCAGGTCCGGTCCCCGGCCACCTGCCGCAGGCCCGCCAGGTCGGTGATGATGGTGCGGCGCTGGCCGGTGCGGATGAAACCGCGGGCCCGCCAGTTGGCCAGGGCCCGGGTGACGGTCGCGCGTGACGTCCCGGCCAGACTGGCCAGGTCTTCCTGCGACAACGGCATCGCGACGTGGATCGCGCCGTTGGCCGGCTGGCCGTGCCGCTCGGCCAGGTTGATCAGGAGCCCGGCCAGCCGCTGCGCGCCGGTGGTGACCGAACGGCTGCGCAGCGACGTGGCGGCATCGTTCCAGCGCTGGGTGACGGCGTGCCGGTAGGCGTGCGAGGCCCCCGGCCGGGTGTCCAGGAACGAGTTGAACTTCTCGTAGCCCACGATCAGCGACCGGACGGTGCCGATGGCCCGGACCGTGGCGGTCCGGTATCCCGTCGTCTCGCCGGCGAACTCTCCGATGAGGTCGCCGTGCCCCCGCAGCGCGAGCACGAGCTGCTGGCCTTCCCGGGTCACGGAAAGAACCTTCACCCAGCCCTCCACCAGGATGAACAGGTGCGTGGCCGGGTCGCCTTCTACGCACATCGTCGCGCCGGGCGGGAACACGCTGATCCGGCCCAGATCCATCAGGCCTGCCTGGTCGGCATCGGTGAGCAGACCCCAGAACCCCTGGGGCGATCCCGTCCCGTGCTGATTCATGTCTCCGTGGAATGCCTCACGTGTCAGCGATCTGGTGATAGCCGACTAGATTCTACGATGAGCCATCCGCAGGGTAATTGACAAACGCCCAGGTGGGGAACGTGCTCACGCCTTGAGCAGGACCGCAAGCGGCCAGGCCGGGAAGCATCCGCCGGTGACGAACGTCCAGGTGTCCCTCCGCCCGCGCACGGAAGGCGAGAAAGCGGCCGCCACGGCGATGCCGATCGTGATCGCGCTCAGAACGCTGCCGTCCAGGAGCCGGGCCATCTCCCGGGCGGGCCCCCGATCTGCGCGGTCACCATCGAGCCTGTCGTGATCGGCATCGGGGTGATCGTCGCCGTGGCTGCGCCGCCCTCTCATCGGTTCCGCCGGTGCAGCCAGGGTTGCGGCCATCCTTCTCGCCTCCGTACATGCGCTTAACCTTCGTCGTTAAGCCAATCAGGGGGACAAGGGCGACAGCTGAGCCAGCTGAAGCAGTGAGCGTGCGTCACCTGACGCACGTGAGGGCGAGGCGGAAAGGGGCCGGCTAGCCGCAGCCGCACGCTCCGCCGCAGCAGCCGCCCCCAGAACCTCCAGAACCCCCGGCACCGCCGCCCTGGGCCGAACGGTCCCGGCTCGAGGCCAGACCTGACACCGAGACCGCGGACAGCAGTTTCACCGTGTCGTCGTGGCCCTGCGGGCAGGCGCACGGGGCGGACGACTCGGTCATCGGGCGGGTCAGCTCGAACGTGTCGCCACAGGCACGGCAGCGGTACTCATATCGGGGCACGGCTGACAGTCTACGCCCCGCGGCCATGGCGCCGCGCCGCGCCATCGCGCCCGGCTACCGCCCGGGAGTCCTCCGCCACCACGGGGGAGTCACCGGCACTGGCTGAGCGGGCATGTCCGTTTGGCATCATGGGCTTCTGGGGTTCCTGGGACACCGCCGCGGTGTCGTCGTAGTAGAACTGCTTGCCGCGCAGCAGCGAGACCATCGCGCCGCTGGCCGCCATGATCGCGGCGGCGGTGAACACGATGATCAGGCCGTGATGGAACGGCGCCGAGATCAGGTTCGGGAAGAACTGCCGGCCGGTCAGCACCGCCACGTTGTGCGCGGGCAGCCGGGACAGCACGCCGGAGGGCGTCAGCAGGTTCTGCACCGGGTTGTAGCCGAGCAGCGCGGCGAACATCGTGCTGACCGGCGGCAGGTGGCTGACACCGGTGGCCACCGAGAGCGGCACGCCCTGGGCGGTCAGCCCGCGGGTCAGGGTCCGGGGCAGGCTCGAGGCCAGACCGGCGATCATCAGCGAGAAGAAGATGCCGATCGACAGCGACATGCCGGAGTTCTGGAAGGTGGACCGCATGCCCGAGGCGGAGCCACGGTGCCTGGCCGGCACGGCGCTCATGATCGCGGAGGTGTTGGGCGAGGCGAACAGGCCAGAGCCGACTCCGTTGCCAAAGATCAGCAGCGCGAACAGCCAGTAGGGGAAGACCACGGGGAGCAGCATCAGCCCGACGAAGCATGCCGCGGCCAGCAGCAGGCCGGAGGTGGCGAACAGCCGCGGCCCGTACCTGTCCGACAAGGTGCCCGAGACCGGCCCGGCGATCAGGAACCCCGCGGTGAGCGGCAGCATGTAGATACCTGCCCACAGCGGCGTCACCGTGAAGTCGTAGCCGTGCAGCGGCAGCCAGATGCCGGCCAGCCAGATGACCAGCATGAACTGCAGACCGCCGCGGGCGATGGCACCGAGCAGGCTGGCCGCGTTGCCCGCCGC
>JBEKGC010000314.1:0-8087 GCA_050013055.1 Streptosporangiaceae bacterium
GACGGTCATCAGCCAGGCGCCGGGCCGGTCCGGTACCCCCTGCAGCGGCCACCGGTCCAGCGCGACCAGGAGCGTCTCCTGCACTGAATCCTCGGCGGCCTGCAGGTCACCGGTGATCCGCATCGCCGCCCCGACCAGGCGCGGCCACTCCCCGCGGAACACCGCGGCCAGCGCCGCTTCGGTCTCCTCGCTCACCGCGTCCCTCCCCGCCCCGCGGCCTTGCACGACAGCGGCACCAGCGTCACCCGGTAACCGCTGACCTGCCCCCAGTCTGCGGCCAGCCGCTCCGCCGCCGGCTGGCCGCTCGCCCGGATCACCAGGCAGGCCCGCAGTTCACCAGCCGGATCCGGCGGCAGGCCGAATGACCGCAGCAGTCCCCACCGGCGCAGCCACCAGTGCCAGGCGGTCTGCGCCATGACATCACGCGCGATACCGCCCAGGGATGCCTCGTCCGGCGCGGGCGGCCGGGCGCCTAGCAGCAGGAACTCGCTCACCCCATGGGGACGATCTCGCGGACTTCCACGGAGCCGAACTGCGCGTTCGGGCAGCGGGCAGCAACCGCTACCGCCGCCTGGATATCAGGCGCCTCGATGATGAAGTACCCGGCGATGACCTACTTGGACTCGGCGAACGGCCCGTCCAGGACCCGCTGCGTCCCGTCGCGGCTGGTGACCCGCTTCGCCTCCACGACAGGGCGCAGCGGCGAGCCTCCCTTCAGCGTGCCGTCACCTACCAGGTCCATCGCGTACTCACCCACACGCTGGACGGCCTCCGCGCGCTGCTCCTCCGTGGCCACCAACTCGGGGTCCTCCGACAGAATGAGCATGAACTCCATGGACTGATCCTCCTCCTCAGCTGATGCCTGCCTCACTCATACGACACCGGCGCGGTGTCCCGATCGACACAGCAGCCGAAGTATCCAGGGTCACAACCGGCACAAGCGATCTGGATCAACGGGAGGTCGGCTAATCACAGACGCCGCCCCAGGCCGCGCCCGCCGAAGGCCAAGGTGGACATCCCGGCTTCCGAGCGCAGCCTCTCTTCGCACTGCCGGGACAGCGTAATCACGGTCTCGGCATCTTGCGAGGGCGGACGGTCAGGTCCCGCATCGTAGATAGTGAGGATCGTCCGGTACGACCAGTGCATAGATCCGCTTAATGGGCATACATCACTTGGTGCCGGTCAAGTCGCTCGCCGCCGGTGACTGCGCCGCCGATGACGTGATCGACCGGGCCCGCGCCAGCTTGCATGTCAGGATCGGGCACACTCGGGCCCGCATCGACGTGACCCCGGCCCCGGAGCCGGACGCCCTGACCGACCGGGAACTGCGCCGCGACCTCAATGCCGCCGAGAACGCCGAACTCCCCCGCCTCTACGACGACGGCACCATCAACCAGGCCACCCGCCAGCAGCTGCAACACAACCTGGACCTGGAAGCCGCCCGGCTCAGCGAGCAACGCCAAGGCGCCGAGTCCAGAGCAGGCCGCGCAGCGGAGACGCCGGCCGGCCAAACGGATGTTTTCTCTAGGGCACACGTGGTAGCCGGGATGCGTGTTCACGGCAGCTCTGGGCCCACCGCTCGATCTGCGCGATGATCGCCTCGGTAGCGTCCCCGTCGTAGCCGTAAGGCACGTGGGCGTAGCTGTAGATCCCCCCCGGCCTGCCCTACAGCCAATCCGTGCCGCCCAACTGGCCCGTGGCCCGGGCACCACAGACATCCGGGGCTGCACCTCAGCATGAACCGGGCTGACCACAGCCGCTGCCAGGAGCGGAAACCCGGCTGCGCAGAGTCCCAGGAACTGGGTTTTCAGCAGGCTACTACTAGGACGACGGCTCACCGTCGGAACGACCGATACAGCTTTGACGGTATGCCGGGGCCATTGCTAGGAGGCGGCAGCGGCGAGAATGTCGCCGCCTCGCTGCTGCCATGCGCCGCAACCTCTGCCGTGCTGGTCACACGGGTCTCTTGCCCGGCACGACGAGTGCTTGCTCTGCGGCTGTCCTGCCGGCGGCGCGGAGACGGCTACTTGGTGACGTTCGCCTGCGAGGCGGCGAGATCCCATTTCTTCTCGATGTGCCCGAAGTGCCAGATGGACAGGGCGGCGGCCCAGGTCAGGACGAAGACGCCGACGATGACGAACCCGGCGGTGTTGATGTTGAAGTTCTCCAGCCACGCCCAGCCCGACCCGGTCAGGTTGCCGTCCTGGCCGAGCAGGCCCAGTACCTCGATCGCGCCGATGAACACGGCCACGAACACCGACAGGCCGGTGATGGTCAGGTTGTAGTAGACCTTGCGGACCGGCTTCGCGAACGCCCAGTCGTAGGCGAAGTTCATGAAGCAGCCGTCGGCGGTGTCGAACAGGCTCATCCCGGCGGCGAACAGGATCGGCAGCGACAGCACCGCGTAGAACGGCAGCCCGCCGACCACGGCGGTGCCGGCCAGCACCAGCAGCGCGACCTCGGTGGCGGTGTCGAAGCCCAGGCCGAACAGGAACCCGATCGGGTACATCTTCCACGGGGTGTCGATCCGGCGGGCCAGCGGCCCCAGGAACCGGTTCATCAGGCCGCGCTTGTTCAGCTGCTCTTCCAGCTGCTCGTCGTCAATCGGGAGAGTCGAAGTTCATGTGGTCTTGGTTGGCGGCACCTCCGGCCACCCGTCACGATGGCCGCTCCCGCGGGTAACTTGCGTGCGCCGCGCATGGCCTATGAATGGCGGCAGCGGAAAGGTAGGCAACGTCCGTCATCCTGGCTTGAACGGCTGCGGGAGTGGCGATGGCCGTGGGCGTGACGCAGCATGGCACTGGCGGCGCGGTAAATGCCGTACGGCGGGGCCGAAGGCCCGCGCTACGGTTTGCCGGTGGCGCGGAGTTCGGACCGCGCGCGGAGGTGCGGGTGCCGGGCGGAGGTAGCTGGGTGAAGGCCGGTGCTGACGCGCAGATCACTGACCTGACGGTGGATGGTCATGCCTTCCTGACGTTCGGGGAGCCTGAGGAGCTGTTCGACCTGACCGCCGCGTTCGTTCGTGCGGGACGGGTTTGCGGCGGGCTGAAGGCGGTGTGGGTGAGGGAGGCGAGACCGCAGCGGAGCTGACCCGGCGCGGGATAGCGGCCGGCCGGGCCAGTGCTCGCGTCCGGGCAGATGCCGTCGGCAGGTTCCCAGGGGCGGCTGCTGTCGGGGCAGGCGTTCGACGCGAGCCGGGCGATGGGCGTGATGCCTTCGGCGCTCGGGTGCCCTGCTGCTACTTCTTGAGGCGGCGGCTGCCGCCGTGCCAGTCTTCCTCCTGGCCGGCCTGGTCGGGCGGCACGCCGAAACTGGCCAGCTGGGGGCGTTCGCGCAGGCTGCGTTTCAGCTCGGCGAAGCCAGGGAATCCGGCGAGGCCGATGACGTGGTCCCACAGCCGCGCGGCGTCGGCGTCGCTGGGGAGGCGGCTGATGACCGGGCCGAAGAACGCGACCCCGTCCGGCGGGCGGAAGTGGATGATCGGCGTGCCGACATCCTTGCCGGTCAGGGCGAGGGCCTCGTCGGTCTCGCGCCGTAGCCCGGGGTCGAGTGACTCGTCATCGAGCGCGTCGGCCAGATCGCCCGGCAGGCCTGCCTCGGTCAGCACGGGCTCCAGGAAGGCGCGGGTGCCCTGGTACGCCGGATCGGTCTGGGCCTGGCCGGGTGCCGTGTCGAACGCGCGGGCGCCGATCGCGGCATAGAGCGGGCCGACTGCCTCGCGGCCGTGCTCGGCCCGGGTCCGGGCGGTGACCCGCAGCAGCCGCAGGCCCGCGGTGTGGCCGGCTTCGTACCCGGCCGGGAAATGAGCGTCATAGTCGATGTGCGCGTTGATCATCCGCAGCGAGATGAACCGCCAGTCCGCCCGGTAGCCGCGCTGGGCGGTGACGATCCTGACCCATTTGCTGGTCATCCACGCGAACGGGCACAGCGGGTCGAAGTAGAAGTTGATGTCGGCATCGCTCATCGTCGTCTTCTCCCCGGGCTCACGCGGTGGCGGTTGCCGGGGAGTGCCGGCGCAGGTAGCGGATCAGCCCGATGACGTCTTCGGGGACGAGCCGGCCGATCGCCCCGCTGGAGTAGACGCTGACGACGACCCGCCCGGCCGGGTCGAGGACGAACCCGGTGGATTGCAGGAAGCCGCCGGCGGGATCGACGAACGCGCCGGTGGCGGCCGAGACAGCGGCGGCGTCGGCGCTATGCCCCACCGGGAACGTCAGCCCGTGCTCGGCGATGAGCTCTGCCGTGATGCCTTCGTCATCGACTGACATCGCGACCACGCTCGCGCCGGTCTCGGCGAGCGAGCCGGCGGCGCGCTGGAAAGCCCGCAGCTGGGCGTTGCAGTAAGGGCACCACGAGCCGCGATAGAGCAGCACCACCCCGAAATCGCCGTGGAAGGCGCCCGGCACGGTAAGGGCGTGGCCGCCGGGCTGGGTAAGGGTCAGGGCCGGGAAGGGGTCTCCTGGGTTCAGCAGTGTCATCGCGGGTCTCCTGAAGTTGATTAGTGCCGGTGGCTGGGAAGCCGGGGTTGCCGGGTCGGTGTTCAGGTCATGCCGGAGGCGTTCCAGATCTGGCCGGTGGCGTCGTCAGGCAGCCGGGTCAGCAGCGAACGGGCGGACTGTTCCGGGGTGAGCAGGGTGCCCTGCTCGTAGTTGCGGGTGAAGCGGTCGTGCAGCTCAGCGCCGATCTGCTCGGGTGCCTGGCCGCGGATCCAGGCCTGCATCGCGGTGTCGACGGCACCGGGCCTGAACACGTTGACGGTGACGCCGGTGCCGTCGAGTTCGGCGGCGAGATTGGCTGAGTGCGCTTCAAGGGCGGCCTTGCTTGTGGCGTAGGCGTTGGCCCGGATCATCCCGGCCGGGTGGGCCGCGATTCCGCTGGAGACGTTCACGATCCGCCCCCACTGCTGCTGGAGCATCGCCGGCAGCAGCGCGAAGCTCAGCCGGGCGGCCGCGGTGACGTTGATGCCGATCGCGGCAGCCCACTCATCCGGGTCAACCGTGGCGCTGGCCCCCAGGGGCCAGACGACAGCGGCGTTGTTGACCAGTACCTCGACCGCGCCCCACCGCTCACCGATCCGGTCGAGCACCGCGGCGACCTGGGCCGGGTCGCTGACGTCAGCCGGCAGGGCGAGTGCCTCTCCGCCGCGGTCACCCGCCAGCTTCACGGTCTGCTCCAGCTCGCCGGCCGAGCGGGCAAGCACCGCGACCCGGGCCCCCGCCGCCGCCAGCCCGGCCGCGACCGCCCGGCCGATTCCCCGCCCGCCGCCGGTGACCAGCGCGATCCGTCCGTCAAGTCTGTCTGTCATTGTCGTCACATCCTGGTTAGCGGCCTGCCGCCGCCGAGTCTTACCCCTGACTCGCCAGACACGATCGCCTGGCCGCTCCGTAGGATCGTGGACATGCCGCCAGAAGACCGCGCTGCGGGCAGCACCCGTGCCGCGGCTGACGGCCGCCCAGCCGGTGTGCAGGGGCTTGACCCTCTCCGCGACGCCGCCGGAGAGGTTCCTGCCAACGCGGATCCGGGGAGGCGATCATGACCGGCTGGCCGAAACTGGACGGGTTCCTGCACACCGATCCCCGCGACATCGGCTGCGAGCAGGCGATGGAGATCCTGCACGCCTACGCCGGCCTGGTACTTGGCGATGCTTCCGGCGACGCGTCTCACCGCCACCCTGGGGTCGCAGCGCACCTGCTCGCCTGCGGCCCCTGCGCCGAGGACGTCCAGGGACTCCTGATCGCGGCCGGATCGGACCGGTCATGACCGGCGGGTCCGCCATGGGCGACAATGCCAGACTCGGTGCCATGCGCTCCAATAATCTCCTGGGCACGACCGCCGCCGACGGCAGCAGCCTGCTCGCGGCTGCGGCATCGGGCTGGTCGCGGCCGGTCCCGCACTGTCCCGGCTGGGACGCCGCCGACCTCGTCCGCCACATGGGGGGCATCCTTGCCTGGATGGCGGCCATTGTCGCCTCCCGGGAGCGTGTGAGCCGTCGCAGTCTCGATCCGCCGCCCGCGAGCCTCGCCGACTTGCCAGCCTGGTATTCGGCCAACCTGAGGCGGACCATCGGCATTCTCACCGACACCGATCCCGGCGCCAGGACCTGGACCTTCTCCAGCCGCGGCGAGCTGAGCGCGGGCTGGTGGCGACGTCGGCTGGCCGTCGAGATGGCGATCCACCGCTGGGACGCCCAGCATGCCGCCGCCATCGCCGGTGCCCTGCCGCCGCAGCCTCTCGAGGGACCCATCGCTGCGGCAGGGGTCGAGGAGTTCCTGACGGAGTTCCTGCCCGGCCTGCTCGCGCAGGACACGGCCGGGGGACTCGGCGGCACCCTGCACCTGCACGCCACCGACGGCGGCAGCGAATGGTGGATCGACCTGGACGCCAGGGCCGGGGCGGAAGCGATCCCTCAGCATGCCAAGGCCGACACCGCGATCCGGGGGACCCGCTCCAGCCTCCTGCTCTGGCTGACCAACCGGGAGTCCCCGGCGAGCCTGGAGATCTTCGGCCGGGCCGAGGTCGCGCAGCGGTGGAATCAGCTGCGCCGCTGAACGGCAGTACATCCGCAGTTGTTGCGAACGGTGGATACGACCACGATGGCAGGTGAGTTACGGCTCGCCAGCCAGTCACAGGAGACGTAGCGAAGGCCGCCAGCACATGGTGCCAGAGACCGAGATCACGCACCACGCCAGGCACGCCGTCTCGGTCCTGCTCAAGATCCGCTCCATTGCGCCAGCAGTTAGGCCCCGTGCCGCCAGCAAGCACATCACCAATGCCGTGGCAGCCCAAACGCTCTCCCCGGCCCAGCGATGGAGCCGGCAACCACAAGCAGGCATCCTAAATGGCAGGCCAGCAGCCTAGAAGCCGGGCAGGACGGTCAGCATGCCGCTCCACCGACGCCGTCCGTGAGCCGCGTCGCCCCGGAACCGGAAGTGCACGGACATCTAGCGGACGGCGTCGGCCCGCAACCCCGCCTCGAAAAGCATAAGCGCAGGTCAATTGCATGCAGCTCGGTCTGGGAGAAGTCCCGCAGCCGCGCCCTGATCCAGCCGGCCGACGGGATCGTCGTCGCGGACTACTTCGATGTCGGCCAGTCCCGGTCGCTGCCGTGGAAGCGCCGCCCGACTGCTCGCGGACCTGGCTGGCCCCGGCCGGGGCTTCGACGCCGTGGTGATCGGGGAGCCGCAGCGGACGTTCTGCGGCAACCAGTACAGCCTGGTGATGCCCGTGTTCACCCATTACGGCGTCGAGTTGTGGGTGCCGGAGGTCGGCCGGCCGGTCGACCCGGACTCCGAGGCCCACGACCTGATCATGCCGGTGTTCGGCGGCCTGTCCAAGGGCGAGCGGAACCGGATCAAGCTGCGTGTTCGCGCGGCCATGTCGGCGCAGGCCGCGCTGGAGGGCCGGTTCCTGGGCGGCAGGCCGCCTTACGGTTGCCGGATCGCCGACGCCGGACCGCACCCAACCCGGCCAAAGCTGCCGACGGCAAGCGCCTGCACAAGCTGGAAACCGACACAGACGATGTGCTACGGTAGGCGTACATCGTTTTCTTACGATGGGATGCCGGACAGGCCATAGGCGCGACTGCCTGGCGCAAGTGAGGACGTGGTTCCATGAGGTCATACGACAAGTACCTGCAATGGTCGTACCGGGGAGGCCTCACGGTTTTGCGCGACTGCAGAACCTGGCTTCGGCCATCGCCTTCGCGGCTGGGATCTTGCCAAGGCGCGCAGCGGTGCCTGACATTCTAGGATGGCGCAGCAGTCGCATCATCTCGTTTCCGGTCGTGGTTACCGAAATCGAAGGCGAGCGGTACCTGGTCTCAATGCTCGGAAAGAACGCGAACTGGGTAAAGTCATGGACGGTGTAGGTCAAATAAAAGATAAGCAAATGATTCCTGACGGCAGTGGCATGGCAAAAGATCTGGTCTGCGGCATGTACGTCCACCCCGTCTCCGCACTGCACACGGTTGACCACGAAGGCACGGTCCACTACTTCTGCGGACCGCTTTGTCGGAAAACCTTCAACGCCAATCCAGCCAAGTTCTTGGATCCCGCGCACAGGGCGTCGAAGATGTCCGGCCTGCGGGC
>JBEKGC010000315.1:0-8429 GCA_050013055.1 Streptosporangiaceae bacterium
CCAGCACCTCACCCGGCACCGCGGCCACCGCCCCGCAGGTCAGCGCCCACAGCGGCGCGCCGATCCCGGCATCACCCAGCGCCTGCACCAGCAGCTGCGTCCCCGCCACCCCCGCCGCCACCCCCGGCTCGCCCGCCAGCCCCCGCGCCACCCCCAGCAACGACACCACACCCGCCAGCCCCCCCGCCCCGCTCTCGCCGCCGCTGCCCCCGGCGGCTGCGGCCAGGGCGGCGGCGAGCCGGGCGGCCAGCCCGGCCCGGTCCAGGTCCCCGTCCAGCGTCACCGGCACGGTGATGACCTGCGCGCCGCGGGTGGCCAGCGCCCGCGCGCACCCCGTCGCCAGCCCCCCGCCATCATGGTTTTCCTGGCCCGCGGGCGTGATCAGCAGCCAGGTGCCGGACAGCAGGCCCGGGCCGGGGCTGGTCACCGGGACCCACGAAATCCGGTACCGCCACCCCGCTACCGCGGTACTGTCCTGCTCCCGGCGCCGCCAGGCAGCCAGCGCCGGCAGCGCTGCGGCGAGCCCGGCCACGTCCCCGCCCTCGACCGCAGCCCAGAACCCGGCTTCGGCCCCGGTCCCGGAACCGTCCCCGCCCCCCGCCGGGGCGGAGACGGGAGCCGGCCGGGGCCAGTACCGCTGCCGCTGGAACGCGTAGGTGGGCAGGTCCACCACCGTCCCGGGAGTCAGCACCGCGGCCCAGTCCACGCTGACCCCGTGCACGTGCGCGCGGGCCAGCGCGCCCAGCAGCCCGGCCGGGCCGGGACTGTCCTGGGTCAATGTCCCGGTGACCAGCACCGCAGGGGTGCCGGCCCCGGCGGCTGTCTCGGTGATCGCGGTGGTCAGCACGGGCTGGGGTGAGACCTCGATGAACGCGGTGTATCCCTGCCCGGCCAGCGCGGTGACCGCGTCGGCGAACCGGACCGTCTCCCGCACGTTCGCATACCAGTACCCGGCATCGAGCCCGATACCGTCCATCCACTGGCCGGTCACCGTGGACAGCAGCCGGACCCGCCCCGGCACCGGGCAGATCCCGGCCAGCTCCGCCGCCAGCGGCCCGGCCAGCCCCGCAGCCGCCGCCGAGTGCGCGATGAAATCAGAATCGGGGACCGGCCAGCGCAGTACCCGCCGCGCGGACAGCTCGGTGCCGAGCTCGGCCAGCGCGTCCCGGTCCCCGGACAGCACCGTCGCGGCCGGGCTGTTCACCGCCGCGACCGACACCCGCCCGTCCCACCGCCCGGCCAGATCCCGGGCAGCAGCCTCCGGCATCATCACCGAGACCATCCCGCCGTCCCCGCCCAGCCCCGACAGCAGCCGCCCTCGCACCGCCACCACCCGCGCCGCGTCCTCCAGGGACAGCATCCCCGCCACCGTCGCAGCAGCGATCTCACCCTGGGAATGCCCCGCCACCGCGTCCGGGACCACCCCGGCCGCTTCCCACACCGCGGCCAGCGACACCATCACCGCCCACAACGCCGGCTGCGCCACCGCCGCCGTCTGGAGCCCCGGCGCCCCCGCCACCCCGCCCAGCACCTCCAGCAGATCCCAGCCCACATACCGGGCCAGCGCCGCCCCGCACTCAGCCAACCGCGCCGCAAAGACCGGACTCACCGCAGCCAGCTCCCGCCCCATCCCCGCCCACTGCGCCCCCTGCCCCGCAAACACGAACACCGTCTTCCCCCCGCCCACCGCACCCGCCGTCCCCAGCACCGCATAACCGGCCGGCTCCCCCGCCGCGACCGCGCCCAGCCCGGCCACCAGCTCACCCCGCCCCGCACCCACCACCACCGCCCGGTGCTCCAGCACCGACCGGGTCGTCGCCAGCGACCACCCCACATCAGCCGGCTCCAGCCCCGGCCGCGCCGCCACCCACCCCGCCAGCCGCCCCGCCTGCCCCGCCAGCCCCTCCGCCGACCGCCCCGACACCACCCACGCACACACCCCCGCACCCCCCGCCAGCACCGGCAGCCGTCCCCCGGCCCGGTCCGCGCCTACCGCCCCGCCGCCGCCCGCGGCTTCATCGCCCGCGCCCGGCGGCTCCTCCAAGATCACGTGTGCGTTGGTGCCGCTCATCCCGAACGCCGAGACCCCGGCCCGCCGCGGTCGCCCCCCGGCCGGCCAGGGCATCGGCTCAGAAAGCAGACGGACCTGCCCCGCCGCCCAGTCCACATGCGGCGACGGCACCTGGGCGTGCAGCGTGGCCGGCAGGACCTCATGCCGCAGCGCCAGCACCATCTTGATCAGCCCGGCCACCCCCGCCGCCGCCTGGGTATGACCGATATTCGACTTCACCGACCCCAGCCACACCGGCCGGTCCCGTCCCTGCCCGTACGTCGCGATGAGCGCCTGCGCCTCGATCGGATCCCCTAGCACCGTCCCGGACCCGTGTGCCTCCACCGCATCCACCTCAGCAGCCGACAGCCCCGCAGCAGCCAAAGCCGCCTCGATCACCCGCTGCTGCGACGGGCCGTTCGGCGCGGTCAGCCCGTTCGACGCCCCGTCCTGGTTCACCGCGCTGCCCCGGATCACCGCCAGCACCCGGTGCCCCTGACGGCGTGCCTCCGACAGCCGTTCCAGCACCACCATCCCCGCGCCTTCGGCCAGCCCCATCCCGTCCGCATCGGCCGAGAACGCCTTGCACCGCCCGTCTACCGACAGCCCGTTCAGCCGGCTGAACCCCGAGAACACCTTCGGGACCGGGATTACCGTCGCGCCGCCGGCCAGGGCCAGCTCGCACTCCCCCGACCGCAGCGCCAGGCAGGCCAGGTGCACCGCCACCAGCGAGGACGAGCACGCGGTATCCATCGTCACCGCCGGGCCCTCCAGCCCCAGCGTGAAGGCCACCCGGCCCGACAGCACGCTGGTGGAGGTTCCGGTCACCAAGTAGCCTTCCGCGCCTTCTTCCTGCTTGGGCAGGTCCACGCCGTAGCCCGACGAGGAGGCCCCGGCGAACACCCCGGTCCGCGAACCACGCAGCGATCCCGGATCGATTCCGGCGCGCTCCAGCGCCTCCCAGCACGTCTCCAGCACCAACCGCTGCTGCGGGTCCATCGCCAGCGCCTCCCGCGGGCTGATGGAGAAAAACCCCGGATCGAACTCCCCCACGTCATGCACAAATCCGCCCTGGCGGGTATACGAGGTCCCGGTATGACCCAGATCCGGGTCATACAGCCCTTCCAGATCCCACCCTCGGTCTGCCGGGAATCCCGATACCGCGTCCGTCCCGGACGCTAGCAATTGCCACAGGTCCTCCGGGGACTGGGCACCGCCCGGGAACCGACAGCCCATGCCAACGATCGCGACCGGCTCCTGGCTTCGCTCCTCCATCTCACGCAAACGCTGCCTGGCCTGGCGCAAATTAGCCGTGGCGAGCTTGAGGTAATCGCGGAGCTTATCTTCATTAGCCATTTATCGGCGCCGTTCTCTGATTGGCTGACCACCGGTCCCAGCTCACAGCTATCTCATGCAGCCCGGGGCCGATCTCCGGCAAAGGCACGCTGATCAGAAGTCAATTCACAGATCTCACAGAGAGATCATCCGCCTGTACACAAGCGATGGCTATATCCGCGAGGGTCGGTCTTTCTCCGGCCGGATTTCACGCCTCAGGCCCGATTGCCGAAAAAGCTTACCGATGAAAGCCCACTCGCTGGCAATATGGTCCTGGTTTCAGCTATCGCTCGCCTCATCAGAGCCTGTGCGGAGCCGGATAACAAGACGCGCCATCGCCTGAACGGTACGAAAGTTGTCCAAGTTTAGCTCTGGGCCGAGGACGGCGATGTCATAGGACTCTTCCAGATGCACGACCAGCTGCATGGCGAACATCGACGAGACGAGCCCTGATGCGAACAGATCCTGGCCCGGTTCCACCAAGGTATTGGTCTTCTCGGCGAGAAAGTCCGTCAGCGCGCTCTCAACCGCCTCAGCGGTCTCCGGGGCTACCGTGGATACATACTCAGCGGTCATGAGGCCACCTTCCCGTAGTCATAAAATCCCCGACCGCTCTTCCGGCCAAGGTCTCCGGCACGCACTTTTTCCAGCAGCAGCCCGCAAGGCAGGCAGCTAGCCTCACCGGTCTGCTCATACAGCACATTGAGCGAATCGACGAGATTGTCCAGCCCGATCAGATCCGCGGTTCGCAGCGGGCCGGTGGAGTGCCCCAGGCAACCCTCCAGCAGGCCGTCCACGGTGTCGGCGGTGGCGGTGCCCTCTTCCACAACCATCGCCGCGGTGTTGATCAGCGGATGCAGCAGCCGATTGATCACAAAACCCGCCCTATCCCGCACCACCAGCCATTGGCGCCCCAGGCACTCCAGCAACTCGGCCACGGCCTCCATGGTGCGCTCACCCGTCCGCGGGCCCCGGATAACCTCCACCGGCTTGATGAGGTACGACGGGTTCATGAAGTGCACGCCCGCCAGCTCATCGGGGCGCGGCACCGAGCAGGCCAGCTCATCAATCGGGATGCACGAGGTGTTGGAAATCAGCAGCGTGCCCGGGCGAACCGCCGCCGAGATCCCGGCTAGCACCTTGGCCTTCGTCTCGGGCAGTTCAGTCACCGCCTCGATCACGGCCGTAGCGTCTGCGACATCGTCCAGCGACACGCTGGTGACCAGCTGGCCGTACGGACGGCCCGGCAGCGCGCCCATCAGCTGCGCATGCCGCAGCTTCTGCCTGACGATCCCCCTCGCCTGGGACAACACCGCCTCGTCCACGTCCACCAGCACGACCGGAACCCCGTGACCGAGGGCCAGCGCTGCGATGTTTGTTCCCATCACGCCGGCTCCCACGATAGCGAGACGGTGGTCGGTATATTCAGCGCCCATCAAGAGTCTCCTCATAGCAAAAATCAGGATGATCTGCGCCTTCAGGAAGTTTGTTGCGCAGAGACCGCGCACAGATCGCCTGGAGCGCTGCGAACTTGTCGCGATCGAGCTGAGCGGCCGCTGCTCCCATGCGACCAGGGTTAGCCAGATTGCAGGCTTTATCCAGCCATTCGTGCTCCGCGGGCATCCCGATGAATTCGGCCAGTCTCGTCAGCTCACTTCGAGTATCTTTTACAAGCTCCATACCTGACCGTAATCCAATCGTCACGCCGCATCTCGCGTATCCCCCTCACCGCTATGCACCTCGGCCGACCACGTCCAGACGGGAAATGTACCGTGTTCAACTGCGGAAAGTAGCAGTTGATCACCAGTCATCACCACTTCAGCTAGCTATGTACCCATGGCCGGAGCCGTCTCTGACTTGATTATCACAGGACATCCACGAAGGGCTCTGGCCTTCGCTAATCTGATCGTTGACATTACCGAACCGCGGCCAACGGCGGTTCTCCGGATGAGACCCGCCGAGTACACTCTAACCAGCACTGCGCCAGATGCCGACTGGCCATCGTCGCGCCACGGATACTTTCTTCCGAGAGAAAGGCGGTCGAAAGAACGATGACTGTGCAGACCGAGCAGGAGAACTTCAGTTTCCAGGCCGAGGTGGTCCAGATCCTCGACCTTGTGGTCCACTCGTTGTATTCCAATAAGGAAATATTCCTGCGCGAACTCGTCTCCAACGCTTCGGACGCCCTCGACCGGCTGCGTTTCGAAACTTTCTCACATCCAGAGATGGCCGAAGACGACAACAGCAAGCCGACGATACGGGTTGGTTTCAATACGGGCGCGGCTACGGTTACCGTAACCGATAACGGAATTGGGATGAGCCGCGAGGAGGTGATTTCGAATATTGGCACCATCGCCAAATCCGGTACCCGCGAGTTTCTTCAGTCGCTGAGCGGTGACCGGCGCGAGGATGCGGCGATGATCGGCCAGTTCGGCGTCGGCTTCTATTCGGCGTTCATAGTGGCCGAGCGGGTTGTCCTCATCACCCGGCGAGCGGGCCAGCCGGCCTGCGAAGGAGTCCGGTGGGAATCGGACGGTAAGGGTGAGTACACCCTCGAGACCGTCGAGTGTGCCACCCCGGGTACCACGATCGTGCTCCACCTCCGCGACGGCGAAGACGACCTCCTGAGCGATTACCGGCTACGGACAATCATCCAGAAATACTCTGACCACATCAGCTTGCCTATTATATTGCAGGAAGAAAAAGCGGCAACCGAGCCGGACACGAAACCAGACTCCGCCGACGCGCCAGTCAACCAGGCGTCCGCGCTCTGGGTACGGTCGAAGAACGAGATCAGCGACCGGGAGTACAAGGATTTCTACCGGCACGTCACTGGCGACTACTCCGATCCGCTCGCCTGGGTGCACAGCAAAATCGAAGGCAAATACGAATATTCACTGCTGCTGTTCATTCCTGCTCGCTCCCCTTACGATCTGTATATCCCTGAGTACCGTCGAGGTGTGAAGCTGCATGTCCATCGAGTGTTCATCATGGAGGACACCGGGCAGCTGCTCCCCTCTTACGTGAGGTTCGTACGCGGCGTGATCGACTCCAGCGACCTTCCGCTGAATATCTCGCGGGAGTTGCTGCAGGGCAGCCGAGTCGTTGACAGTATTCGCTCCAGCGCCGTGAAGAAGGTGCTGAAGTTGCTGGCCGAGCTGGCAGAGAGCGATCCCGGGAAGTACGCCACATTCTGGAGCGAGTTCGGCGAGGTTCTCAAGGAGGGAATTCCCGACGATTACTCCAACCGGGATGAGATAGCCAAACTTCTGCGTTTCACCTCCACCAAGTCCGATACGGACCAGCCCAACGTATCGCTCGGTGACTACGTCGCACGGATGAAGGACGGCCAGGAGTACATCTACTACCTGATAGCGCCGACGCTCGCCGCTGCCTCCGCCAGCCCTCATCTGGAGGCCTTCCGGCAAAAGGGCGTCGAGGTGCTGTTGCTGGGCGATGCCGTCGACAACTGGGTCGTCACCAGCCTTCGCGAATTCCAAGGTAAGCGGCTGCAGTCGGTCGCCGAGGGCGCGTCAGACCTCAGCATGCTGGAGGACGAGGCCGAGAAGGAGGCAAAAGAGAAGGCGAGCTCCGAGTTCGCCGCCCTCTGCGACAAACTCAAGATCATCTTGGCGGACCAGGTACGCGACGTGCGTGTCACCAGCCGTCTGACCACCTCACCGGCCTGCATCGTGAGCAGCGGACCCGACACCGACTTCGATCCGACCGTTCGGTTGCAGCGATCCGGGCTTCCGAGTCAGCCCGTCCTGGAAATTAACCCGGGGCACATCATGATCGAAAGGCTGAACCATGAGCCGGACGAGCATCTCGGCGACTGGGCGCACGTTCTTTACAACCAGGCCGTATTGACAATCGGTGCCCGCCTCGAGGATCCTGCTGCTTTCGTCAGCCGGCTCAACGGCCTCCTCGTCGCGCTAGGCGGGCCGCCTGCCCCGGACGCCGTGGACGGCGAACCACCAGCGGGCGAATAAAAGATCTCAGGTAAGTGATGGCACGGCAATCGAAATGGTTTCGATTGAACTGCGGGAAGGATGCGAAGCGATGCTCACTGGCAAAGTTGTGCAATTTGATGATATACGCGGTTACGGATTCATCGCGCCGGACAAGGGCGGCGAAGATGTCTTCGTGCATGCAAATGTTCTCGCGGACGACAAGCTACTATTCGTACCTGGTCTGCCCGTGGAATTCGAGGTAACCGAAGGCGACCGGGGTCTGAAGGCGTACGCGGTCCATGTCCTGCGGGACCAAATGGAGACTGCGGTCCCCGCGCCTAAGCCCATACCCGTGCCACGGGCACCGGCCCTCCCGGCACCCGTGGCGACCAGGGTGGCCGCAAGTAGTCATGCGGACGACGAAGAAGACCTGTGTGACGTACTTACCGCCCTCGCGTTCCGCCAGGAACTCATGGATTTGCTGCTTGAATCGGAACCGACGCTCACCGCTGCACAGATCAAGCAACTCCTGCAGAGCCTCATCGAGCTCGGAGCGCGGCACGGGTGGGTCGAGAACTAGGAGAGAGTAAAGAACTAAGACCGCCCTTTACTTTTACTATAAGTTACGTTCTACCTACAATTGGGTGTTCTCGTGGATTAGTCCGGTCATCGAGAACTCGTCTGATGGGTATCGCTAGCGAAGAGGCAGGGCATGGAGTTCCGGCTGCTGGGGCCTATCGAGATAGTCACCGACCAGCAGCCGGGGGGCAGTAGCGGCAGCCCGGCAGGAAGTCGTCTTGGTGATGCTGCTACTTCGGGCGAACAATGTGGTGTCGGCGCGCCTGCTTAACCATCAGGCTAAGCACATTGCCGCTGGCCCCGGCTAGTGCCGCGGCTGGTAACGTTCGCCCCGCTTCCTGCCGCCGTCGGCCCCGGGCCCGGCCACGACGATAGTCCGTTGTTGTTGCGGGGGTTCGCTGGTCAGGCCCGGAGGCGGGTCCGTCGTGGTCGTGCTGGTGGCGCGGTGGCGGCTGGGGGTGGTGATGGATGGTGTATGCCGTGCCTGGTCCGGCCCCGGCGTAGTGCGGGCC
>JBEKGC010000316.1:0-14596 GCA_050013055.1 Streptosporangiaceae bacterium
TGCACCGCGCCGATGCTGCAGGCGCACGCCATCAGCGCGGCGGTCTTGTCGCCGGCCATGTCCAGGCATTCGGCCAGGGTCACGTCGTCGCGCTTCTCGAAGGCCAGGTCCGAGCCCTGGCCGCCGATCAGCCGCTGGACCGCGGCGGACAGGCACCGGGCCGCCCACGCGCCCTGCGGGTTGCCGTCTTCGAGCAGCATGTCCTGGGCCAGCGCGAGCAGCGCGTCACCGGCCAGGATGGCGGCCCCGATGCCGTACACGGTCCAGGCCGTGGGCCGGTGCCTGCGCTCGGTGTCGTTATCCATGATGTCGTCGTGCAGCAGGGAAAAGTTATGGACGAGCTCAACCGCCACCGCGGCGGGGACGCCCCGCTCGGGCGGCGCTCCCGCGGCGCGGGCCGAGAGCAGGGCGAGCGCGGGCCGCAGCGCCTTGCCGCTGCCGTTCCTGGTCGGGTTGCCCGCGGCGTCCGCGAAGCCGAGATGGTAAGCCGCCACCCGGCGCACGTCCGGCGTCAGCCGGGCAATCGCGGACTCCATCGCCGGTCCAACCAGATCACGCGCCAAGGTCACACCCTCAGGCATCACAGCAGTCACTGACGTACCCCTATCGTTGAGGCAGAAGCGTTCGGATCTGAAGGGGCGGCTGGAACCGCCGCCTGGGTGGGCTCGGCCGACTTGGCCGCAGACAGCCGGGCCGTCCCATGACCCGGGTTCGCAAGGGTATGACGCAGTTCGATCGCCGCGGACAGGCCGCTCCGCACCGCGCCTTCCATCGTGTCCGGCCAGCCGGTGTCGGTCCACGCGCCCGCGAGCACCAGGCCGGGTAGCCGGGTCCCGGTCTTCGGCCGCAGCGCGCCGCTGCCCGGGACCTGGCGGAAGGTCGCCCGCCGCTCGCGCGTGACGAAGAACTCGGTGATGGCGGCCTGGCGCGCGGCGGGAAAGAGTTCGGCCAGCGCGGGCACGAACTGCTCCTTCAGCCGGGCCGCGGGGACCTCGGCGTACTCATCCGCGGCCGACAGCGAGATGGCCAGGTACTGCGGCCGGCCGCGGTCGGAGGCGGCCAGGCCGGAGATGTGCGTGCGGTCGAAAACCCACTGGACCGGGGAGTCGATGGCGGCCGCGAAGGGCAGGTCGGTGACCGGGCGGTCGTAGATCACGTGCACGTTGACGATCGGCGAGGCGCCCAGGCCGGACCAGGCCGCGACCGTGCCGGGCGGCAGCGCGTCCGGCGGGACAAGCGGCGCGGCCTTGTCGTGCGGGACGGCCAGCACCACCGCGTCGGCGTCGAGGTAGGCCGGCCGGTCCGCGCTCGGGTGAGCCAGCCGGACGCGGTACCCGGCGCCCGTCCTTACCTCGATGGCAGCGACCTTCGTGCCAAGCGCGACGCGGGCGCCAAGCTTGGCCAGGACGGCGGCGGCCGCGTCGCCGTGCAGCTCGCCCAGCGGCAGGGCGGGGACGCCGATATCGGCCGCGCTGCTGCGGCCAAGCAGGCCGGTCTTCACCACCGTGGCGGCCAGCGCCAGCGACGCGTCATCGCCCGCGACGTTCAGGGCCGAGACCGTGAACAAGTCCCACAACCTGCGGCGGGCCCGCTCGCTCTGGCCCCGTGCGGCCAGCCAGTCACCGAACCGCTGGGCGTCAAGCGCCGGATCGGCTTCCTTCAAGCGGCGCATCGCTAGCGCAGGGCGGGCCACGGAGGCTCGTTCGGCCCAAGAAAGAAACGGGTACCTGGCCAGGGCGGGCAGCATATGCAGGGGCCCGGGCAGCGCGGTCCGGCGGAGCCTGGCCGGGGCACGCCCCGGGGCCAGCACCGTGACGTCGAACCGGTCCTGCAGCGGGGCGTGGGCGGTCATGCCGAGCCGGCCGAGCAGCCCGCGGTAGGCCGAGCAGCAGCCGAGGAAAATGTGCTGGCCGGTGTCGATGACCAGCCCGTCGCGGGTGAACGAGCAGGTCGCGCCGCCGAGCCTGGGCCTGGCCTCGAGCAGGGTGACCTGAACGCCGGCCGACGCGAGCGCGATCGCGGCGGTGATCCCGGCCAGTCCGCCGCCGATCACCACGACCCGCGCGCTTATCGGGCCCTCGCTTATCGGGGCCTCGCTTATCGGGGCCGCGCTCATCGGAGCCTCCCGGTCAGCGCCTTGACCGCGACCATGGCCTTTTCCCCGGCCGGCAGCGACATCCGGCCGGCCAGCACGGCCGCGGGCTGCGCCGCGATGCGGTCGAGCAGCCGCCGGTAGATCCCCGCCATCGCACCGGTGCAGGCGGCGCTGCGCCAGTCCAGCATCGGCAGCAGGCGCATCCCGGTGGCGTACCAGTCCCGGGCCCGCTCCACCTCGAACTCAACCAGCCGGGCGAACTGCGGCTGCGCGGCCTGGTTCTCCATATCGAAGGAAACATCGAATTTGGCGATATCTTCCGCGGGCAGGTAAGTACGGCCGTTTTGGTGGTCCTCGCGCACATCGCGCAGGATGTTCGTCAGCTGAAGCGCGACCCCGAGGGAGTCGGCGAGCTGGGCGGCCTGCTCGGGATCGGCGCTGGTGCCGAAGATGCCAAGCGACAGGCGGCCGATGGAGCCGGCCACGCAGCGGCAGTAGTACAGCAGGTCCTCGAAGCTCTGGTAGCTCGTGCCGCGCACGTCCGCGATGCACCCGTCGATGAGCTCGCCGAAGGCCGGCATGGGGATGGGAAACCTCCGCTCCACGTCAGCCAGCGCGAGCAGGACCGGGTCCTGGTGGCCCAGACTGGAGATACCGCCGGAGAGGCCGCCGGAGAGGCAGGCGATCGCCTGGCGGGCGTCTTCCAGCGCGGCGATCTTCTCCCCTGGCGCCATCGGGCCGTCGCCGATGTCGTCGATCCGGCGGGCAAACGCGTAGATGACGGCCAGAGCACGCCGCTTGCGCTCGGGCAGCAGCCTGATCCCGTAGGCGAAGTTCCTCGCCTGGGTCCAGGTGATTCGCTCGCATTCGCGGTATGCCTCGTCGAGTTCCACTGCTGCGGTGTTCACTTCCCTCTCGCGTATGCCTTGACCAGTTCGGTCATCAGGCGCGGCTTGCGCGGCCGCGCGGTGGCGCTGAGCACGTCGTGGTGCTGCGCGCGGATCGCGGCCAGTGCCGCCCGGCCGCCGGCCACGTAACCCGCGACCGCCAGCCTGGCCGCACCGCGCAGCGTACCGACCAGCGGCGCGCCCTGGTCCAGCCAGGCCTCGGCTCGGTCCACCTGAAACGCCATCAGCTCCCGTACGGCTGGTCCCGCGGTTGGTTCGGCCAGGTCCGCCTCCGTGCAGCCGTACCGCTCCATGTCCTGCGCCGGCAGGTAAATACGCCCGTTTCTGTAGTCCTCGGCCACGTCCTGCCAGTGCTCGGCCAACTGCAAGGCCGTGCAGATGGTATCGGAGGCGGCGACACGTCCCGGCGTAGCGACGCCAAAGATGTACAGCACGATTTGGCCAACGGGATTCGCGGACAGCTCGCAGTACTGCTCGAGCTCGGCGAATGTGCGGTAGCGGGTGACCGTCTGGTCCTGCCGGTTCGCCTGGATCAGGTCAAGCAGGGGCTGGGCCGGGACGCCGCACTCCGCCACCGTCTCCGCCATCGCGCGCATCACCGGCGAAACCGGCCTGCCGCCGTCGTAGATGCGGGCGACATCGGCGGCGAGCTCATCGAGCAGCCGGAGCCGCAGCGCGCCGTCCGAAGCCGCCTGGCCCGCCGCGTCCGTCTGGCCTGCCTGGCCTGCCTGGTCGCGGGCGTCGGTGCGCGCCTCGTCGCCGAGGTCATCGGTCAGCCGGGCGAAGAAGTACAGGTTGGTCAGGTGCCGCCGGTACCTGGCCGGCAACACGCGCAGCGCGACGGGAAAATTTTCCCCTGACGCGTTGGCCACCACCTCTTCGGCGCGCGTCACCCCCGGACGGACTTCGGCGCGCGTCACCCCCGGACGGACATGCTCACGCACGCCGGTCCGGTCAGCATCGTTACGGCCCCCAGCCACAGACGTATCTTCCAGGTAATGCGTAAACAATTGCAAACAATGACGTACGCGTCACCTGACGGCTACGTCGGCTAACTGCCCGCGGGAACCCGCTGAGCTAAGCTTTCACTACCGCTCGCCTAGTTACCGCGAGGTAAGGCCACGTTACATCGCAGAAAATAGTTTGCATGGGCGAAAGACGTTATGGTACCAGTTCGATGTGACGTGAATGTCAGTTATTGGCCGGCCAAACCATATTTTCAGCTCGGGAAAAGCCGGTCTCAAGTTCGCCAGATGAGCACCAGGGCACAGTCGTCTGAGCCGCCGATCTCCCGCTGCATGGCTGCCACCAGGGCCGGGGCGCCGGTAGAGAAACCGCTGGACAGCAGGCGTTCGGCCTCGCCGAGCAGCCGGTCGGTGCCCGCGTCGATGTCACGCCCGGGCGATTCGACCAGGCCGTCGGTGTAGAGCATCAGCGCGTCGCCGCGCTGCAGCACGCCTCGCTCCGCCTCGGTCGCGGCACCGTGCAGGTCAGCCACCACACCGAGCACGATGCCGTGGGCGCGGGTCAGCCGCCAGCGGCCCCCCGACGCGTCGTAGTGCGCCGCGGGCGGGTGCCCGGCCGAGGAGATCACGTACTCCCCCGAGGCCAGGTCCAGCGACAGGTGCACGGCGGTGACGAAACCCTCCGTGGCCGACCCGCGGCGCATGTACGCATTACAGGCGGGCAGGAACTCATCCCTGGGTACCGAACCAAGCAGTCCGCCGAACGCCCCGGACAGCAGCAGCGCCCTGGTCCCGGCGTCAATGCCCTTGCCGGACACGTCGACCAGCGCCACCTCGAGGATCTTGCCGTCGCAGAACGACACCACGAAGTCCCCGCCGAACGACGAGCCGCCGGCCGGCTTGAGCACCAGAGACGATGCCCAGCCCTCGCCAAGTTCGGGCAGCTTGCCCTGGGCCCGGATGCGATCCCTGAGCTCGAGCAGCATCCGGTCACCGCGCAAGCCCTGGACGCCGAGCTTCTCCCTGGTCCGGGCGAGGACGTCGGCGAAAATCGCGGTCAGCACGATGGTGGCCACGATCCCGGCTCCGGCCCGGGAGTCCACCACGTCATAGCTGAGGGCACCCGCGGCGAAGACGAAATAGATCCGCAGCGCCCTCGGCCACAGCAGCAGGCCGCCCGCCAGGATCGGCAAGATGATCACGCCGGGCGAGAACCACCACTCGGATACGTGCACAGCGGCCACGGCGATGGCGATCGTAACCAGCGACAAAGCGAAGGCAAGCCGACGGTTCCTGGTGATGAATTGCCTGGTCAGCTTGGCTTCCAGGGACCGCAGGGCCCGCCCTGCGCGCCGTCGGCCCGCACCGGGCCGCACCGGCCGGGGGTTCCGGGAACCAGGCGGCTCCCGGGGCACCTTCGGCTGAGGCGCAGTCGGCTGCGGCGGGGAAACCATGATGCGGGCACTGTATTCGATGAAGGCCGAACGGGGAAAAAACAGTCGCGCGCGGGGGCGGCCCAGGGTACGAAGGCATATATGACTAAGCCTGCCCGCGGGGGCGCCGACCACCCGTATCCCATCCGGCCGATCAGCCCAGACGAGTTCGACCGATATGAGCTAGTCGACCAGCACGCCTTTCACGGCGCCCCGATGTCAGAAGACGACAGGCGGCGGGTGCACGAACGGTTCGAGTACGACCGCAGCCTGGCCGCCTTCGAGGGTGACACGCCCATCGGCGTGACGCTCATCTACAGCTTCCAGCTGAGCGTGCCCGGCCAAGAGGTGCTGCCGGCCGCCGGGGTGACCTGGGTCTCGGTGCTGCCGACCCACCGCCGACGCGGCGTGCTGACTCACATCATGCGGCGCCAGCTGAACGACATCCGCGATCGCGGCGAACCGCTCGCGGTGCTGTGGGCGTCCGAGGCCGGGATCTACGGCCGGTACGGATACGGCCGCGCCAGCTGGCACCTTAACTTCAGCTTCAGCCGCGGCGAGGGCACGCTCGCCAAGACGGTCCCTGCCGATCCGGCCCTGGCGCTGCGTCTGGTCGAGCCGTCGGCCGCCCGGCCCGAGCTGGCCAAGGTTTACGACGCGGTGCTGCCGTCCCGGCCTGGGCTCTTCGCCCGGAGCGAGTCGTGGTGGGAGCGAACGATCCGCGATCCGGCGGAGGAGCGGCACGGCGCGAGCCCGCTGCGCTGCCTGCTCGCCGAAGACGACAGCGGGCCGCGTGGCTACGCGCTGTACTCGGCCCTCGGGCAGGCGGACTCCGAGTCGTTCCTGCCGGCCGGGGTCCTCACCGTCCGCGAGTTGATGTCGGTCGACCCGGTGGCCAGCGCCGCGCTATGGACCGATCTGCTCAGCCGGGACCTGACCACGGAGTTCCACGCTCGGCTGCGCCCAGTCGATGATCCGCTGCTGGCGCAGCTCGCCGATCCCCGGCGGGCCCGGCCGCGGCTCGCCGACGGGCTATGGGTGCGGATCATCGACGTCGCAGGCGCGCTGGCCGGGCGTCGGTACTCCTGCCCGGTGGACGTGGTCCTCGAGGTGCGTGACGACCTGCTGCCCGGGAACGCAGGGCGCTGGCGGCTGACGACCACCGCCAGCGGGAGCGACTCGGGACGGGGGCTGGCGGCATCATGCGTTCGGGTGACCTCGGCCGCCGACGTAGCGCTGGATATCACCCAGCTCGGCGCCGCCTACCTGGGCGGCACCAGGCTCGGCGCGCTCGCCGAGGCCGGCCTCGTCACCGAGCTGCGGCCCGGCGCCTCGCGGCCGCTGTCAGCCGCCATGACCTGGGATCCCGCGCCCTGGTGCCCGACCATCTTCTGAGCCCTCGTAGCGCGCCACGCGGCGTGCACCATGAAGCGGGAGGAGCGTAGGCCACGCCGGGCGGGTGCGTGGGGGGTGGCTGGGCGGCGCGGGTGGGTGGCTGGGCGGCGCGCGCGGGTGGCTGGGCGGCGCGGGTGGCGCGGGTGGCTGGGCGGCGCGCGCGGGTGGCTGGTGGCGGCGCGGCGCGGCGGCGCGGCGCGAATGCGCCGTGGGACGCTCTTTCACGAATTGGGTGGATCCGGGTCCTGTGGTGAATCCGATGTATCGGGGTCCGCTGGACAGGCCGCCGACACGGGTCCATCGCGGTCTTGCTGGTGGTGCGGTGGCGGCTGGGAAGGGTGATGCGAGGTGTACGCCGTGCCTGGTCCGGCCGGGCGTGAGGCGGGCCGGGCCGTCCGGTTCTCGTGGAAGATCGGGCTCTTACGGATGATTCGGGCAACCATAGGGTACCAGAACTTCCAGGTAAGCTAAATATTCCACGATCTTTTTCGACAGTTGTGACGGGTGGGGTTCCGGGTGCGGGGAGCGGCGGGGATGGCGGCCGGGGCGCGGCACTTCGGGCCCTCAGAGCCGCTGTGGCGCCGGACCCGCCGCGGTCCTGGTGGCGTGGTGGGCTGCCGGGTCTGGTGAGGCGGGTTTTGTGTCGTAGCTGATCCAGCCGGGTGTGCTGCGGCCCGGGCCGACCGTTTTGCGTGGATGATTGGGCCGTCGCGGAAAGTTGAGGCAGTCATGGAGGCTGCCGCAGAGCTATCCGGCGGCCCGCCGTCGGCAGTCCTGTTCACGCGTGCCCCGCCCGCCTCACCAGGACCTCGCGCCCCGGCACCGCCTGCCCCGCCAGCGATTGTGGATCGTTACTATCGAAATAAGGAGCTAATTATCCACGATAACTGGCCTGCGGCGCCCGCATGCTCCCGGCCCTGGTCCTGGGCCTGGGACAGATCCGTTTTCACAGTCGGCATGTGGCACTGGGGAACGCCGGCGCCGCTGTGGCGCCGGCTCTGCGGCATCGAAGTTGCCAAATCGCGAGCGTTGGTGGCGGTGGGGCGAGGAGAGGGCTGTGAGCTGGAAGGTTTGGTCGGGCATCAGGTTATGTCTGTGATGGGGTGGAAGATCGTGGCTACGTCGCGAGCGGCCAGTGCCTGTGGCCGAGGGTGATCCGACACACTGGGAGTGGAGGAAGGGAGTGCCGTGCCCTCGATGAAGGTGACGATAAGCGCCGCGATGCGCCCGCGGCCCGAGCATCTCGCTGAGGCCGATGGAGCCGAGGCGAGTGTGCCGAACGGGGCATGGGTAAACGGGACGAGCGAGCCGTCGGGCGAGGAGAGGGCCGGGGCCGGGGCGAGCCAGCCGGATGGACGGAAGGCGGACGGGGCGAAGGCGGCCAGGGCGAAGGCGGACAGGGCGAAGGCGGACAGGGCGAAGGCGGACGGGGCGAAGGCGGCCAGGGCGAAAGGGGACCGGGCGCAGGGGGACGGGGCGCAGGGGGACGGGGCGCAGGGGGACGGGGCGCAGGGGGACGGGGCGCAGGGGGACCGGGCGCAGGGGGACGGGGCGCAGGGGGACGGGGCGCAGGGGGACAGGGCTCAGGGGGACCGGGCGGGTGAGCCTCTTGCAGACGCGGAATCTGCGGAGCGGACCAAGCGGAGGATGCCGCGGGGGTCTTCGCGGCGGCGGGCTGGTCGCTGAGGCGATGGCCTGATCGGTCCCGCGCGGCCCGCATTCGGCGAGGCGGCCCCTCAGCTCAGTCGAAGATCGGGTCGCGGGTGCGGGAGCGCTTCAGCTCGAAGAAACCGTCAACGCCGGCGATCAGCAGGACGCCGTCCCACAGCCGGGCCGCGGCTTCGCCGCGCGGGATCGGGGACATCACCGGGCCGAAGATGGACATGCCGTTCACCGAGATGACGGGGGTGCCGACGTCGTAGCCGACCCGCTCGATGCCTTCGGCGTGCGAGGCGCGCACGGCTGAGTCGTATTCGGTCGAGTTCATCGCGGCCACGAGATCGGTGGGCAGGCCCGCCTCGGCCAGCGCGGCCGAGATCGTCTCGGCGTCCTTCTCCGCCTTCTCGTGGTGGAAACGTGTGCCGAGCGCGGTATACAGCTTCCCGAGCACCTCGGATCCGTAGGCCTGCTCCGCGGCGATCAGCACCCGCACCGGTCCCCAGGCGGCCCGCATGGCTTCGACGTAACGCTCAGGCATGTCTTCTTTGCCCTCGTTCAGCACGGCCAGGCTCATCACATGCCACGCGACCGTGACCGGCCGAACCTTCTCCACCTCACCGATCCAGCGCGAAGTGATCCAGGCCCACGGGCAGATAGGGTCGAACCAGAAGTCGACAACCGTAGACTCCTGCTGCGTGGGTTCTTGCTGGGTCATGCGCACTCCTCATGAGTAAGTGGTCTGCTCCGCTCGGCATGCGGGCCTGGCAGCGACAACCCCACGACGGGACCACGAATTCCGCCGAAGAAGGGATCACCCCGGTGACATCGAACCTGACCCGTGATGAAGCCACCACGCGCGCGGCGCTCATCCAGGTCACCTCGTACGAGGTCGAGCTCGACCTGATGACCGGAGAAACGACGTTCGGCTCGGTCGCCGCGATCAGGTTTGGCTGCGGCGCCCCCGGGGCGTCGACCTTCGTCAACCTGACCGCGCCCGCGGTGCGGGAGATCACGCTGAACTCCGAGCCGGTCAGCCTCGACGCGTTCGACGGCGACCGGATCACGCTGGATGACCTGGCCGCCGACAACGTGCTCCGGGTCGTGGCCGAGTGCGCCTACTCGCGCAGCGGCGAAGGGCTGCACCGGTTCACCGACCCCGCGGACGGCCGGGTCTACCTGTACTCAGACCTCGAGACCTTCGACGCGCACCGGGTCTACGCCTGCTTCGACCAGCCGGACATGAAGGCCAGCTACGAGCTGGCCGTCACCGTCCCCGCGGACTGGCTGGTGGTGTCCAACATGGCCCCGGAGTCGACCAGTCAGGCGGGCGAGGGACTCCGCTGGCATTTCCCGCCCACGGCGGTGATGCCGACTTACATCACGGCGGTCGCGGCCGGCCCTTACCACGTGGTCAGGGACGAGCACGACGGCATCCCGCTCGGCGTGTACTGCCGCCAGTCGCTGGCCGAATACCTCGACGCCGACGAAATCCTGGAAGTTACCCGCCAGGGCTTTGACTTCTACCACAACCTGTTCGGCATAAAGTACCCGTTTGGCAAATATGATCAGCTTTTTGTGCCGGAATTCAAAGAAGGCGCGATGGAGAACGCAGGCTGCGTCACGTTCGTCGAGGCTTATATTTTCCGGTCCCGGGTCACTGATTTTGCCCGCGAGGCGCGGGGCGAGACCATCTTGCACGAAATGGCGCACATGTGGTTCGGCGACCTGGTCACGATGCGCTGGTGGGACGACCTGTGGCTGAACGAGTCCTTCGCCACCTGGGCCGGCACTCTCGCCGAGGCCGAGGCCACCCGCTGGACGTCGGCGTGGACCACGTTCGCGCAGCTCTACAAGGCCTGGGCGTACCGGCAGGACCAGCTGCCCTCCACCCACCCGATCGCGGCCGACATCGCTGACATCGAAGCGGTAGAGGTGAACTTCGACGGGATCACCTACGCCAAGGGCGCCTCCGTGCTCAAGCAACTGGTGGCGTACGTCGGCCGGGACAATTTCCTGGACGGCGTGCGGAAGTATTTCGCCGGGCACGCGTTCGGCAACGCGACGCTGGCGGACTTGCTGACCGCACTGGAGGAAACCTCGGGCCGCGACCTGGCCTCGTGGTCCGCCGAATGGCTGCAGACCGCGGGGGTGAACACGCTGCGGCCGGCCTACTCGGTCGACGCCGACGGCAGGTTCACCGAATTCGCGGTGGAACAGGAAGCCGCGGCCACGCACCCCGTGCTCCGCTCGCACCGCATCGCCATCGGCCTGTACGACCTGACCCCCGCCGGGCTGTCCCGGCGGGCCAGGATCGAGACGGACGTGACCGGCCCGCGCACGGTGATAGCCGAGCTGGCGGGCCAGCTTCGCCCTGACCTCATCCTGGTCAACGACGACGACCTCAGCTACACCAAGATCCGGCTGGATGAGCACTCGCTGCAAACCCTGGTCGGCTCGCCCGCCGCCGGGCAGCCCGCAGGCATCGGGGCCTTCACGGACTCGCTGCCCGCCGCACTGTGCTGGTCGGCGGCCTGGGACATGGCCCGCGACGGCGAGATGGCGGCCCGCGATTACGTCATGCTTGTGATGTCGGGCATCTCCTCGGTGGCCGACATCAGCGTGGTGCAGACCCTGCTGCGGCAGGCGGGTCAGGCGGCGCGCCGGTTCGCCGACCCAGGCTGGCGCCCCACCGGGCTGGCCCTGATGGCCAGCACGCTGCGGGACCTGCTGCACAGCGCCCCGGCCGGGTCGGACGCCCAGCTCACCTACGCACGCGCCTTCGCGGGCGTGGCCACGTCCGGTCCCGACCTGGCCCTGCTCGCCGGGCTGCTTGACGGCTCGGTGGTGCTGCCCGGGCTGAGCATCGACACCGACCTGCGCTGGTCCCTGCTCGGCTGCCTGGTCAGCCGCGGCAACACCGCGGGCGGCCCGAAGGGCGACGGGTTCAGGGTGTACGGGGAGCAGGACATCGACGCGGAGCTGGCCAGGGACGCCACCGACGCGGGCGAAAGGCACGCCGCGGCCTGCCGCGCCGCAATCCCGACGGCGCAAGCCAAGCAGCAGGCCTGGGAAACGCTGACCGCGGGCAAGCAAACCCTGGCGACGTTCCGCGCCACGCTGGGCGGCTTCGCTGACCCGGACCAGCGCGAGCTCCTGGAGCCCTACCTGGCGAAGTACTTCGAGGTGCTGGGGCGCGTGTGGCGCGAGTGGTCGTCGGCGATGGCGCAGGATTTCGTCGAAGGCGCGTACACGGTGGGCGCGATCTCGCCGGCCACGGTCGAGGCGACCGACGTCTACATCGCCGCCGAGCAGCCGCCAGCCTCGCTGCTCCGGCTGCTCAGCGAAGGCCGCGACGACGTGCTCCGCGCGCTGCGCGCGCAGGCTCGCGACCGGCAGGCGGCCGGCTAGCGCGGCCCGGCCCGAGAACTCCCGCGTGCCGCCGGTCAGCGGCTGGCTGCGACGGCTTGGGCTACCGCCTCGCGGACGTGCTTGGACAGGTCGGGGCCGAGCGGGACAGTCACGGTGGAGCCGGTGGCGCGGTCGGTCAGCTCCGCGTGGCCCGAGGCCAGGCCGCGTTTGCCCACCGTGACCCGGAACGGGATGCCGACCAGCTCGGCGTCGCTGAACTTGACCCCGGCCCGGACCGGCCGGTCGTCGATGATGACCTCCACACCCGCGTCGAGCAGGGACTGGTAGACCTGCTCCCCCGCCTGCGCCACGGCGGCGTCGTCGGACTGGGCGACCACCACCACGACCTCGAACGGCGCGACCGCGGCGGGCCAGACGATGCCCTTGCCGTCGTGATGGACCTCGATGATCGCGGCCATCGCCCGCTCGACGCCGATGCCGTAGCAGCCCATGATCGGCCGGACCGGCTTGCCGTCCGGGCCGGACACCGAGATGCCGATGGCGTCGCTGAACTTGAAGCCGAGCTTGAAGATGTGGCCGACCTCGATGCCCCGCTTCGCCTCAAGCGGCTGACCGCAGACGACGCACAGCTCACCCGCGACGACCTCGCGCAGGTCCGCCCACGACCCGACGGCGATGTCCCGCTCGACGTCGACGCCGCGCAGGTGGGTGTCGTCGGCGTTGGCGCCGGTGACCATGCCCCGGCGGCCGCGCAGCGCCTCATCGGCGATCACCGGGTGATCAGTCACGCCGACCGCGCCCAGGCTGCCGGGCAGCGCGCCGAGCGCGGCGCGGATCTCGTCGGGCTCAGCCGGCCTGACGTCCACGGCCCCGGTGGCGTCGACGAGCTTCTGCTCGTGCAGCGCGTGGTCGCCGCGCATCAGGACCAGGGTGAGCGTGCCGTCCAGGAAGTACACCAGGGTCTTGATCTGGCGCTCGGCCGGAACCTGGTAGCCGGTGGCGAGATCTTCGATGGTGCGCACGCCCGGGGTGGCGAAGGACTCGGGGGCGGCCAGCAGGGTCGTCCGTTCGGCAGAATCATCGATAGGAACCAGCCGCGACGTGGCCTTTTCTATGTTGGCCGCGTAACCGCAATCGGGGGAGGAAATGATCAGGTCCTCGCCGGTCGGTGCGGGGCAGACGAACTCGATGGAGTCAGAACCGCCCATCGTGCCGTTGGACGCCAGGGCTTGCAGGGCCGGGATGCCGAGCCGCTCGAAGGTGCGCGCGTAGGCGTCGCGGTGGGCGACGAAGGACACGTCGAGTCCGGCCGGGTCGAGGTCGAAGCTGTAGGAGTCCTTCATGGTGAACTCGCGGGTCCGCATCAGGCCCGCCTTGGGCCGCGGCTCGTCCCGCAGCTTCGTCTGGAACTGGTACCACATCTGCGGCAGCTGCCGGTAGGACTCAAGCTCGGTGGCCAGGGTGGAGACGACCTCCTCGTGGGTCATGCCCAGGACCAGGTCGGCGCCCCGGCGGTCCTTGAGCCGGAACAGCTCATCGCCCATCAGCTGCCAGCGGCCGCTCTTGATCCACAGCTCGGCCGGGTGCATGACCGGCATCAGGATCTCCTGCGCGCCGATCCCGTTCATTTCCTCGCGGATGATCCCGATGACCTTGAGCCTGACCCGCTGGCCCAGCGGCAGCAACGAGTAGTGCCCGGCCATCAGCTGGCGGATGTACCCGGCCCGGAGCAGCAGGCGGTGGCTCGGTGCGCCGGCGTCTGCCGGGTCGTCCCGCAGCGTCGGAATGAACATCGTGGACCAGCGCATGATCTGCGACTCTCGCTTTCGGGCGGGGTTTCTCGAACCGGGGCCTATCGGTGTGCGGGCAGCAGCGAGGGCAGGTCAGCCAGCCGCCTGACGTGCGGGTGCCCGCCCGGCGCGGGGCAGAATCCGTACGGATCCATGTGCACAGGCTGCAAGCCCGCCGCCAGGGCACCGGCCACATCGTAGCGCAGGCTGTCCCCGACATGCAGGACGGCTTGGCTCGGCGGCACGCCCAGCGCGTCCAGCGCGATCGAGAAGATGGCCGGATCGGGCTTGGCCACGCCGACCACGGCGGAATCGATGACGATACCGACTTTGACGCCGGATAGTTCGGCGGGAGTCAGGGCGCCATCGCGGGGGCCGGCGGCGTAGCAGACCCCCAGCCGGCGCAGGTCGCCTTCCACCGTGCCGTCGGAGTTGGAAACCACGGCCATGGGCAGGCCGAGAGCGGCCACCGCCCGCAGCCCGTCGATCGCCCCGGCGCCGACATGCGCCCAGCTGTGGCCCCTGACCCCCTGGTGAACCTGGACGGCGAGCGCCTCGCACTCGGCTTCAGGTACACCGCAGGCGGCGATGTAGGTGAGCAGGTAATCCCGCCACCAGGTGGCCGAGGCGGGCGGCAGCGGGCCCGCGTCCTGGGTCGCCATGGCCCGGTAGTGGGCCCGCTCGAGGGTGGCCAGGTCGGGGTGGAAACCCGCCGCGTGCAGCGGAGGCAGGACACGGGCAGGCTCGGGAAAGACCAGGACCCCGCCCGCGTCCAGCAGGATCGCGCTTGCTGCCGCCACTCCCCCACTATATGCAGGCCCACTATATGCAGGCCCTTTAGTCCATCCGGTCGAGAATCTGCCGGACCAGGTCCATCGGGGTGTGCGGGTGCAGGAACGCGAACCTGGCCACGGTCTCGCCTTCCCAGGCCGACGGCGGGATGAACGCCACCTGGTCGGCCAGCAGCTGATCCGCCCACCGG
>JBEKGC010000317.1:0-8022 GCA_050013055.1 Streptosporangiaceae bacterium
ACAGAGCTCGGTGTCCAGGAGGTACGCGATCGGATCGGTGGCCGAGGCCCGCGCGTACCTGGCCCATCCGGTGCTCGGACCGCGGCTGACCGAATGCGCCGCCATCGTGGCGGGCCTGGCCGGCCGCACCGCCGAGCAGATCTTCGGCGGCATCGACGCGCTGAAGCTTCGTTCGTCCATGACGCTGTTCCGGCACGCCGACCCGGGCGAGCCGCTCTTCGCCCGGGTGCTCGAGCTGTACTTCGGCGGATCCCCCGACCCGGCCACCGAGCAGCGCCTCTGACCCGGCCGTCCGCGGGTCTGCGTTAGGGGTCGCGGTGCCCTTGCACCCCTAAGAAGGGGTGCTCGGGCACCGCGTCCCCCTCGAGGTGGGCGGGGACCTGGGGGTCGGGCAGGTGGCGGGCCAGGAGCTGGGCCAGGTGCAGGGCGGGGACCTGGGCGAGCTGGTCGAGCTGGGTGCGGCAGGAAAAGCCGTCGGCCAGCACCACCGCGCCCGGCGGCGCGTCGCGCACCGCGGGCAGCAGGGCGGTCTGCGCCACGGCCACCGAGACGTCGTAGTGGCCGCGTTCGACGCCGAAGTTGCCGGCCAGCCCGCAGCACCCGCCGACCGGCTGGACCTGCGCGCCGGCCTGGGCCAGCAGCGCGGAGTCGGCGTGCCAGCCCATCACGGCGTGCTGGTGACAGTGCGGCTGGGCCACCGCGCGCACGCCGGTGAGGTCGGGCGGGGACCAGTCCGCCGTCTGCGCCAGCAGCTCGGCCAGCGTCCGGGTGCTGGCCCGGACCGCCGCGGCGCGCGGGTCGCCGGGCAGCAGTTCGGTGATCTCGCCGCGCAGCACCGCGGTGCAGGAAGGCTCGAGCCCGACGACCGGGAGGCCGGCCCGCAGCGCCGGGGCCAGGGCCCGCAGGGTCCGCCGCAGCTGCCGCCGCGCGCCGTCAAGCTGACCGGTGGAGATCCAGGTCAGCCCGCAGCACACCGGCTGGCCGGTGATCTGCACCGAGTAGCCGGCCGCCGCAAGGACCCGGACGGCGGCCTGGCCGACCTCGGGGGTGAAGTGGTCGGTGAACGTGTCCACCCACAGCAGCACCCGGGTCCCCGGCCGCGCGGGCTGGCGGGCGAACCACTGCCGGAACGTCACCGGGGCGAACCGCGGCAGCGGACGGCGGGCGTCGATGCCGCCCAGCCGCTTGGCCAGGCCGGCCAGCACGGCCGGGCGCAGGGCGGCGTTGGCCAGGTCCGGGGCGCGGGCCGCCAGCGCCGCCCAGCGGGGCAGCCAGCCCAGCGCGTAGTGGGCCGCCGGCCGCGGCCGGCGCCGGTACCGCTGGTACAGCACCTCGGCCTTGTAGGTGGCCATGTCCACCCCGGCGGGGCAGTCCGACGAACAGCCCTTGCACGACAGGCACAGGTCGAGCGACTGCGCCAGCTCGGCCGAGCCGAAGCCCTTGACCAGGGCGCCGTTCGCGAGTTCCTGCAGCACCCGCGCCCGGCCCCGGGTGGAGTCCTTCTCGTCCCTGGTGGCCAGGTACGACGGGCACATGACGCCACCCGTGGCGGTGGTGTCGGCGCGGCACTTGCCGACGCCGGTGCAGCGGTGCACCGCGGCGGACAGGTCACCGCCGTCGCGGGCGTAGCCGAAACCGAGGCCGGTGCGCAGCGGGCGGGCCTGCGGCAGCCGCAGGTCCGCGTCGATCGGCGCCGGGTCGACAAGCACGCCGGGATTGAGCACGTTGCCCGGGTCGAAGATGGCCTTGACCGCGGCCAGGATCTCGATGGCGTCGGCTGAGTACATGTAGCGCAGCAGCTCGCCGCGGGCCCGGCCGTCCCCGTGCTCGCCGGACATCGAGCCGCCGTAGGAGCCCACCAGCTGCGCCGCGGCCACCGCGAACGGCCGGTAGCGGTCCGCCGCGGTGGCGAAGGGGAAGTCGATGCGGACGTGCACGCAGCCGTCGCCGAAATGCCCGTAGGTCAGGCCGTCCAGGTCGTGGGCGGCCATCAGCTTGCCGAAGTCCCGCAGGTAGGCCCCCAGGTGCTGGGGCGGGACGGCGGCGTCCTCCCAGCCGGGCCAGGCCGGCGCGCCGGCCGGGGTGCGGCCGCTCAGGCCGGCCCCGTCCTCCCGGATACGCCACAGGGCTTGCGCCGGGGCGCCGGTGACCACCAGCGCGTCCAGGGCGCCGGCGTCGGCGATAAGCCGCTGGGCTCCGGCCCGCGCCGCCGCCTCGTCCTCGCCTGCCAGCTCGGCGAACAGCCAGGCCTCGCCGCGCGGCAGCCCGGGCACGGCCGCGGCGCCCCGCCGGGCGCGGAACACCTGCACCATCCGCGCGTCCATGCCCTCGAGCGCCACCGGCTGGTGCGGCAGCAGCCCCGGCACCGCGTCGGCGGCCTCCGGCATGCCCGGGTAGCCGAGCACGGCCAGCGCCACCGCCTTCGGCGACGGCACCAGGGCGACCGTCGCGCCGGTGATCATGCCGAGCGTGCCTTCCGTGCCGGCCAGGAACTTGGCCAGATCCGCGCCGTTCTCCGGCAGCAGGTGCTCGAGTGAGTAACCGGAGACCTGCCGGGTGAACCGGCCGAACTCGGTGCGGATCAGGTCGAGCCGGGACGCGATCAGCGCGTGCAGCGCGGCGCCGAGCGGCCCGGCCGCGGCCAGGCCGTCGCGGCCGAAACGCCGGGCCGCCAGCGGCTCGCCCGCCGCGGTGAGCAGGTCCAGGCAGACGACGTTGTCGGCCGTCCGGCCGTAGCGCAGGGCGCGCGCGCCGCAGGCGTTGTTGCCGATCGAGCCGCCGATGCTGGCCCGGGCGTGGGTGGAAGGATCGGGCCCGAACCGCAGCCCGAAGGCGGCCGCGGCCGCGGTGATGTCGTCCAGGGTCGCGCCCGGCTCGGCGACCGCGGTGCGGGCCTGCGGATCGACCGCCAGGACCCGGTTCAGGTACCGGGAGAAGTCGAGGACCAGGCCCGCACCGATCGCGTTGCCCGCGATGGACGTGCCGCCGCCCCGGCTGGTGACAGGCACGCCGAGCTGCCGGGCCACGCCCAGCGCGGCCGCCGCCTCGTCCACGTGCGCCGGGAACGCCACCACGGCCGGCACGACCCGGTAGTTCGACGCGTCGGAGGAGTACTCCGCCCGGCGCCTGACCGTGTCGTCCACGTGGCCGACCCCGGCCGCCCGCAACGCCGCCGCCAGCTCACCCGCCATAATCCACGATGCTACCCGCGCAGCACGGTGCGGACCTGACGGGCGATCTCGAGGTCTTCGCGGGCGGCGATCCGCAGGCTGCGGACGGGCGCGCCCGGCGCCCCGATGTCCCGGTCACCGGTCCCGGCCGCGTTGCTCTCCTCGTCGATTAGGACGCCGAGGAAGCCGAGCCGGGCGGCGGCCCGGGACCTGACCTCGGCCGCGTTCTCCCCGACGCCGCCGGTGAACACCAGCGCGTCCAGGCCGCCCAGCGCGGCCGCCATCGCGGCCACCTGACCGGCCAGCCGGTGCAGATAGACCTCCCTGGCCAGTTCCGCCCGGGCATCACCGGCCGCGGCCCGGTCCAGGATCTGGCGCATGTCACCGGTTCCGGCCAGGCCGTACAGGCCGGAGGAGTGCTCCAGGGCATCGCTGAGCTCGGCCGCCGGGATCCCCGCGTGCGTTTGCAGCCACAGCACGAGGCCCGGGTCCACCGAGCCGGACCTGGTCGCCATGACCAGGCCGTCCAGCGGCGTGAAGCTCATCGTGGTGTCCACGCTGCGGCCGCCGCGCACCGCGGCCAGCGACGCCCCCGCGCCCAGGTGGCAGCTGACCAGCCGCAGCTCAGCGGCGTCACCACCGGTCAGTTCCGCGGCCCGCCGCGACACGTAGGCGTGCGAAAGCCCGTGGAAGCCGAACCGGCGCAGTCCCCACCGCTCCCGCCACGCGGCCGGCAGCGGGAGGGTGGCGGCGGCGGCCGGCATGGCGGCGTGGAATGCGGTGTCGAAGCAGGCCACGGCGGGCACCGCGGGCAGCACCGCCTGCACCGCGTCCAGCGCGGCCAGCGACGCGGGCTGGTGCAGCGGCGCCAGGTCGGTGAGCGCGCCGATCCGCTGCCTGACCCCGGAGTCGATCAGCACCGGGCCGCTGAACTCCTGGCCGCCGTGCACGATCCGGTGCCCGACCGCCTGCACCTCGCCGAACGGCTGGATCGCCGCCTTGAGCGCGGCCATCCGCGCCGAGCCGCCAGGCGCGGGCAGGTCGGCCGAGCCGGTGACCGAGTCGGCATCGTCCAGGACGCGCAGCTTGAGGCTGCTCGACCCGGCGTTGACGATCAGGATCGCGCCCGGGGTCAATACGGCCACTTCCAGCCGGTAATCTCGGGCGCATCCTCACCGAACTCGCGGGTGTGGGCGCGGCAGGCGAGCCGCTTGTCCGTCATCAGCTGCCGCACGTGCCCGGCCGAGGCGGCCAGCCCGGGGACCCGGTCGATCACGTCCATCACCAGGTGGAACCGGTCCAGGTCGTTCAGCATGACCATGTCGAACGGGGTGGTCGTGGTGCCTTCCTCCTTGTACCCGCGGACGTGCAGGTTGTCGTGCCCGTGCCGGCGGTAGGTCAGCCGGTGGATCAGCCACGGGTACCCATGGTACGCGAAGATGGCCGGCCGGCCAACGGGGAACAGCGCGTCGAATTCCGCGTGGGACATGCCGTGCGGATGCTCGGTCTCCGGCTGCAGGCGCATCAGGTCCACCACGTTGACCACCCGCACCTTCAGCTGCGGCAGATGCTCGCGTAGCAGCGCCACCGCGGCCATCGTCTCCAGGGTGGGTATGTCACCGCAGCACGCCATCACCACGTCGGGCTCGCCGGGAGCGTCGTTCGAGGCCCACTCCCAGATCCCGGCCCCGCGGGTGCAGTGGATGATCGCCTCGTCCATGCTCAGCCAGTTCCACTGCGGCTGCTTGCCGGCCACGATCACGTTGACGTAGTGCCGGGAGCGCAGGCAGTGGTCCGCCACCGACAGCAGCGTGTTGGTGTCCGGCGGCAGGTAAGCCCGGATCACCTCGGCCTTCTTGTTCACCACGTGATCGATGAAGCCCGGGTCCTGATGCGAGAAACCGTTGTGGTCCTGCCGCCACACCAGCGAGGACAGCAGGTAGTTCAGCGACGCGACCGGGCGCCGCCACGGGATGCCGCGGGTGACCTTGAGCCACTTGGCGTGCTGGTTGAACATCGAGTCGATGATGTGGATGAACGCCTCGTAGCAGTTGAACACCCCGTGCCGCCCGGTCAGCAGGTAACCCTCCAGCCACCCCTGGCACATGTGCTCGCTCAGCACCTCCACCACCCGGCCACCGGGCGCCAGGTGATCGTCACCCTCGATGATCTCGCCCTCGAAGGCCCGGTTGGTCACCTCGAAGACGTCGCCGAGCCGGTTCGACGCCGTCTCGTCCGGGCCGAACAGCCGGAAGTTCGTCGGGTTGGCCTTGATCACGTCCCGCAGCCAGTCGCCGAGCACCCGGGTCGCCTCCGACATCTCGGCGCCCGGCTGGCTGACCGGCACGGCATAGTCCCTGAAGTCGAGCAGGTCCAGGTCTTGCAGCAGCACCCCGCCGTTGGCGTGCGGGTTCGCGCCCATCCGGGCGGTGCCGTGCGGCGCAAGCGCGGCCAGCTCCGGCCGCAGCGTGCCGGCCTCATCGAACAGCTCGGCCGGCCGGTACGAACGCATCCAGGACTCGAGCTGGGCCAGGTGCTCCGGGTTGGTCCTGGCCGCGTCGATCGGCACCTGATGCGCCCGCCACGTCCCCTCGACCTTGAGCCCGTCCACGAATTTGGGTCCGGTCCAGCCCTTCGGCGTCTTCAGCACGATCATCGGCCAGGCCGGACGGGTCAGGTCCCCGTCTTCCCTGGCGTGCCGCTGGATCGCGTGGATCTCGCCGATCACCGTGTCCATCGTGGCGGCGAGCTGCTGGTGGACCAGCTTGGGATCATCGCCCTCGACCGTGTGCACCGAGTACCCGTAGCCGTGCAGCAGCGAGACGAGTTCTTCGTGCGGGATCCGGGCCAGCACGGTCGGGTTGGCGATCTTGTACCCGTTCAGGTGCAGGATGGGGAGCACCGCGCCGTCGGTGGCCGGGTCGAGGAACTTGTTCGAGTGCCAGCTGGCCGCGAGCGGCCCGGTCTCCGCCTCACCGTCACCGATCACGCAGGCCACGATCAGGTCCGGGTTGTCGAAGGCCGCCCCGTAGGCGTGCGCGAGGGAGTAGCCGAGCTCACCGCCCTCGTGAATGGACCCTGGCGTCTCCGGTGCCACGTGCGAGGGAATGCCGCCGGGAAACGAGAACTGCCTGAACAGCCGGCCCATCCCGGTCGCGTCCCGGCCGATGCGCGGGTACAGCTCGGTGTAGCTGCCCTCCAGGTAGGTGTTCGCCACCAGGCCAGGCCCGCCGTGCCCGGGCCCGGCGATGTAGATGACGTTCAGCTGAGAATTCTTGATCACCCGGTTGAGGTGGGCGTAGATCAGGTTCAGTCCCGGCGTGGTGCCCCAGTGGCCGAGCAGCCGCGGCTTGACGTGCTCGGACCGCAGCGGCTCGGTCAGCAGCGGGTTGCCCATCAGGTAGATCTGCCCCACCGACAGGTAGTTGGCCGCCCGCCAGTACGCGTCGAGGGCATCGAGCTCGTCACCGGTCAGCGGACCCTGCTGCTCATGTTCAGCCATGCCAAAACCCCTCTTTTTATCTAAACGGACGGTGCTGCACGCCCCGGTTACCGGCTTCTTCGCCCAGGTTATGGCCCCGGCCTGGCGCTTGGGAGCAGGGCGGCCAGCGTTAACCTCCCCAACACCTCAGCGCAACCGGCGCAAAAACGGATCTTTGCGTTCGGACGGCGTCACCATGATCCGCGCGTCCGCCACCAGCATCCCAGCCGGGCCTGCCAGCACGGAATCGAGCCCCAGATCGGTGACCTCAGGCAGGTCGTCGGCCAGCCGCGAGACCCGAAGCACCAGGTCACGCAGCACGGCCGCGGCCGGGTGACCGGGCGGCAGACCCGCGGAGCCGATCAGGCCGTCCGCGTCGGTGTCGGTCAGCGGCGTCAGCCGCGCCGCACGCCCGGCGGACGCCGGGACCCCGGCGGACCCGGCACGGTCGCCGGACCCGGGACGGTCAGCGAACCCGGCATGGTCGCCGGGCCCGGGACGGTCAGCGAACCCGGCATGGTCGCCGGGCCCGGGACGGTCGCCGGGCCCGGGACGGTCGCCGGTCGGGTCCGGGAGGCCGAGTGTCACCAGCGAACCGAAAATGTCGTCCGCGGTGACCCGGACCGTCGCGGCTGTGCCGCCGGCGCCGGAGCCCGCCTGCGCGGCTGCCTCCGCGCCGGTGCCGCCGGCGGTATCTGGGGCCACCGGCGGGTCCTGGTCCGCGACCGTTCTTATCCCGTAGTCGTGGAGCAGCTTGGCCGCCTGCTCCGGTGGCAGCCACCCGCCGGCCGGGGTGCGGTTGAGGAACTCGCGCACCAGCGTGCGGGCTTCGGCGGTGTTGACGTCGGGCAGGTGCGGCACCTGGCCGCGTGGCTCGGCCCGCCAGGCCCCGTAACCGGCCGCCCGCGCCACCGCGGCCACCGCGGCCTCCGGGTAACCGTAGGCGGGCACCGGGCTGCCTGTGGGCCGGGGCAGCAGCCGGACCGACTCGGCCTGGTCAAGCACGACCGCGACCAGCGGGATGCCGACGTCCGCCTGCTCGATGGCCTGGATCAGGTCGCCGGTCGCCCCGGTGGGCAGGACCAGCGCGATGATCGCGTGCACCTGCTCGTCGGCCGCGAGAAGTTCCAGGCCCTGGCGGAAATGGCCGGCCGACGTGGTGGTGGTCAGGTCGACCGGGCCGGCCACGGTCCCGGTCGCGGGCACCACCGCGTGCAGCCTGCGCCTGGTCAGGCCGTGCGGGTGATGCACGGTCAGGCCGAGGTCGGCGCAGGCGTCGGCGGCCAGCCGCCCGGCGCTGCCGACGTTGGACACGATCGCGACCGTACGCCCGGCCGGCACCGGCTGGGTCGCCAGCAGCGCGGTGGCCTC
>JBEKGC010000318.1:0-14538 GCA_050013055.1 Streptosporangiaceae bacterium
GCCAGCAGCTGCTTGGCTTTCGCCGGATCGAAGCTGTAGTACGAGTTCAGCGAGTTCTCATAACCCGGCGAATCCGTCGGGAACACCTGCGTGGTCACAGAGCCGTAGCCGTCGCTCATGTCTTTGAGCAGGGCGGTCCGGTCGAACGCGTCATTAATGGCCTGGCGTACCTTGACGTTGCCGAGCGGCCCGGACAGCTTTCCGTTGCGGTCGAACAGCGACAGGCCCGCCCAGTTGAGCTGCAGCGGGTACACCGTGAAGCCCGCGTTCTGAATCTGGGGGATCGTGGTGTCGTCGAACGTGTTCGCCGCGTTGACCTGGCCGCCCTCGATGGCGTCAAGCACGGTGGTGGCGCTGGTGTAGACGTTCATGACGATCTCGGAGTAGTGCTGCTCGGGCTTATCCCAGTAGTGGGGGTTCGCCGTGAAGACATAGGAACTGCCGACCACCGTGGCCTTGGCGTCCAGCTCATAGGGACCCGAGCCGACCGGCACCGTCGCGGCCGTCGGACTGCTCCACGCCTTCGGGCTCTCCTGGGATCCGGCGGCCTCGCCCAGGTAGGTGAGAAAGGCTGGGTCCGGCTGCTTCAGCCTGATCACCAGTTCCGTCGGGCTTACCGCCGTGGCCGACGCCATGTTGACCAGGTCCGAGGCGTTGTTGGACGTGCCCTTGGCAAAGGCTTCCAGGTTCTTGACCGCGACGCTCGCATTGAACGGCGTCCCGTCGGTGAACGTGACGCCGGTCCTCAGCGTCATGGTCAGGACGGTCCTGGCGGCGTTGTAGGACCACGCCGTGGCCAGATGCGGCTCGATGACGCCGGCGGGCGAGGCCTGCACCAGGCTGTCATAGACCGCCTGGTTGTACGTCGATTCGTTCCCCCAGTTCATATCCGGGGCCTCGAAGGTGGTGGCCGGCGTGATGACGCCGAGCGTCAGCGTCGACGATGAGCCGGCCGACCCGCCGCAGGCGCTGAGCACCAGCGGTCCCAGGAGCGCGAGAGCGACGCCCGCGGCGACCCCTGGCCACTTTTTACGGAACATCTCAGATCCCTTCCGGGAGATCTGGTGTCGTCACTCCCCTGAATAGGAGCGACACATTTTTGCCGATGCGTCGCCGGCGCGGTTTCTCGATTGGTTCTAGCCTCAGCGGGACGGGCGGCGAGCCATTCATGGCCGGTGCCCTGGGGAACAAGGGCCCATCCGCAGATCATAAATTTCCTTGGATCGTCAGAAACGGGGATCGGTCAAGGCGTTTGTAGAACGTTCTACAGTGTCTTGCGAGTAAATTAAGCGCGAGTATGTGATCTCGTCAAGACATGCATTGGTAACGAATCTGTAACAAAGCCGGTTCTAATCGCAGGCTGACGCAAACTATTGAGTCTCAATGGGTAATTGATGATTGAGTGACGACTGATGTCTACTGTGACATGCCGGGTCGTGTAGCCGCTGACTACACTTCCTATGTAGATCGTTATCGACGAGGAGCGCATGATGAAGTCACAGGACGCCGCCCGGCGGGTGACGATTGCGGATGTGGCGAGACACGCAGGCGTCTCGACGGCCGCGGTGTCGAAGGTGCTGCGTAACGCCTACGGCGTCAGCGACGGCATGAGCCAGCGGGTCCGGTCGTCCATGGCCGAGCTGGGGTACCGGCCGCACGCTGCCGCCCGCGGCCTGCGCGGCAGGAGCTTCACGATCGGCTTGCTGCTCGATAACATCCGCAACCCCTTCTACGGCGATTTTCTCGACGGCGTCACCGACGCTCTGGCCAAGACCGACTTCCAGGTCCTGGTCGGGTCGGCCGGGTCCGGCGCCCAGAACCAGTCGCGCCTCGCCGACGCCATGGTCGACCGGGCCATGGACGGCCTCATCCTGATTGCCCCTTCGATGTCGCGCTCGCAGGTCATTGCCGTGGCCAAGACGATCCCGACCGTTGTGGTCGGTCACCACGACACCACCGATGAGTACGACTCGGTGGTCGACGATGACCTGGCGGGCGCCGCGCTCGTCGTCGATCATCTTGTCGCGCTGGGCCACCGCCGCATTGCCCACACCTCCGCCACGGCCAAAGGGGGTCAGTGGACAGGCCGTCCTGAGCAGGTACGCAGCGAGGGCTACCGGCGGGCCATGCACCGGCATGGCCTCGACGAGGCCGTGACCATCGCTGGCACGAGCTACTCCGAGGAGGGCGGCTACCAAGCCGGGCGTGAGCTGCTCGGCCGGCCCGGCCGGCCAACAGCCATCTTCGCTGGGGCCGACTTCGCCGCCCTAGGCGTGCTGCGGGCCGCGTACGAACTCGGCCTGCGCATCCCGGCGGACCTCTCACTGGCCGGCTACGACAACACCACCCTCGCCGCCAGCGCGCCCATCAACCTGACCAGCGTCGACCAGGCAGGCCACGACCTGGGCGCGACGGCGGCCCGGCTGCTCGGCGAGCGCATGGACGGCCGCAGCCGCTCCGTCCTCACCTCCGCCGCGCCCCGGCTGATCGTCCGCAACACCACCGGGCCGGCGCGGTCATAACCACCCCTTGACAACAACGCCCGCCTCATGATGCCCTAAGCGCGCATGAAAAATCAGCTATGAATGGATAGTCACAAATGCTGCGAGCGGATCAGGCACAGGCTCAGCGGTTCCACGACGCCCGTGCGCGGCTGGCGCGGCTCTCCGCCGCGGAAGCCGCGCCCGCCCTGCGCGAGATGGCTCAACGCGTGCGCCGCGACGACCTGCAGATGATCTACCGGGCCGGGCTCGGTCACATCGGCGGTGACTTCTCCGTCATCGACATCCTGGTGACTCTCTACGCCGCCGTCCTGGCCGTCGACCCCGTGCACCCGCTGGCCGCCGAGCGTGACCGGCTCGTGCTGAGCAAGGGTCATACCGCGGGCGCCCTGTACGCCACCTTGGCGCACTGCGGCTTCTTCGCGCGGGCCGAACTTGAGACCTTCGCCGCGCCGCAGTCCGCGCTCAACGGCCATCCGAACCGGACCAAGGTGCCGGGCGTGGAGACCAATACCGGGCCGCTCGGACACGGGTTCCCCGTGGCCGTCGGGATAGCGCTGTCGGCGCGCCTGCAGGCCTCGTCCCGCCGCACCTTCGTGGTCCTCGGAGACGGGGAGCTGCAGGAAGGCAGCAACTGGGAGGCCGCCATGACGGCGGCCCACTACGGCCTGTCCTCGCTGTTCGCCGTCGTCGACCGGAACATGCTTCAGCAGGGCGCGCGGACCGAGGACACCAATCAGCTAGAGCCGCTGGCCGCCAAGTGGGCCAGCTTCGGCTGGGAGGTCCGTGAAGTCGACGGCCACGATCACGGGCAGCTGCTTGACACCTTCCGGCGGCCAGGCACGACACGGCCGGTCTGCGTCATCGCGCACACCATTAAGGGTAAAGGGGTCTCCTTCATGCAGGACCGCGTCGAGTGGCATCACAAGGTGCCGGACGCCGGGCAAGTCGAGACCGCCCTCAGGGAACTGTCCGCATGAGCCAGCCAGCGCAGCCCGCCGCCCGGCACGATTGCCGGGAAGCGTTCGCGGAGACCCTGATGGCGCTGGCCCGCGAAGACGAGCGGATCGTCGCCGTATGCAACGACTCGGTGGGTTCAAGCAACCTGACCAAGTTCAAGGCCGAGTTCCCGGACAGGATGATCAATGTCGGGATCGCCGAGCAGGACCTGGTGGGCGTCGCCGCCGGCCTCGCCAACGGCGGCATGATCCCCTTCGCCAGCGCCGCCGCGCCCTTCCTCACCGGCCGTGCGCTCGAGCAGGTCAAGGCGGACGTGGCCTACAGTCAAGCGCACGTCGTCTTGTGCGGGCAGAGCCCGGGCCTGGCCTACGGCGCGCTGGGCCCGACGCATCACTCCATCGAGGACCTGTCCTGGCTGCGTGCCGTGGCCGATCTCCCTGTCGTCGTACCAGCCGACCCGGTCCAGACGGCCCAGGCAGTCCGCTGGGCCGCGGCTCATCCCGGCCCGAGCTACCTGCGCATCCCCAGAATCCCTGTGCCCGACGTCACCCCGCCCGGTGCGCCCTTCCAGCCCGGCCGGGCCGTGCAGCTGACGGAGGGGGACGACATCACGGTGATCGCGGTCGGGACGATGGTCTCACGTGCGCTGCAAGCCGCCGTATCGCTACGCTCGGAAGGCATCAGGGCACGTGTCCTCAATGCCGCCTTCGTGGAGCCGCTCGACACCGAGGCTGTCCTGGCGGCAGCCGCCCAGACCAGGGGGATCGTCGTCGCCGAGGAGGCCACGACCACCGGCGGCCTGGGTGCGGCCGTGGCGATGCTCACCGGCCAGGAGCGGCCGACACGCCTGCGCCTCATCGGGGTGCCACGCTCGTTCGCGCCCACCGGGAGCCCGGCCTTCCTCTTCGAGCACTTCGGCCTGACCGCCGATCACATCGCCGCTGCCGCACGGGACATCATGGCTCATGCCGTCCGCTGAACCGCTCATCCTGGCCATCGACCAGGGCACAAGCGCGACCAAGGCCGCGCTGGTCAACCAGGCCGGCGACGTGGTGGCGCGGGCCGCCGCCGGGCTTGCTGTGCACCACCCGCACCGCGGATGGGTCGAGCAATCCCCGGCCGAGATCTGGCACAGCCTGCACAGCTCGGTCAAGGACTGCCTCAGCGGAACAGACCACGGCAGGCTGGCCGGCCTGGGACTGAGTACTCAGCGGGAGTCCCTGCTGCTCTGGGACCGCCGGACAGGGGAAACCCTCTCTCCGCTGATCAGCTGGCAGGATCAGCGCACCGCCGTCATGTGCCGCGAGTACGCGGATGCCGCGGCCATGGTCAGGGAGCGCAGCGGGCTGCCCGTGGATCCGATGTTCTCCGCGGCGAAGGCCCGGTGGCTGCTTGATCACTTCGACCCTGACCGGACCCGGGCCGCCCGTGGTGACCTGTGCCTGGGCACCGTCGACGCGTGGATCTTGCGTCAGCTGACGGGCGAGCACCAGATCGAGGTCGGCAATGCCGCGCGCACCCAGCTGATGGACATCCAGACCTGTCAGTGGTCTGCGCCGCTGCTTGACTTGTTCGGCGTGCCGGAGCAGGCGCTGCCGGAGATCGTCAGTTCCATCGGGCCGTTCGGCCGCCGGGCAGGCGACGATGGACTCCCCAAGGTCCCGGTCCTGGCCGTGCTGGGTGACTCGCACGCCGCGCTGTTCGGCCATGCGGGCTGGCGCCCGGGCCTGGTGAAGGCGACCTACGGAACGGGGTCATCCGTGATGGCCGTCTCGGCCGTGCCGCCCGGCCAGGCGTCCGGACTCTGTGAGACCGTGGCCTGGCAGATCGGCGCTCAGCCGGTGCGCGCCGTGGAAGGCAACATCCGGGCCAGCGGCGCCACTTTGGCCTGGCTCGCCCAGCTGACATCGGCCTCGCCCGCCGAGCTCGCGTCGATCGCGGCCGGTGCTCGGGCGGACGGAGTTCACCTCGTCCCTGGGTTCAACGGTCTTGGTGCGCCGTGGTGGGATCCGGAGGCCACCGGGCTGCTGACCGGCCTGACGCTGGGGACACGGCTGGATAACGTCGCGCGCGCCGCGCTTGAGTCGGTTGCTTTCCAGGTCAACGACCTGTTGATGGCCATATGCGAGGCCAGCGGCGAGATAGGGGGCGAGGTCGGCGCCGGCGTCTTGTCCGTGGACGGCGGGGCCGCCGCCAACTCGGCGCTGATGCAGCTACAGGCCGACATCAGCGGGATGCCGGTGCTGCGTCCCGGGACGGCGGATCTGTCGGCGCTGGGCGCCGCCCATCTGGCCGGCCTGGCCGCCGGCCTGTGGAGCGCGGAAGAGCTCGACGCACTCCCGCGGCCGCACGACGAATTCACGCCCGCCGCAGGTGCGCAGTGGCGCGCCGGTGAAGTCGCCTCATGGCGCGCGGCGGTCCGCCGCGCGCGTTACCGCCCCATGGAGGACCCATGACTCAGGAGCCACAGTACGGAGCCGGCCTTTGGCACTTCGCTCAGTACGTCGACCGCTACGCGACCGACGGATACGGGCCGCCCGTCACCACCTTGGCGGCGATCGACCGGGCCGGCCAGGTCGGTGATCTGTCCGTCGTCGATATCACCTACCCCTTCAATCCGCCCGGTCTGCCGCCCAGCCAGGTCTTCGAGGCTCTCAAGCGCAACAACCTGGCCGCCATCGGCATCACGCCGGAGGTCTATACGCGCGAGTTCTGCCGGGGCGCGTTCACCAACCCGGATGCCGCCGTACGCTCGCGGACCTTTGAGCTCATCAGCGAAGCCGTCGGCGTCGCGCGAGAGCTCGGCTGCGACTATGTCAAGCTATGGCCCGGGCAGGACGGGCACGACTACCCCTTCCAGGTTGATCATGGCCAGATGTGGTCGTACGCGGTCACCGGGCTCCGGTCACTGGCGCAAGCCCATCCGGACACGAAGTTCGCTATCGAGTACAAGCCCCGTGAACCGCGAGTATCGATGTTCTTCTCCTCGGCCGCGAAGACCCTGCTGGCGATCGAGGACATGGATGTCAGCAACGTCGGCATCCTGCTGGACTTCGGTCACTCCTTGTACGGAGGGGAGTCCCCGGCGGAAGCCGCCCGGCTCATCCACTCGCGCGGCCTGCTCTACGGCATCGACGTCAACGACAACTTCCGGGGCTGGGACGATGACCTCGTCGTCGGCTCGGTGCATCTGGTCGAGACCCTCGAATTCTTCTACACCCTTCGCCAGTGCGGCTGGGATGGTGTCTGGCAGCTCGACCAGTTCCCGTTCAGGGAGGACGCCGTCGAGGCAGCCCGGGAGGGGATCGACACGATGCGGAGCATCCACCGTGCCCTGGACCGGCTTGACGTTGCGGCCCTGCGCGAAGCCCAGGACAGGCAAGATGCCCTGGCCGCGAAGAAAATCGCCCGCCAGGCGCTGTTGAGCAGCCAGGCCTGAGCCGCGCGACCGCAGGTGCATAGGCACGCAACGGCGATCAGCCATGCGGCTATGCTGGAGACCGCCCGCTCAGGCGGGGACGGGCAGCGTACCGGCCGGACTCGGGAGTAGCGGTTATACCGCGGGGCTCAAAGGACAGGGATGAAACGGCCGGTGGAAGTGGCCCAGCTGAGGCTTATCGCCAAGGTGGCCCGGATGTATCACGAGGGCGGTATCCGGCAACCGCAGATCGCCGCCGAGCTGAACATGTCCCAGGCGCGCGTCTCGCGGCTGCTGCGCCAGGCCAGTGACATCGGTGTTGTTCGCACCGTTGTCACCCTGCCCCCGGGCGTCTATACCGACCTGGAGGAAGGACTTCAAGGCAAGTTCGGCCTCCGGGACGCCGTCATCGTCGATGCCGACGGCGCCAGGGGCCAGGTCATCCCCGCACTCGGCGCCGCCACGGCACAGTACCTGCACGCCACGCTGACGGGCGGTGAGGTCCTGGGCGTGTCGTCATGGAGCGCCACGCTGCTTGCCGCCGCGGAGGCCATGCCCGCCAGAACCACTTCACCGCTGGACCGGGTGGTCCAGATCGTCGGCGGGCACGGTGACCCGAGCGTGCAGGTTCAGGCGAACAGGCTCACCGGCGACCTGGCCGCGCTGACCGGCGCACAGCCCGTGCTGCTGCCCGCGCCGGCCCGTGTCAGCAGCCCGGCGCTGCGTCGTGCCCTGATCAAGGATCCGTCCATCGGCGACGTCATGAAGTCATGGAAAGAGCTCGACCTCGCCCTCGTCGGCATCGGCAGCCTGGAGCCGTCGCCGCTGCTACGGCAAAGCGGTAACGCGCTGACCTCTGACGAACAAGATGAGCTTCGCAGCGCCGGAGCGGTCGGCGATGTCTGCCTTCGGTTCTTCGACGCGGACGGCCGCACCATTGAAACACCACTCGACCAGCGCATCTTGAGTATCACTTCCGCCGATCTCATGGGGGTGCCCCGGCGTGTGGGCGTTGCCGGGGGAGCAAGCAAATACCGGGCCATCCGGGCCGCGCTTCGCGGAGGCTGGGTCAATGTCCTGGTCACGGACCTTGACACAGCTCGTGGCCTGGTCGAGGACGCGGAGACGATGATGCTGGTGTGGTTCGTGATACGTCGGCACATTCATAATGCGCCGGACTCGGGAAGATCGTGGAAAATCTGGCTCATACGGAAGATTCGGTACCCGATAGGGCACCTTTTTCTCCACTAAAGCCGAACTATCCATGATAATTTCTTACTAATCGTACTGAGAATCGAATAAAGATCCTGGTGGGGCGGGACGGGCTGGTGAGACAGCGCGAAGGTACAGGCAGACCGCGCAGGCGGCGCCAGAAGCTCAGGTCCACGGCGGAGACGCCGGTCAAGACGGCTGGGGTACACGGGGCCGTTGTCGTTCGCGGCACAAATGAGTACCCAGGTAACCGGATCGCCGCCCGCACGACCCAGGGGGATCCGTTCGTCGCTAGCGGCGGTCGCCAGTGACGGAATTGGCCGCGCCGGCCTGCGGACCCGCGCCCGGCGCCGACCTGGCGCCCGCCCTGGCCGGGCTGGCGTCGGCACTGGTCGATGTCGAAACGCTGAGCGGAGCGCTGGAGGCCCCGCCCCGGATCGCGCTGACCCTAGCGGCCCCGGCGGCCGCGGCCGCGGCCGCGACCTTGATCGAACGGCTGGCCGCGGCGCTTGGCCTGAGCGAGTGGCGGGTGGTGGCAGGCCAGGACGGTCTGACCGCCGCGGAACTGGCCATCGGCAACCACCTGAGCCGCACCGCGCTGCTCGGCGGCCCGGTCCGCGTGGAGAACGTCTCCGATGGCCTCATCGCCGCCGCCGTGAGGCAGGCGCGACGTCACCAGCCCGCCATGATCACGGCAACCGCCCGCGATGGCTCGACGCTGCGCTGCTACGCGGCCGGCCCGGCCGATGGACCGGTGGTGGCGATCGTCTCGGCCTGCGGCATGCCGGTCGGCCTCCTGCGGCGCTGGATTGCCGGGCTCGGCGACCGCTTCCGCGTGCTCACCTGGGAGAGCAGAGGGCTGTTCGGCCCGCCGGCCATGCTGGAGGAGGACTTCGACCGGCGCGGGTACGATGTGCCCGCCCAGGCCGCCGACCTGTCCGCCATGCTGGACGCCTTCAACGTCGATGCGGCGCATGTCATCGCGCTGTGCGGCGGCGCGGCCCTGGCGCTGGCCGCTGATGCCACCCGGGTGCGCTCGCTGAGCCTGTGGCACGGCGATTACGAGCTCGGACCCGGTATCCCCAAGACCAGTCACCGGCAGGACGTCAGACCCTGATGGGGATGGCCGGCCGGCACAGGAAACGCGCGGCCGCGCTGCAGGCGCTGCTGAGCCGGCCAGCCGCGCTTGGGAACCTGCGCCCCGACCTGGCGCACTTGCTCATCTACCCGTACGCCCGCCCTGAGCTGCTCTAGCGCTACGGACGGCTGAATGGGGCGATCATGACCACGGACTGCCGGCCGCTGCTGGCCGGAGTCCGGGTGCCCACGCTGGTGGTCAGCAGCCGGGCGGACACGACGGCCCATCCGGACGGGTCGGTCTTCGTCGCGGCGGCCATCCCGGGTGCCCAGCTGGAACTGCTGCCGACCGGCGATCATCTCGCCGCGTTCGACGCGGCCCCGGCGATGCTCGAGCTGGCCCGGGCCTTCCACCTGGGAGCGGGATGAACGAGCAGCGCATCGCGGCCGAGCTCGCCCGCCATCCCGGCGTGGCCGCCGCCGCGGTCACCGAGGGTGACCGGCTGGTGGCCTACCTGGTCCCGGACGAACGCCACGCTCCGGTCGTGAGCCGGGCCTGCCGGCTGGCCGCCCGCGGGCTCCCCGCCGGTCTTTCCCTGTACGCAGCGGCCGGGGAGCTGCTCGTGGCTCAGCTCAACCGGACCGAGGCAGACTTCCTGTACCGGGAGCTGTTCGTGGACGACGCCTATTTCCGGCACGGAATCGGGCTGCCCGCCGACCCGGTGGTGATCGACGCCGGGGCCAACATCGGCATGTTCTCGCTGCTGGTCGCCCAGCGGTACCCGGGCGCCCGCATCCTCGCGCTTGAACCGCTGGCTGAGCTCGCGCAGGCGGCCTCGGTCAACGCCGAACTGCACGGTGCCGACGTCACGGTGCTGAACAGCGGGCTTGGCCGTCACCCGGGCGAGGTCACGTTCTCCTACTACCCGAACAACACGCTCATGTCCGGGATCTACGGCGATGCCGCGGAAGACCGCGAGGTCCTGCGCTCCTATCTTGCGCACGGCGCCGGACGTGCCCCCCGGCGCGCAATGATGTGGAGAAGGCAGAGGCGGATGTGCTGGCCGGCATCGACCAGGCCACCTGGGCCATCATCGACCAGATCGTGCTTGAGGTGCACGATCTAGGCGGTCGGCTGCGCATCGTCACGGACCAGCTGACGGCGGCGGGCTTCAGCGTGACGCATGACCAGGACCGCCGGCTGGCGCTGACGCCGTGCCATAACGTCTACGCCCGGCGTCCCGGTGCCCGGCCGCCCGCGCCGCCCGCCGCGCCGCCGCGGCCGCAGACCATGGCCGCCCTGACCGCCGAGCTCCGCGCCTTCGCCGCCCGGCGGGACCTGCCGGTGCCAGCTGAGGTGGTCTGGCTGGCCCGGATCGACGGTGATCCGCACGCCGGGGTGCGGCCCGCTGCCCCGGCCGGGCGCGCCCCGGCCGGGGCGGCGGCGGCCGTGCTGTCCGGTGCGTGGACCGAGTTGTTCGGCCCGGGTTCGGATCGGCCCGACGCCGATTTCTTCGATCTTGGGGGCGACTCGCTCACCGCGGTGCGGCTGCTCGCGAAGCTCGAGGCTGTCCTGGGCGAGGACATCGTCGAGCCGGATCTTATCTTCACCGCGAGCCGCTTCGCCGATCTAGCCGAGGCGATCGCCCGGCAGCACCCGCCGTGGCGGTGACCCAGGCCAGCGAGCGCTGGCTGTGGCGGCCGCGGCCGCGGCCCGACGCACGGCTGCGGCTGCTGTGCTTCCCGCACGCGGGCGGCGGCCCGTCGGTCTTTCACGGCTGGGCCGAGGCGCTGCCCGGCGAGGTGGAACTGATCGCGGTGCGGCTGCCCGGCCGGCACAGCCGGATCAGCGAAGCACCCTGCACCGACTGGGCGGAGTTGCTTGCCCACCTCGGCGGTGTGGTCAGCGAGCTGACCGACCGGCCGTTTGCCCTGTTCGGGCACAGCCTCGGTGCCATGATCGCTTACGAGCTGGCCCGCCGAACGGCCGATGGCGGAGGCGCCGCGCCAGGCCGGCTGCTGCTGGCCGGCTGCCGGGCACCGGATGTGCCGCGGCTGGTCCAAGCTATCCACAAGCTGCCTGACACCGAATTCGCCTGCCGTCTTCCCCAGGTGACCGTCACGCCGCGGGAAGTGCTCGCCGACCGGCGGATGATGGCGCTGGTACTGCCGTCGATACGCGCCGATCTCACCCTCGCCGAGACCTGGCCGCCGGCCGCGCCCACCCGGGTGCGCCAGCCGGCTACCGTCTTCGCCGGCCGCCAGGACAGGTTCGCGCCGCCCTGGAGCGTACGCGGCTGGTCCCGCTTCACCGGGCCGCTCACCCGCCATGTGCTCCCGGGCGACCACTTCTTCCTCCACTCCGCGAAAAGCTCCTTCCTCGAACTGCTGGCCGCCGACGTGGCGGCCATCGCCGGGTCCGACCGGTGACGTCGATCTATTTCACCGAGCAGCATGAGCGATTGCGCGGGCAGGTACGCGATTTCCTGTCCCGGGACGTGCTGCCCTTCGCCGCCGACTGGGAGGCGCAGCGGCGGTTGCCCCGGCAGGCGTGGAAGTCCTTCGGCGCCCACGGGCTGCTCGGGCTGAACCATTCCCGCGAGGTAGGCGGCGGCGACTGCGATCTGTTCTCCTCTGTGGTGTTCCTGGAGGAACTTGGCCGTACCGGCTTCGGCGGCCTGGCCATCACCGAGCCGTGGTCCTCGCGCCGGACTCCGCACAGGCGGCGTCCGGGCGGAGCCCGGCGGGTTTCTCGCTGTTCGTGGTCGATGCCGACAGCCCGGGGATCACGATCCACCGCACCGAGCCGGTGGGCTGGCGCGCCGCCGATCCGGCGACGGTGTCCTTCGACGGGGTGGTGTCCTTCGACGGGGTGCGGGTGCCGCCCGGCCAGGCGGTAGGCCGCCCGAACAGCGGCTTCTACCAGCATCTGGTGCGGCGCAGCGCCTTCGGCGCGAGGCTGGCCGACCTGCAGGCCATCCGGCACCGTGTCGCCGACCTCGCGACCGAACTTGCCGCAGCCCGTCAGCTCGTCTACCACGCCGTCTGGCGGTACCAGTCCGACGACATGGGATCGGTACGGGAATGCTCCATGGCCAAGCTCTACGCCACCGAACTCGCCAGCAGGCTGGCCGACGTGAGCCTGCAACTGCACGGCGCGCACGGTTACCTGGACGGCACCGAGGTCGCCAGGACGTTCCGCGACGCACGGGCGGCGACCATCGCGGCAGGTCCAAGTGAGGTGATGCGCGACATCATCGCCCGGCTCGAGATCGACGAGAACCCGTAGCATGAAGCTGTCCGCGCGGAGTTGGCTATCGAAGGGGGTCCCCGGCACGATGCTCGAAGGCGGGCCGGGCGCGCTCAGTTTCAGCGAGCTTCAGCGTCACGTGCGGGATCCCTTCGGCCGCCCCCCGCGACCGAGCACCGTCATCGTGCTGCCGAGTATGACCATGGATCATGCCGGGCTGGCGAAGATTCCCGGGGTACGGCATTACGAGGAGCGGTTGCTTGTCCTGCTGCACCTCCTTCGCCGGCCCACGGCCAGGATGGTCTACCTCAGCAGCGACAAGCTGGCCCCTGTCGTGGTCGACTACGCCCTTGACCTGGTTTCCTCGATGCCGGACTGGCATGCGCGGCGCCGGCTGACCATGTTCGACTGCGCCGATCGCGAGCCGACTCCGCTGACAGAAAAGATCCTGCGGCGGCCGCGGCTGGTCGATGACATCCGGCAGGCGATCGGCGATCCGCTCAGCGCCTGCCTGGTGGCATTCAACGGTTCGGAGTACGAACGTGAGCTTGCCGTACGGCTCGGGGTCCCGCTTTATGCGGCTAATCCCGAACTGTCCCATCTGGGCAGCAAGAGTGGCGCCCGCCGGATCTTCTGCGCGTCCGGAGTCCCCGTCGCGGATGGTGCCGAGGACCTGCGCGACGAGCGCGACGTGGCGGAGGCACTGGCCGAACTCCGGGTCAAGGACCCGCACCTGCGGCAGGCCATGATCAAGCTCAACGACAGCTTCGGGGCCGGCGGAAACGTGCTTTTCTCCTTCGACGGTGCCCCGGGCACCGGGCTGCGGCCATGGATTGAACGTGAGCTTCCCGGCCGGGCCGTCTTCGCGTCCCCGCCGGACTCCTGGGAGTCCTACCTGGCGAAGCTGGTGGTGATGGGCGCCGTCGTGGAACGTTTTATCACCGCAGGCGAGACACGATCACCGTCGGCGCAGCTCCTGCTCTCCCCAGGCGGTAGCGTCCGTGTCCTGTCCACCCAGGACCAGCTGTTCGCTGGCCCGGTCAAGCAGATCTTCGTCGGCGGCACGTTTCCCGCCGACGACCGATATCGCGCCGAGATTCAGCACCTGGCGCTGCGGGCCGGGAAAACGCTGGCCGCCAGGTCCGTCGTGGGGCCGCTGTCCATCGACTTCCTTTCGGCCCGTACCGCGACCGGATGGCGGCATTACGGACTTGAAATCAACCTGCGGATGGGCGGCGGCACCGCACCATATTTCCTGCTGCATGGCCTGGTCGACGGCGAGTTCGACGCCCAGTCGGGGAATTATTTCGGGCCGGACGGCCAGCGGCGGTGTTACTTCGCGACCGACCGGCTGCAGCATCAGAACTACCGCACGCTGGCACCGGACGACGTCGTGGATGCGGCACTGCGCCATGGCCTGCACTACCGGACGGCGACGATGGACGGCGCGGCCTTCTACATGCTGGGTGCGCTGGAAATCGGCCGGCTCGGTGTGGTGGCCATCGACCGGACTCCCGCCGCGGCCACCCGCCGGTACGAGCAGGTCGTCAAGATGCTGGACGACGAGACCGGCCGACGGTGACCGACGGGCCCGGAAGGCAGCCTGCCTAGAGATCACGTTCCAGACGTGCTGCGACCTCTCGATAGCGGCTGACGGGCACCAGATGCACCCCGTCGAAGGCTCCGGTGTCGCGGATGGCCAGGATCTGCTCGCACGCCGCGTCCACCCCGGCACCGCGGTCACGCTCAACGTCATCGATCAGCTGGCCGGGGATCTCGATGTCCGGGATAGCGGACGCCAGGCTGCGGGCCATGCCCGCGCTGGCCAAGACCATCACCCCCGCATAGACCGGTATCTGCAAGCTGGTGCTCTCGCGCCACCGCAACAGGGCATCGACGGAGAAACTGACCTGCACGAAGGTGAAGTCGGCTGCAGCCTTCCAGGCAGGAACCGGGCGCAGGCCGGACGTGACCCCGACGCCAAACGGCCCGCAGCCGGCGAATGCCGGATCCTCCGCGGCACCGCGCGCTTCGGCGATCATGGTCCGCACCGTCAGCTCGCTGGTCCGGCTGCCCGCAGTGGGCTTGTCGCCGTAGACGAACAAGAACCGGTCCACCCC
>JBEKGC010000319.1:0-9476 GCA_050013055.1 Streptosporangiaceae bacterium
CTTCCCGGGCATGCTCGGGCCATTCGGGCGCTTCGTGTTTACCAAGGTCTTCCTGGACCGCGCCTACGCGACCTTCATGAAATCGGCCATGAACGCGATAGAACGGTACGCGCTGCAGCCCGAGCGCCAGCCCGGCCCAGGCGATCCGCGCTTGCGCCGTGAGGCTAAACCCGGCAATCCGTCCGCCCCGTAGCACCCGGGAACCATCTGCTCATGCCCGCGGCACCAGCCCGGTCCGCTGCTGCCGCGGCGTGCGGCGAGCGCGCACGCGGGTGTTCCTGCCGTTCGCCGCCTCCAATGCCAGTGCCCGCCTCGGCGCGCGCCCTTGCCGCTGCCGCGAAATCCGCTTTCATCCGCGGGCCAGAGCAAGGCAGACTCTGCTCGTGGAGCCGGTACGGAGCTACGTGATCTGCTGTGTCCAGCGAACCGGAAGCTGGCTCCTGGCGCACACGCTGGCCGATACCGGGTACGCCGGCCGGCCGTCGGACTACTTCGACGACGCGGAGCGGAAGAGGCACACCCGGGAGTGGGGCCTGCCCGCCGGCGACCTGACCCCTTATGTCCGTGCCATGCGGGATCACGCCACCACGCCGAACGGCGTGCTCGGCTGCAAGCTGATGTGGAACGACTACGACTCGCTCCGGTCAGGACTCCACCCGCCCGCCGGTACCGACGCGGGCCTGCAGTTCATGCAGATGACGTTCCCGAACCCTCAATTCGTCTGGCTTCGGCGTGCGGACAAGGTGCGGTGCGAGGATGGCTGGCGGCAGTGGTTCACCTCAACGGGAATCCAGCCCTACGAAGTCCTCTACGAAGGCCTCGCAACGAACAGGCTCGCCGTCGCGAACGGAGTCCTGGAGTTCCTCCGCCTCCCACGACTCGACGCAGACCACCTTCCGCCCGTTCGCTACAGAAAGCAGGCCGACAGCCTCACCGAGACCTGCGTAGACCTCGTCCGCTCAGCAATGAGGCCCCGATGCCGTGCGTTCCCATGATGCGGATCGGGCGCGGCCCGGTATTTCAGTACGTGATGCCGGGGAACTGCTCGCGGGCGTGTTCCAGCTGGCCGGCCCACTCGCGCGGCCAGCCGAAAGCGCGGGCGGCCTGGCCGCTCATGTCGGCGGCCGCGGCACCGCTGGTGAAGTGGATGTACTCACCCCAGTTCATCCGCCGGGTGTAGGTGCCGCCCGAGTCGCGGGGGAAGTGCCGAGCCAGCTCCAGGAAGAACCTGTTCATGATCTCCGCTCGCCCGCAATCCCGCCAGAGCGGGTAGAACCAGTCGCGGAACCAGCGGGTCCCCCGGCGGGGGAAATCGTCGGTGTTGCCGGTGAACCGGCGATAGATTCCCTTGGCCTCGCGGTCCATGCCCACCGCCGTGTAGAGGTCATAGATGTAGAACTCGGCCCACTTGCTGTCGCCCCAGATCTCATACGCCGGTGAGCCGTGGAGGCCGTTGTTGGCGCTCTCCACGGAATGCCCGATCTCGTGGGCGGGCAGCTCGCGGGCCAGGGCGTTGCCCTCCCGCCAGGTGTCAAGTCCGCAGTCGCTGACGTTGTGGTAGTCGTGGACCGGGCTGACGTAGTAGCCCGCGTGGCCGCCGCCGTGCCGCCCGGCGTGGTGGATGGAGTAGATGCGCGGGTCGGACCCGAACGCGTCGCCCAGTGCCCGTCGCTGTGGTAGAGCCTGAGCAGCTGACGGTGGTCGAACCAGTGCTCCTGCCAGGTGGCCGGCGGGTCAGTCAGCTGATGCTCCGGCTCTGCCCCCACTAGGTCCTCCCACCTCTGCGGCACTGCCCGGCGGTTTTCGTCAAGCCCTCATCAACGCGATCGTATGGCCAGTGACCTCGCTTGCCGGACCAGGCCCCGGGCGAAGGGCGCGGCTGGGGGCGGGAAGGCCGGTTCGTTCGGAATGAAGATGGTCATAGCGGGCCAGTCCGGGGGCGGGCCGGGGGGGTGGTCGGTGACAGCGTCGATAGGGAGGAGGTCGCCGTTGGCCAGGGTGCGGCCGGGCTCGACGGCCTGGATGGTGCGGTCGTTCTTGGTGCAGATGATCACGTCGCCGGGGGTCCGGCACCGCGCAGACGCCTACCGCACCTGAATAGCCGGGTCGGACTAGCACCCCTGAAAAGGATGTCTACGGCGTCGGCAAGCCGGATGTGCCGCTCCCCGGAGACTGGCCTTGGTCTGCCTGTCGGCGGGACGTTCCACGTCGGCTCGCGGCCCGGGGCTGGCCAGGTCGATCCTTCATCGTCCCTTCTTCGGCAGGTGCCGGTCGTTCTCGCGGAGCATGATCGCCTCTGGCGGGCGCATCACGGCGTAGCAGAAACAGGGAAAGCCCCGGACGGACGAGAACAAGAATTGGTCAGGCCTTGCGGAAGAAGGAGTACACCGGAAGCCTGGGGCTGGTCAGGGACGCACCGACGGAAAGGCGGGGGCTGCCGGTGAAGCCAGCCTGGAGCGCGCACCGGTCGAGCTCGGCTCGCGAGATATGGCCCGGCGGTTGCGGCGTCGCTGGGAAGCCGATGAGCAGCGACCCGCCAGGATGCAGCAGGAAGTGGGCGTTCCGCAGGATCTCCTGGGCCTGGGCCGGGGTGAGGCGCGGCAGTCGGGAACCTAGCTGGAACGCAACGTCGACCCGGCCATGTGTCTCGCCGTTTCCCTCATCGTGCCGGATGAAGTGGCGCAGGCACTCGGCGATGTCGCCCTCCGCCGGGACGACGAAGCCCCGGTCCACCATCTCCGCGCCCCGCTTCCTGATGCCTGATACCTGCTGGGCGCGCAGGAGCAGGTACTGGGCGAGGAACTGGCTGGCGAACGGCCGGCTGCACACGCATATGAAGTTGAAGCAGAAAGCCGGGCGGGCCAGCAGCCCCACTTGCTTGTCAATGACATGCATGAGGCGGATGCCCGGGTCGATCGCCAGCATGTTCTTCACGTGCCCGGTGAGGTGCTCACGGTACGTGGGCTGGCCGTCAATGCCGCCGAACACCAAGTCCTTGCCATCGACCCTGGCCAACAGTGGCAGGGACGCCTTGAAGCCGTCGAATGGCAATGGCCCCTCATCATGGACGATGCCGCGCGCGACGAGGGCCGACAGTGCGCGCTGGAGGGTGTCAAGCGGCCCGTGGACGGCGGCGCCCAGGCTCCAGTACAACTCAGCGAGGCCCGCAGCGAATCGGCTTTCGATAAAGCTATCTTCGCCGAACCATTCGCGCAAGCCGGGCGGCGGCGCGTTGTTGTGCCTGATCACGATGTCACCTTCGGTGAAGACGGCCGCGCACGCGGGCACGATGTACTTGACGATCGTCTCGTTGCTGAGCAGCGTGACCGGGAACCCGACGGCCTGGCATACCTCAACGAGTCCCTCATCGCCGAGGAACAGATTCATCTTCCTGGTGAAGGGCGACATGTCGTGTCTTCCTCTGGCTGTGCCGCGTCGCCGCGTGGCCGCTACGGGCCTACATGGATGTGGGCAGCCCAAAGGGCCGGGGGGGTGTCCGGGCGATCTGCCCGGACCTGGCGGACGGCGCGGTGCAGGGCGGCCGCGGTCCGGCTGGCGTCCGGGACCGGCGTGGTGATGTCCGCATAGACGGCTGCCGCGATCTCGGCTGCGTAGCTGTCGATGATGCTCCAGAGGGTGCCGATGACGTGGGTGTAGCCGGCCAGGTGGAACGTCCCGGTGAGGTGAACCGCCTCGTCGGCAAGGCGAACCGGGCCATGCGCGGTGCCGCACGCCGAGAGGTAGGCGAGTTCTGTCTGGCCGATCCGGAGCGCGGCTATGTCCCGGACGGTCAGCGGGTGCTCCCGGTGGTCGTGCAGGAGCAACCGGGACGCCGCGGCATCCGTCGCCGAGCTCTCGGCATGGCAGGCGAAATGCACCCACGCGTGCCGGGAGAGCGCGGCCCGGACGGCCGCGCCGGTCGCCTCGCCGCCTTTGAGTACCTCCGTGCCGGGCAGGCGCCCAGCCAGGTCGTCAGCCTCGGCCGACGCGAAGGGCAGCCTGACCTCGTTGCCTGGCGTCTCGGGCATGGCCACCGCGAGGGCGCTTGGTTCCCGGACCGCGGCGGAGACGGCCACGGGTAGGCTGCGCACGGTCGGCAGGTACGACGACACGACGCGGTCGAGCACGGTGAAGCCGGTGAGCGCGCCAGAGGTGTAGCGGCCGGCCGCGTGCAGCGGGAGAAACGCGAGCGGGCCGGTGGGTACCCACCACAGGCGCGGCCAGGGGGCGCCGGCCTGGGGCTCGGCGGTCGCGCCGATCGCGTCGAGCACCGGCGCGGTGATCGTGTTCCACAGCCAGCCGAGCGTGTCGACGACTTGGTCGGCGGCGGGAGCAGATACCAGGGAATCCAGCACGTTGGCCCGGAAGGCATCGGCGCGGGCTTCCGCCTCGGTGAAGTCCAGCTCGGGCAGCGGGACGACCCGCAGGCCGCTGGCATTGAGGATCAGGGCATCACAGCGCAGGTTGTCGCTCAGGTTGATGACGGCGACGTGACCGCCCGTGCACCGGGCGGTGAGCTCAGCCAGCGCTGGCGGCTTCAGGAAGCCCGCCAGACCGGGCATGCGCCTGATCGTGTCGAGCAGCTCGTCCAGCTCAGCGGCGAGGTCGTGCCGGTGTTGGGCGTCCCGGCCGGCCTGGGACAGGGATGCAGCGGTGAGGTCCGCTTCTCCTGCCTCGGGCTGGGCGGGGTCGAGCAGGTCACGCAGCTGCTCGAACCGCTCGGCCAGGCCGGGGGCCTGCTCTCTCAGTGCCGTCAGGTCGGCCCGGCCGTCGAGCGCCCGCTGGAGCAGTATGCCGCGCCCGTGCTCGAGCAGCGTGAGCGCCAGCTCCGGCTTGTCCGCGCCGATCGCCAGCGCGGCGGCGTGCGACGCCAGCCCGTGGAATTCGCCAAGCGGGCGCTCCTGGTCGGTGCGCGGCAGGTTCCGCGGGGCCACCCGCGGCAGCAGTTCCACGGCGAGGGACGCCGCGCGCAGCGTGTCGGCCGTGTCGCCCAGCATCAGCAGCGGCCCGGTCTGCTGATGGGCCGCCGCGACCCGCTGGCGGGCGGGAACGGCAGGGTTCGCCGCGACCTCGCCGAGCAGTGCCGCGGCCCACGCCAGATCCGCCGCGTTGTCGTCACGGAGACCGCGCGCGCCGAGGGCTCTGGCGAGCACGGCTCGGGTCACCGGCCAATTCCGGTGGCCGGGCACCTCCAGGTCTGCCGCGAGCGAGGCGACCTGAACGATCTCATCGAGCAAGACCGGATCAGGGTCTTGACGGAAGCGCTGCCAGAGCGCCTCGGCATGCAGCCGCGCGCGATTGGCGCGGTTGGGGTGGCCGGTCGGCGTGGCGGCTAACGCCGCCCGGGCGGCGTTCGCCGCCACGGTGCGGTCATCGCTGGCGCTTCGGTCAGGCTGACGCAGGCCAAGCACGAGCGCGAGGTTGGCCTGGAACCTCGGGTAGAGCGGGTTCCAGGGATCGGCTTGCCGCACCGCGCGCTGGCACTGCTCCACCGCCTCATCGAGCACGGCGGCCTCTCCAGTCATCTGGTGCACGACCGCCAGGAACAGGCCAAGGTCGGAGAAGACGTGCACGGGGACGCCGTCCGGGCCGTAGGCGCCGGTAGTCTCGGCGCGGATGGCCGCCCGGGTTTGCTCTTCAAAGGCGGCGATGGCCGCTCGCTGCTGCTCGACCGCCCCGCGGGCAAGCTCTGACTCGCCGGTCATAAGCGCGAGCGACCACAGCGCTGAGGCGAGGCCGCACAGGCGCCCCGGGCGATTGGGATCGGCTGGTGCCGTCCGCTCGACCAGGTCGCGGGTCAGTTCGACGGAGCGTTCCAGGTCGGCCCGCGATCCGGTGCGCTCCGCGCGCAGACCCAGCGCGCCGGCCAGGTTCGCCTGCGACTTGAGGCGCTGGGCCTCGGGCACGCCCGGCATACTCGCTGCCGCGTCGAGCAGGCTGATCCCCTCGTCGAACGTCGCCCGGTCACCGCTCCGCTCGAACAGGGACCACAGCGCCGTGCCGAGCACGTGTGTCGCCTGGTGCCGATCGGCCAGGTCCAGCGGCTGACCGGCGTCGAGCGTTGCCCGGAGCATGCCGATAGCCCTGTTCAGCAGGGACAATTCCCCGGTCTGCTCGTAGCCGTTCAGCAGGTTCTCGGCCGCCGTAACCGGCGTCACAGGACCGCCGTCCGGGTCTTCGCCGTCCAGGAGGTCGCTGATGTCGATGTGCAGCACGGGGCCCGCCTGGCCAGGGAGACCGAATTGCGCCATGAGTTCGCGCGCGGGATCGTCCGGCGGGAGCAGAGCAAACATCTCGCGCGTTAGCTGCGCCTGCGCCTCTTCCAGGGCGGCCAGCCTTGCGTCGCGACCGAGCCAGGGGACCGGCGGCACCTCGGGAGTGGGCTGCCTGCTGGCGCGTGGTTTCCGGCGCCGGAATAACCTGAACATGGGCGTCCTAAGGGAGGATCAGCCGACGGGGCGGGTCGCTGCCAAGCGACTTGACTAGGCGGTCAATCTGCTCTGGTGACCAGTCGGCCGGTACGTCGAGCTTCTCTCCGGAAGCGAGCACGATGGAGATCCGCTGCGCCTTCCCGTTCGCCTTGAACTGCAGTAGCCCCGCGATGAGCGCGGTCAGGTTCGCGCTGACCGCGCCGATGACCGCGGGGTCCGCCCCGCGGAACGTCAGCGGCGGCTCACGCAACTCGACGCTGATCCCATGGGCCACCAGGCTCTGGTCGCTTAGCTGCCGCAGCACCTCGGCCGAAGCACGCGAGCCAGGTTCGATGATGACTTGCCAAGTCTCCACGCGACCACTCCAGGATGGCGCCCGGTTGATAATGTTCCCGACATTCTATCGCCTTAGCGCTGGCTCAGGCGAGGCCGGTGTAATGGGCGATCTGGGTGCGGTTGGCGAGGTGGCGAGGCGCGCTTTGGTCAGGATGTGCGTCACGTGCGCTATGTTCGAAGACCACGTCCTCGGCCAGGATGTCGGAGAAGTTATCCCCGTCGGCCAGGTCCGCCAGTCCCTTTCATGATGGCCAGGTCCTCGACTTGAGCTGGACCACGGCCGCCACTGTGATCACGGCAAGCAGCACGGTCAGCACAAGGCCCAGCCCGCGCAGCGGCAAGAATACCGGATCCGAAGGGAGCGCAAAATCCGGCAGGCATCGCGCAGCCGTCATACTCATCGGGGAAATCACGCCCGCAATCGCTGCATTGCATAACGGAACCACCCCATAAGCCGGGTTGGCTCTATTTACATCCTGCCTGCCCGCCGTGACTCGCGCGCCGCCCAGCGGAACACCCCTGCGCCATCAGTGACATCTCCTCCGCCGCGCGCCTCGTCGAGTGCTTTACGAGCACGCATACCAGGGCCACTCTTGCCAGGATTATCTGACCGGGATTTACCTCGGCGCGGATCCGTCCGGCCCTTCGGCCACCGTCTGGGGTGGCAGACCAGTTACGGCTCCCCCGCGAGAGCGCACCATAGCTGCTTGACGTGGTAGGCGAGCGCCCAATGCCGCATAGCTCGTGTGCGCAGAGCCAGGCGGCATGTGACTTCAGATATCGGCATATCACCCCAAAACGGGAGGCGGGTAGCAGTATCCGATCATCTATCTGGGCGCCCGGTTGTAGCGGTTTGTCTGGATTCGGGAGGCTGTATGTCGTCCGTGTTATCGCGCAACCCCTTCACCATGACACTGGTCGGCACGTCGGGCGCCTGCGAGAACAGATGGCAGCGCAAGACGAACCGCGGCTCCAGCCGATCAACGGCACTTACCCGGACGGGCGTGTCATATGAGGCCGAGATGAGGGCTTCAATCCGCGGACCTGCCGCCACCGGCGACGCGTCCGAGGCAGCCACGAATAAAACATATTGCCAAACGTCCGCATTGGCCGGACAGCCCTCAGGGACCCGGCAACCCGCGCAGCGTCATCCCTCATCCCCACCATTGCCAGCGGTCACGATGGCAGTCGCTGTGGCATGGTTGCCGGTTTTCCCTGGTCAGGCGGCATAGGACGCGCAGCGGCGTCGGCAAGCCCGTAACGGAATTGCGACATTCATTAACTCAGATCCCCGACTTCGCCCCTGCCATGGATCACACACGCCCTCACTGGCGACCGCGGCCTCCGAACCCATGGCGCGAACGGGCAGTCGACACGGTCATCACCGAGCGACGGGTTCTCGCTATCCAGAAGACCGGGGCTGGCGCACGCTTGATCAAAGTCATCGGAGAGTTTGCCAGAGTCAGACGGTTTCCGCGGGAACGCCGGATCGGCCGGGCAGTGGGTTAGCAGGGCACCCGGACCGACGCCTCCGCAGTACGGCACAGGTCCGAGAGCGTCGCGAGTACGGCGAGCCCGATGGTCAGCACGTCCGCGGGTTCTATCGCCTTTTCGCTGATCAGGCAGTCGAGCGGGTTGCCCTCGGACTTGCCGCCGAGCTGCCGCATTGTCTCGGCGTCGGCGGGTTCTTCGTCGAGGCGGTAGAAGTCGGCCGCCGCCCGGAGGAGTGTCTCGGCCAGCACCTTGCCGCTGGGTTTCAGCGTGCAGTTCAGCTCCGAGATGGCGGCGTCGAGGCGCGGCCCGAGATAATCCAGGACGTCCCGGAGCGGGTCGAGGCCCACGACCGCCCACGTCGCATCCACGAGGCAGCAGGCACCAAGCAGGAAGACGGGCGCGTCGTCCTCGGGAAAGCCTCCCTCGACGCCGCCGATGGGCTGGCTTCCGCGACCGCCCGATGCGGCGTACCGGACTTCGGCATCGACGGCCGGCCCGAGCAGCCGGATGACCTTCGTCACCAAGGGATCGGTAACCGGCACCCGATCCAGGACCACGGCACGGATCAGGGCCGAGACGGCGATATCCCAGTGTCCGGAGTCAGCGGCGAATGCCTCCGCCGATGGTATCTCCGCCGTCGCTAGCCGCGGAGCCACGGCATACTCCTTCATTCGCGAGTCTTCGAAGAAGCGGTCGCCAGCCGAACCCTCCGCCCAGCTTGGCACCTCCGCGGCTTCCGGCTCGGCCCCACGCCACCAAGAGCGGTTGACGGCCGCCAGGTGCTCTTTCCTCGCCTCGAACATACTGTTGAGTTTCTTTGCGGCCCGGGCCAGCTGCTCCAGGGCTCGCTGGCCTTCGAGGTCCGCCCGCGACGCCCCGGTACCTTGCCGCCGCTTCTTCTTCTGGTTGCTCGCCTTGCCCATGATCCTCCGTACAGCGCCTGAAGGGTGGCCACCTGGCGTGATGACGTACCGGGTGTCGCCCACCCGCCATGGCGGGTGGGCGACCCGGTAGAGTCCCGTCTAGGGCCACGCGCCATTTTCGCCTGTCGTCGAGCCTGTCGCCTGGCTTCCCATAAATGGATGGTATATTTCATCCATGCGTAGTGATGCTCCGGCGCTGCTGCCGATTCTGCGCTCCCGCCACCTCGCGGAGATCTTGACCCTTCTCCTGCTGCACCCCGACACCGAGTACAGCCTCAGCGAGCTTGCCGCC
>JBEKGC010000320.1:0-7987 GCA_050013055.1 Streptosporangiaceae bacterium
AACCCGGGGATCGCCTGCCGGCTGGCCTGGGATCTGAGCCACAGCACCAATGCCGCGCAGCTGGTCACGGTCTACCTGGCCGGGCCGGCCAGCCGGGCGGGCCGGATCTTGTTCATCGTCATCCTCGCGCTGGTGGTGCGGACCGTGGTGGGACGGCTGATCAAACGGATCACCGAGCGCGCCGCCACGGCCACCCTGCCGGTGGCGCCGAACGGCCGCATGCACAAGGCCGCCGTGGCGGTACACGCGGCCGGCCTGGAACGCCGGTCGCAGCGGGCCCGCGCCCTCGGGTCGATCCTGCGCAGCGCGGTCTCGGCGATCGTGTTCGGCATCGCGGCGCTGACGATCCTCGGAATCCTCGGCTTCAACCTGGCTCCCCTGCTGGCCAGTACGGCCGTGCTGGGGGTTGCCCTCGGCTTCGGCGCGCAGAACCTGGTCCGCGACTACCTCGCGGGCATCCTCATGCTGGTCGAGGATCACTACGGGGTCGGGGACACCATCAACGCCGGGGTCGCCACCGGCACCGTGGAAGCGATGACTCTGCTCACGACCCAGGTGCGGGACGTCAACGGAGTGGTCTGGCACATCAGGAACGGCACCCTCGACAGCGTGGGCAACGAGTCCCAAGGCTGGTCGCGGGCGGTCATCGACTACCCGGTCCCCTACGGCGAGGACCTGAACCGTATCCGGCAGCTGATGGACCAGGCCGCGGACAGCATGTACCGCGAGCCCGGCTGGCGCGAGGTCATGCTGGAAAAGCCTGAGGTCTGGGGGGCCCAGGAGCTGTCGAGCAAGGAAGTGACGATGCGGATCGTGGCCAAGACCGCCCCCATGCAGCAGTGGAAGGTGGCCAGGGAGCTGCGGGCCAGGGTCAAGGCCGAGCTGGACGCGGCGGGCATCGCGCCGGCCGGTCCCGACACCATCGTCATCACGGCGCCGTCGGGACCAGGAGACCAGGCGGAGGCGGGCGTCGCGGAGCCTGTCGTCGCGGAGCGGCTGGCGGAGGCGGGCGTCGCAGAGCGGCTGGCGGAGCCGGCCGGGGCGGAGCCGGCCGGGGCGGAGCCGGCCGTCGCGGAGCGGCTGGCGGAGGAGGAAGGCAGCGGCGGAGCTGGCACGCCGTAAGCTTTCCCCATGAGCCAGCCGACCAGCTTCTACCAGGCCGTGGGCGGGGAGGAGACCTTCCGCCGACTGGTCCACCGGTTCTACCAGGGTGTGGCGGACGATCCTGTACTGCGGCCGGTGTACCCGGCCCAGGATCTCGGTCCGGCCGAGGAGCACCTGGTGCTGTTCCTCATGCAGTACTGGGGTGGCCCTCGCACCTACGATGAGCTGCGCGGACACCCTCGGCTGAGGATGCGGCACGCTAGGTTCGCCATCGGCGAGGCCGAGCGGGACGCCTGGTTGCAGCACATGCGGGTGGCCCTCGACGAACTCGTGCTGGAGGACGCACTGGCGGCCCAGCTCTGGGACTACCTGGTCATGGCCGCGCAAAGCCTGATCAACGTCGAGCAGGCCCACGGCCACCGCGACCTCGGGTTGACCCCGGGGAGCTGAGCGGCCTCGGGTTGACCTCGGGGAGCTGAGCGGCCCGGGCTCGTTCGCGCTTGAGGGCGAAGCGGTCGCCGACGATGCCAGGCTGATCTGCTGGCGGAGTGAGTGCTTGGTCAATACTCCAGGCTCCGGCGGCCGCATGTGTTCCGCGCGTTGATGTGGACCCGCCGATGATGCTGGTGTGGTGCATGGTACGTCAGCGCCCAATGATGCGCCGACCCCTGGGAAGGTCGTGGAAGATCCGGCTCATGCGGAGGATTTAGTACCCAATAGGGCACCTTTTTCTCCACTAAAGCCGAATCATCCGTAAGAATTTCTCGCTTATCGTACTGATGGTCGAGTTATGATCACAGTGGGGCTAGTGAGAGAGAATGAGGTACGAGCAGGGCGCGAAGCCGACGCCGGTCAGTCGCATTCGGCGGATCAGGGCCAGCGGATCCATGTGCCTGCTCCCGGCGGGCCGTCAAGGGCCGGACCGGTGTTCCGCGATCCTGCTATCCGGCCTGGTCCGCGGTCGCCGCCGCGGCTATCGTGGATTGCATGCTGCTGAGCAAAGCCGCGATACGCGACGAGATTGGCAGCCGTCTAGCCGAGTTCGCGCCGTCCGGGGAGCAATTGCAGGGGCTATTCGTGGACGAGCGCGGACAGATCCCGTTTGCCGATTCGACCGGCAGCCCGGTCTACGTGCTGCTCACAACCAACTACGTGCTTTTCGTGGGGATCAAGAAGTTTAGCAACACGCCGACTCGCACCTTGGGTACCGTGCCGCGCCAGGCGATCCGCTTCGGTCCGCCTGACCACGGCATCGCGCACTTTTCGGTCAGGGCGCAACTGCAGGACCAGCAGGGGCGGCTCCACCGGATCCGGCTCAGGATCGATCAGAAGTGGCGGCCCGAAGCGACCGCGCTGACGGCCGCCGCGAGCGGATCACAGCCCGGGTTACCGGGTGCCGGGGCGCGTGCTGCTGTAGGGCGGCCCGCGGTCAGGACTGTACGGGCCGACGCCCGGTGAAGTCGTACGTGCCCGGCGCCGTGGGTCGTCCCGGCCTCCGCGGCCGCGAGCTGACGGCCTCGCGTGCCGCGTCACCCTTGACGGCGGTTCGTGGCAGGCTGATCGGATGGCTGACTTCACGAGCGAGAACCTGACCGGCTCGCGGTTCGAGGACGTGTACCTGACCGATGCCAGCTTCCACGACGTCGACCTGACGAACGCGCGCTTCCGGCTGGTCGATCTGACCGGGGTCGTGATTCGTGGCGCCGCCTTGGTAAACGTGGACATCAGCGGCGAGATCGAGAACCTGCGGGTCAACGGCGTCGACGTCGCGCCCCTAGTGGAGGCGGAGTTGGACCGGCGCTACCCCGACCGGGCCAAGATGCGGCCCGCCGATGCCGACGGGTACCGCGAGGCCTGGGCCATCCTCGAACGGCTGTGGCAGCAGACCGTCGGGCGGGCTCGCGCAATGGCCCCAGGACTGCTCCACGAACGGGTCGAGGAAGAGTGGTCCTTCATCGAGACGCTGCGCCATCTCGTCTTCGCCACGGACGCCTGGGTGCAACGCGCGATCCTGGGAAACCCGTCACCCTGGGATCCGCTGGACCTGCCCCACGACGACATGCCCGGCAAACCCGGCGTGCCGCGGGATCGCGGCGTCCGGCCGTCGCTGGATGAGGTGCTCGCCCTACGTGCGGACCGCATGGCCATCGTTCGGCGGGTGCTGGCCGACCTCACCGACGAGCGACTGGCTGGCCGGACCGAACCAGTCCTGGAGCCGGGCTATCCGGAGTCAGAGAGCTTCGCCGTACGCCGGTGCCTGCAGGCCATCCTCAACGAGGAGTGGGAGCACCGGCTGTACGCCGAACGGGACTTTGACGTGATCGAATCCCGGTCGTCATGACCTGCCGCGACCGGGATTCGAGCAGTAATCTCTAGCCGCGGGTCAGCTTGCGGTAGGTAACCCGGTGAGGGCGGGCGGCCTCGGCGCCGAGGCGGTCGATCTTGTTCTTCTCGTAGGCGTCGAAGTTACCTTCGAACCAGAACCAATTCGCGCCGCCCTCCCAGGCCAGGATGTGGGTGGCGACCCGGTCCAGGAACCAGCGGTCGTGGCTGGTGATGACCGCACAGCCGGGGAACTCGAGCAGCGCGTTCTCCAGCGAGCCCAGCGTCTCGACGTCCAGGTCGTTGGTCGGCTCGTCCAGCAGCAGCAAGTTCCCGCCCTGCTTGAGGGTCAGCGCCAGGTTCATCCGGTTCCGCTCACCGCCCGACATGATCCCGGCAGGTTTTTGCTGGTCCGCACCCTTGAAACCGAACGCGGCCACGTAGGCGCGGCTGGGAAACTCGATGTTGCCGACGCGGATGTACGCCTCGCCGTCGGAGATCGCCTGCCACACGTTCTTGTTCGGGTCGATGCGCTCACGGGACTGGTCGACGTAGGAGATGCTGACCGTCTCGCCGATCCTGATCGTGCCGGAGTCGGGTTTCTCCTCGCCGACGATCATCTTGAACAAGGTGGTCTTGCCGACGCCGTTCGGACCAAGGACCCCGACGATGCCGTTACGGGGCAGGCTGAAGCTCAGCTTCTCGAACAGCATCCGGTCGTCGAAGCCCTTGACCAGGTCGGTTACTTCCACCACCACATTGCCCAGGCGCGGACCCGGCGGAATCTGGATTTCCTCGAAGTCGAGTTTGCGGCTTTTGTCGGCCTCGGCGGCCATCTCCTCGTACCGCTGAAGGCGGGCCTTGCTCTTGGCCTGGCGGGCCCGCGGGCTGGCCCGGACCCATTCGAGCTCGTCGGCCAGGCGCTTCTGCTTCTTGGCGTCCTTGGCCCCCTCGACCTTGAGCCGGGCCGCCTTAGTCTCCAGGTAGGTGGAGTAGTTGCCCTCGTACGGGTAAGCGTGCCCGCGGTCGAGCTCAAGGATCCACTGGGCCACGTCGTCGAGGAAGTACCTGTCGTGGGTAACCGCGACGACGGTGCCCGGGTACTTGGCCAGGTGCTGCTCGAGCCACTGCACGCTCTCGGCGTCCAGGTGGTTTGTGGGCTCGTCGAGCAGCAGCAGATCGGGCTGGGACAGCAGCAGGCGGCAGAGCGCGACCCGCCGCTTTTCCCCGCCGGACAAGCTGGTGACCTCCGCCTCAGGCGGCGGGCAGCGCAACGCGTCCATAGCCTGCTCGACCTGGCTGTCGAGGTCCCAGGCATCCCGGTGATCCAACTGCTCCTGCAAGCGACCCATCTGCTCGAGCATCTCGTCGGAGTAGTCGGTCGCCATCTTCTCGGCGATCTCGTTGTACTCGTTGAGCAGCCTCTTGGTGTCGGCCACGCCATCCTCGACGTTGCCCAGGACCGTCTTGCTCTCGTCCAGCTTCGGCTCCTGGTCGAGCAGTCCGACGGTGAAGCCCGGCAGGAGGCGTGCCTCGCCGTTGGACGGCTGCTCCACCCCTGCCATCATCCTGAGCAAAGTCGACTTGCCGGTTCCGTTCGGACCCACGACGCCGATCTTCGCGCCGGGAAGGAACGCTAGCGTGACCTCGTCGAGTATGACCTTGTCGCCGTGCGCCTTGCGGACGGCACGCATCTGATAAATAAGCTCCGGCATGTACTTAAGCCTACGGGCACGCGTCTGTAGGCTCGTCCTCCTCCTTTTGGCCTTCAGCCACGGCGGAGCCAGCATCATTCCCGGCGAGTATCTGGCTGGGCGCATACAGCTGTACCTGGTTGCGGCCCGCGTCTTTGGCCCGGTACAGGGCCAGGTCCGCCGCCGCCAGCACCTCGAACAGGTCATTGCCGTGCTGGCCGAGGACCGCCACTCCGATCGAGACCGTGACCTGGATCCGCACGTGGGCGGCAGGTACGGTCAGCCCGCTCGCGCTGCGCCGCAGTCGCTCGGCGATCCGGCAGGCCCCGGCGGTATCGGTACGGGGCAGCAAAACGGTGAATTCCTCCCCGCCGAACCGGCCCACCACGTCCGACTCGCGGACCTGCTGCCTGAGCTCGGTAGCCAGAGCCCGCAGGACCTCGTCCCCGATCAGGTGGCCGTGATTGTCGTTGACCCGTTTGAAATAGTCGACGTCGACCAGCAACAGGGCCAGTGGCGTATCTGACCGCACCGCCCGGGTGATCTCCGCGTCCGCTTCGCGCTGCCAGGCGGTGGCGTTGAGCAGGCCGGTCTTCGGGTCGGTGCGGGCCGCGGCGGTGAGTTGCTGGTGCATCATGCTCCGCTGCAACATGATGACCGGCAACAATGCCAGCAGCAGCAGGAAGAAGCTGAGCGTGCAGGTGATCGCGACCAGGACGCCGATACAGGTTTCTGTCAGGTCGAGCAGCAGGCTTTCCCGGTCCCAGAACACCTTGGACAGCGGCACGGTGGGCTCCGCCAGGTGCGCGGCGACCGCGACGACACAGGTGTTCACCACGGCGAACAGGACGCCGCAGGCGATGGCGGTGACCACCACCGCCGGGCGGGTCAGCCACGCGTTCGAACCCTTCAGCGTGACCACCACGGCACCGTGGACAAACCTGTGGAACGTGCCCGATGCCGCGGCCCCCGCCAGCCCGAGCGCGGCGGAGCTGAACATGCGCCGGTAGACAGGTATCCGCTGCGCCCGCAGGTAGAGCACGCCGCCCAGGACCAACGGCGCCAGCAGAGCGTACAGCGGCGGCAGCAACAGCGCGATCGGAAGCCACCATGCGGAGAGCAGGTCACGGGACACACCGGACGGCTGGCCCAGTCGCCGCATCGCCTCGACACAGATGACCGCGGCGGCTAGGAGCGCGGCGTACAGGATCAGGCTGTCCGTGGGCGGCTGGCGCAGGTCGGCCAGTTGCCAGCCGATCAAGGCCAGGTCGACGCCGAGGACCACGAGGACGTACACAATAAGTGACGCAGGCGTGGTGAACAGCAGCCAGCACGAGGGGCCCTTGACCAGGCGCGACAAGCGTTTCTCGCCTTGCCCCATCGCCTCTTGAACAGCTGACATGCCCTCTGCCCATTCTGAGCCACCGTTGCCCGGCCGCCGACGGCAATTACTTTAGGTAACATTATAGATGCGATGCGTGCCATCACGTTGGCGAACGACTAGGTTGGCTACCGCGGATTTCCGGGGCCTGAGCCCACGGAACTACGCGTGCGAGCCCGGCAGGAAGCACGCCGGATCGCTGCGACGCGACCCCGGCACGGTCACGGATCGTGCCGTTGGTACCGCCCAGAATGGCTACGATATGATCTCGGACGTATTCGCTCCGTGCGGTACCTGAACGACCGACAAGCGCCTGACCGCCCCCGCGGAGGTCAGGCTGACCGATTTTGGGGGGATTCGATGCGAGGCGTTATCTGGAGCTAGTACTCACAAGGGCACGGTGGCGTCGGCTTCCTCGTCCTCGCCGAGAACTTGGGCGGCAAAGCCGGCTTCGCTGAGATCCTCGTCTAGGTCCCGGCCGAACCGCTCGATCGCCTCCTCATCGATCAACCCGCCTGACTCACCGGCCATAGCCGCGGTCTCCGGGGCCACCGCCTGCCGCTCTCCCGCCGCGTCATCCTCGGTCTTCACCGGCTGAGGATGCTGGCGCATGTAGTTGGCGACGCCACGGTTGAGGTCATGCCCGACGGCGTCGGCCTGGATGTCGATCACGTTCCTGAGCTGTCCCGTCTTGTCCTCGTAGCTGCGGGCCCGGAAGCGGCCCTTGACGAAGACCGGGTCGCCCTTACGCATGCTGGCCTTCACATGGTCACCCAGCCTGCGCCAGCAGCTGACGTCGTAGTATGAGGTATCCGCGTCACGCCACTCCTGGGTAGTCCGGTCCTGCACCCGGGTGGTGGCCCCTATCCGCAACTTGGTGACCCGGCCGCCTTTGGTCTCATGCTGTCGCGGGTCCTGCGCCACGAAGCCGACGAGGGTCACGTATCCGCCCTGACTCATCACGATCCTCCTTGGGATTCCCGGCCGCCCAACGCCACCGGGTCTCCTCGACAATGCCGAAGCCGCACTCGGTTGCGCTAAGCCGATCCGACGCTTGTGGATAACTGGAGCCGGACTAGCATTCCTGTGGACAACTAGTTGCGAGCGGCACAAACGGGCGGGATTATGGCTGCCGGACGGGATCTGGATGAGGCCCTGGCAGGAACGAGAGCGGAACGATGGCGGCCGGACTGGAAATGACGGCCGGGCTGGAGATGACGGCCGGACTGGACTAGAGCTGATTCAGGCGGGCCATGTCGTCGGCGCTAAGGGAGAAGCTGAACAGGTCCAGGTTCGACTCGATCCGCTCGGGCCGGGCAGATTTGGGGATGACGATGACGCCGAGTTCAATGTGCCAGCGCAGCACCACTTGCGCGGGCGTCACGCCGTGCGCGGCGGCGATCTCGGCCAGGACCGGGTTTCGCAGCCTGGTGTTCTTGAGCGAGCTGTAGCCCTCGACCGCCACCTGACGTTCGGCGTGCGCGGC
>JBEKGC010000321.1:0-7959 GCA_050013055.1 Streptosporangiaceae bacterium
CGGTGTACAAGCCGGTGTGGGACCTCTACGTTATTGTTCGTGGGATAACTGGGAAAATTGGCATACATGCATTCGTCTCACCGACGGCTCACCTTCATAGGATGCTCAGTCCTCCCACGTCCCCTGTCTGCCATAGGTGCTCGCGCGTTCACTCCGACCTCACAGCATCCCGTACGAGGTCTGCAGCTTCCTCAATGCCCTCGACGGTCCGCTCAACAGCGCCCCCCGGCGACAGGAAAACGAGGACACACCGTGTGACCGGTTCTTGCGTAGCCGCCTGAAGCGCCGCTGCATACGCAGCCATCTGAGGCCGGTAAAAAGCAACCCGCCGATCCAGCGCGACAGCAGGCACCGTGTCAGTCTTGTAGTCAACGATCACAAGCCCGTCGTCCCGGTAAATAAGGTCGATAAACCCTTCCAGCACCCGATCCCCGACCACGGTCCCGACGTAAGTCTCCCGCCAGTGCGGGCACACCGCCGCTCGCCGCACCGCGGCCGAACCAAGCGCGGCCCGAGCTAGCTGCCCCACGATCCCGCCATGCTCCGCCACCCCTTCGGCCAGAACCTGAGCCGCCACGGCATCGTCGAGCCCCCGCCCGGTAGCCAGGTCCACGGTTTGCAGCACACCGTGGACCGCGCGCCCGATAGCAGTCCCGTACCGGCCCTTGTTCCAAGGCGGCAGTTCCAGGTCCCGCCCGTCCTTAGCCAGCCCGGCATCGGCCGGCTCACCGACCCGGTCCGTGGCGGCCGGACGCAGCACGCCGGTCAGCAAGGAGCCCTCCAGCTGCGAGGCGCTCATCGCGGCTGGCCGCGCCACCCGTTTGCGCATCCGCGTGATGTCACGGAGCCAGTCTTCCCACCCCGGCGGCTGGGCCGCCGGACGAGAACCGGAACTAGTTCCGGACCCGCCCGCCACGGCGTCGAGCGCCAGCTGGGACGGCGCGCCGTCGCAGGCCCCAGCGAGCAGCTCAGCGTTTGTCCAGCTGCTGTCGGCATCCGGCGCCACCTGCCGCTCCTTGCGGTGCAGCGAAACGATGAGGTGGTCCCGGGCGCGCGTGCAGGCGACGTAAAGCAGCCGTATCCGCTCGTGGTAGTCCATCTGCTCGTCGATCGGCTTGGCCGTGTCAAAGTCGCCGGTCTGGATGTCCTTGCGGAGCTTCAACGCGCAGCCCCCAACAGCTGGCCACAGTACCTCCACGCCGCCTTGGAATCCGCCGGGCCGACTGCTCATCCCGGACAGGATCACGACGGGGAATTCCAGTCCTTTCGCCGCGTGCACGGTCAGGATCCGCAACGCATCGGTGTCGGTCTCCGGCAGCACCGCCTCGGCGACGCGAGCGGTTTCCTCTCCTTGGCGCCCGGCCCAGGTGAGGTAGGCCCGCAGCCCGCCGTGTTCGGCTTCCGACCAGGCGCGGGCCTGGTCGATGACGAACCGTAGCCGCCGCCAGACGTCGCGGGCTCGGGGGCCGCCGACGGCGGCCTCGAGCATCCGCCGGTCGACGGCGAGGCGCTCGAGGACCTCGCTGGGGGCCAGCCAGGCCCGGTCGTTGTGCAGTCGCCCAAGGTAGCCGAAGGCGTCCCGGACGGGGTGCCCGGCTGGCACGGTGTCAGGTAGCGGCGCGAAGATGTTCCACCGGCCGCCGGCCTGCTGCCAGGTCCACAGGTCGTCGTCCCCGCAGCCGAACAGCGGGGTTCGCAGCGCCGCGACCAGCGTGAGCGGGTCGCTGGGATCATCGGCCGCCCGGGCGGCGGTGAGCAGGTCGCGGACCTCGCGGGCCCGGTAGACCAGGGAGCTGGCTTCGGCCCGGTAGGGGATGCCCGCCGCTTCGAGGGCGTCCTCCAGGTGCGGCAGCGACGTGCGGGCGGGCACGAGCACGGCGATGTCGCCGAGCTTCACGTCCCGCCAGCACGGTCCGTCTGGAGCGCCGGCGACCTGCCACCGCTGTGACAGGGCGGTGTGTACCGCGGCGGCCACGTCGGCTGCCTCGCGGGCACGCAAGTCGTCGGCGGACGGCTTGTCCGCGTGCGCACACGCGCCGAGCAGTGTGACCGCGATCCCCAAGGGCGCGGCGCCCCGGTCCGCCCGGAGCGGGTGGTACGCCGGCTGGGAGCCAGGTTTGGCGGTGATGAGCAGGCCGAATACGTGGTTGATCCACGCGAGTACCGGCTTGGTGCTGCGGAAATTGGTGTGCAAGACGAGATGCTCGCCGATCCGCTGCTGCGCATCAAGGTAGGTGGCGATGTCGGCGCGGCGGAACCGGTAGATGGACTGTTTCGGGTCACCGACCAGGAACAGACTGCCCTCCGGCACGGGCACGTCTGCCCAGCGGGGCGCGCCGCCGCCCGGGCCGGCGGCGATCCGGACGGCGAGCTCGACCTGGATCGGGTCGGTGTCCTGGAACTCATCGAGCAGCAGCCGCCGGTAACGCTGCTGCAGGCTGGTGCGGACGGCCGCGCCATGCACGGGACTGCTGAGCAGGTCACGGGCGAGCACGAGAAGGTCGTGAAATTCCAGCTGCCCCTCGGCCCGCCGTTCCCGCGCGGCCTCAAGCGTCGCGACGGCGATACGCCCGGCCAGGAGGCGCAGCGCCGCGTCCACGACTTCGGCGCGCAATGCGGCGGCCCGCGCCGCGACCTCGGCGCACTCGCCCTTGAGACGGCCCAGCCCGTACCTATCCCATTTGGCCTGCTGGCCGTAGCCCCATTTCAGGGCGGACGCCTCGGCCAGGACGAGGATGCGGGCCGGGTCGTCCGCGGCTGTCTCCAGCCGTGCGGCCCACCCGCCCAGCGCGTCGAGCTTGGCCAGGAACTTGTCTTCGTCGTCGGTGCAGTGATCGCAGAGCCCGGCCAGGCGGCGCGCCTCGGCGATCAGGCCCGCGACCTCCACCGCAGGCAGGTCGGGTACCGGGGTGGCGAGCACCCTGGATTCGAGCATGTCCCAGTTGTCGGTGAACGCCCGGGCCATCGACCGCAGATCCTCCAGGCGCATCCCGGCCGCCATGGCCAGCAGCAGCGCGGGCGCGAGCGCGGGGTCATCGAGCAGCGCCGTGCGTAGCACGATCCACCGGTTGTCGAAGGCGACACCGGAAGCCACGTCGTCGCGCACCTCGATCAGCGGCGGCAGGCCGGCCTGGACCGGGTACTCACCGAGAATCCGCTCGGCGAAGGAGTGCAAGGTGCCGATGGCGGCCGCATCGAGATCCTCTAGGGCCTCGGCGGCGCGGACGGCACGGTCCGAGCCCGGTTCAGCGGCTTCTAGCTCGGACTCAAACGCGTCGCGCAGCCGGTCGCGGAGTTCCGCCCCGGCCTTCTCGGTGAAGGTGACGGCGGCCATGTGCCGGAGCGGGACGGCCTGGGCCGGGTTGAGCACAGTCGCTACCACCCGGTCCACCAGAGAGCGGGTCTTGCCCGAACCTGCGCCCGCCTCAACGAACAGGGTCCGGTCGAGCCGGCCGGTGATCTCCTGCCGGACGGCGGCGTCAGGCAGCTCCTGCGTCATGAGGTCTCCGAGGCCGCAGCCGCGGCCGGGCCGGCGAGCGCGAGGTAACGGCCCAGCCGCGGGTCGCGCCGCTTGCGTTCCCACCGGTCACGGACCTCTTTGACTCCCAGGCCGTCGGTATCGCAGTACCGGCACTCGACATAACCGCCCCAGCCGTCCCCGTCAGGCGGCCGGTGCGGGAACAGGCCGTCCGCGATCCCGTCAGCGATGACCGCGAGCACCGCACCGCAGGCCTGGTCTACCTCCGGGGTGAGCGGCAAGGTTATCCGCTTGCCGCGGTCCTTGCGCAGGAACCAGTACTCAGCCGACACACCGGCCTCCGGCGGGCCAAGCCCGGCCCGGGCCGCATGCGCATAAACCGGCAGCTGCAGCTTCGTCCCGTCGGCGGTGGGGTTTACCGCACTGATCGTCTTGAACGGCCCAGCGCTGCCGGTCTTGTAATCGACCACCACGAGCGCGCGGCCGGCGCGGTCGACCCGGTCGGCGCTGCCCCGGAACCAGATCTCGCGGCCATCCGCCAGCCCCACCCGCACCGCCGGGTGCTCCCGTATCCCGAACGTAAGCTCCGACCGCACCTGCACCCGACCGGTCTGCGCCCGCACGAGCTCGTCGTCGTCGAGCAGCAGCTGGAGATCGGCGGCAATCCGGTTGCGTTCCTGCCGCCACAGCAGCCGATGGCCGGTCACTCCCCGGCCCTCGAACTCCGCGGCCACCTCCAGCACCATCCGATCAAGCTCACCGCGCTGCGCGGCGGTCCACCGCTGCCCGCCACCGGGCACCGCGCCCGCGCGTGACTGCTGGGTGAAGAACCGGTCGAGTACCTCATGGATCAAGCTGCCCGCCTCCAGCGGGCTGATCTGGACCAGGTCCTCGGGTGTCTCGGGCGGCTCGACTCTCAGTAGCCGCCGAACGAAGTAGGCGTGCGGGCACGACGCCCACGTTTCGAGCGCGGTCGGGGAGACGACCTGCCCGGCGTCGGCCGGACCGGGGATGCCCTGTCCCGACACGTCGCCGTCGAACCGGGTCAGTACCTCGCTCGCCCAGCCGCGGATCATCGCCATGGCACGCCGCGCGACCTGGTCTCCGGCCAGCACCTCATCGACCGTCCGGCCAGCTTCGCGGCCGGCCAGGACCGCGCGGATCCGCCACTCCTGCTCACTGGCCAAGACGCTGCCGTGGTTAAGGCCGGCCGCGTAGGACGGTGACCCGTCCAGCCAGGCGCCGCTGACCGATTCCCACCTGGTGGCCTGCAGCCCGGGCTGCCCGGACAGTACGCGCAGCGACGGCAGCAGCCACCGGGACGGCAGCCGGGCCGAGCTCCGGCGCAGATCACCGCGAGGGAACGACACGATCCGCTCGGGCGCCGCCGCCAGCGCGGCGAGCAGCTGCCGGTGCTGCCGGTCAAGGCGGTCACGCAACGGTGCCAGCTGCCCCGGCGCCAGCACCCGGATCCGCTCGGGAAGCAGCGCATCCTCCCGCACCCGGCCCGGCACCAGCTCCTCGGCCAGCCCCACCACGAAGACGACGTCCGCGTCCAGCCCGATGGCCGAGCCCAGCGGAGCCACCAGCACGCCGGTGCCGAACCGCCCCTGACGCGGCAGGTCATCGGCCAGTTCCAGGCCCAGGGTGAGTCGGAGCGCGGTCAGGTCAGCGACCGGCTCGACTTCGCCGAGCCCGGCCAGCCCTGACGCGACCCGGGTCACCGTCTCTGCGGCCCTGGCCTCCCCCTCGGGCAGCCACGGCTCGTCCCCGATATCACCGAGCAAGGCACCGACTGTGGCCGTGGCCCACCCGGCCAGCTCCGGCCATGAGCGCAGCCTGGCACCCGCCTCAATACGGTCTCTGAGGCCGGCCACGAACCCGCGCAGCGCGTCCGCGGCATCGGCGTCGCGTTCCAGGCGGGTAATCAGCCCTTCCCGCGGCTCGTCCCGGGCCCGCTCCCGTGCTGCGGCCGACCGCTGCACGGCGGCGTACCTGGCCAGGCGAGCCTCCCAGTCATCATCCGCGACTACGCCCGCAGCCCGGGAAATCCGCTCCCACCGCGACGCAGGCACTAGGTTCCCATCCGCGCCGCGGACCGGTGCCCCCGCGAGCAGCGCCAGGACTTCATCGCGGCGCCACCGGTGATCCGGCAGCGCCAGCAGGCCCAGCAACGTGCGCGGGAGCGCCCGCTCAATCACCGGGCGCACCGCCGCGCCGTTCGCGGTGATCCCCGCGGCGCCGAGATGCTCAGCCAGCAGCCGGGCATACGGCTCGGCCGCCCCGTACAGCACGGCCACCCGGTGCGCCGGAACCTCCGCCAGCTTGCCGGATAGCAGCCGCACCACGCAGCGGACCTCATCGTCCGGGTCAGATGCGTGCACCACCCGCGTCGCCGTCGCCGGCGTCACCACGGGGGCATCTCCGCCACCGGCTCCCAGGCCCCGCACCACATCCACGACACCGGCGTCCGCCCGCTTCTCACCCGTCAGCCCAGCCACCACCCGGAGGTCTGCGGCAGGCAACTCCCGCAGCAGCGCCGTCGCGCTCGGTGCCAGCTCCTGCGGCAAAAACAACACGACCACGCCGATCTCCCGGCCCAGCCGCGGCTCGCCGTGCAGGACCGCAGCGGCGGCGCGGCGCAGGTCCGTGGTGTCATACCAGTCCGCGGCCAGCAACCCGGTGACACGCCGGTGCAGGCGCACCAGGTCAGACGCCACCGGCTCACCGCACCCGGCGATGGCATCCAGCGCGGCCTCCTCCACCTCCCGCAGCTCGCGATGAGCGGCGGCCAGTGCCTGCACCGTGGCCGGATGCGCCGCCACCGGCGCGAACACCCCCGCATCCTCGGCCAGCGCCCGCCGCCACGCCGCGGCCACAACCGGGCTCGTGGCCGGCCGCCGGCCCGTCCCCGTCAGGGCAGCCGCGGCGATCAGCTCAGCCAGCCGATCCACCGTCAGCACGGACAACCCCGCTACCCCCGCCCGCCCCCCGACCCCCCGGGCCAGAACCCGCCGGGCGATCACCCCGCACAGGTGCGCCGGCACCACGACACTCACCGGAGCAAGCGGGTCACCACCCTTGACCTCGCCCACCGCTCCACGCAGCGCCTCATACGCCGCCGCCCCGTACCCCGTCCACACCACCGACATTTGCCGCCCTCCGGACGCTCCGTGTCCATTCAACCACTTACGGCTCATTCAGATACGTGCCCCACTACACACCCTCTACCGGCGGGGGGCACCCAGGGGACAAGGAACCACCAGGAATAACGCGGCATCGCAGGAGGCTCGAGAATCAGTGGGTCGGGCTGCTGCCGGTCAGGTTGGGAACAGGCGGATCTTGACGCCGATTGAGTCGGCGATGCGGGTCAAGTCGCCGGGGTCGCTGGTGACGACGGGGGCCTGGTGGCGCACGGCGGTCACGATGACGATCGCGTCGACGACGTCGGCGGTCCCGGCGGCGGCGCAGGCGACGCCCGCGGCGCGGCCGGTGCGCTGGTCGTCGGGGAGGATGTCGCAGGCTTTGAGGACCCGGGAGATCTGGTGTTGGGGACCGCCGCGCCAGGCCTGGGCCAGGACCACGACCGGGACGAGCGGCCGGATGCGCGCCTTGGTCAGTTCGTCGTGCAGGGCGAGGAAGTCCGGGTTGCGCCGTTCAGCGGCGAGCAGCGCGCCCGTGTCGTAGACGATGGCAGACATTACCCGGTGGCCCGCTGGGGCTCGTCGTCGATCAGCCCGGTCTCGACGAGGAACTCGCGGGCGCGCTGCCGGGATGCTGCCGGAAGCGGTCCGTGCTCACTCTCGTACTCCGCCACCAGTTCACGGGCGGCGGCGCGGCCTGCGGCGTGCAGGGCGGCGGAGTGGGCTTTCTCGGTGGCGGCCTCGGCCAGCCATGCGGACACCGGCTTGCCCTCCTCGGCCGCGGCGGCCTTGATCGTTTCCTCGATCTCGGCAGGGACTGAGATCGACAGCTTCCTTACGGTCATGCTGCCATGATAGCGCGTGGTAGGAACATGTTCCTACCACGCTGCCACACAAGAATTTACGGTCTGCCTGGAGCCCGGAACGGTCTCGTTGCGCCACATACCCTTCGCGGGTCTGCAGGCCCGCCGCCTAGGCAGGTTCTGTCGGTTTACGTTGGGGTTTGGTGGGGAAGGGGCAGCTTTCAGGTCCGTGTCCGCCTGGCTGCAGACCTGTTTCCTTCTGGTGTCTTGAGCGGTTCCGGTCGGTACGGAGCGCAGTGGGTGGCCGCCGTCGACCAGGATGAAGGAAGAGGTGCACGAGGATGAGGCGAACCCGGTGCGTGGCACGCTGGCATAGGTTGATCGAGGCCATCGGAGCCGCTGTGATCGCCGCCTCCCTGATCGCCGTGCCGGGACTGACTGGCGCAGGTACTTCCGGGGCGGCCGCTGCCGTAAACGCACCGTCCGGGACGGCACCAGGAGGCCCGGGCACGCAGTCCTATCTGGACGTGGCCCG
>JBEKGC010000322.1:0-9212 GCA_050013055.1 Streptosporangiaceae bacterium
CAACTGGGCCGCGACCGGGAGGTCGCCACCCGCGAGGGACTGGCCGTCCGTACCGTGCTCGGCGACATGCGCGACCTGAGCGTGTTCCCCGATGCCAGCTTCGATGTCGTCTTCAACCCGGTGTCCAACGTGTTCTGCCCCGATCTTGCACCGGTCTGGCGGGAGTCATTCCGCGTGCTGCGTCCGGGCGGAATCCTGATGGCCGGGTTCCTGAACCCTGACATCTTCATTTTCGACATCACGGCGCTGGACGAGCGGGGTGAGCTCATCGTGCGCCACCAGCTCCCGTTCAGCACCCTTGATCTTCCAGACGCCGAGCGGCAGCGCTCGTACGGGACCGGGCCGATCGAATACAGCCACTCACTCACCGGGCAGATCGGCGGCCAGCTCGCGGCAGGCTTCACCCTGACCCACCTGGACGAAACCCCGCACCACGCAGATGCCACCGCCCGGTACATGCCTGGTTACTTCGCCACCCGGGCCATCAAGCCGTAACCGCTGCGCGATCGCAGAACGCGCGAGTCCGCGGACCTTCCGGTGACAAACACGACGCGTCACCTGCGCAGAAAGACTGATATGGCAGCTTTGCTCCGACGCCAGCTACGGTCGGATGTGCACCCGCAAACGGCGACGGTCGCCATTGCGAGGCGGCTGCCGGACATAATGGATGGATGGCACCGGTCAGCCCCTATGTGACGCGGCCGCTTAGTCCTGACACCTGGGACGACTTCGCCCGTCTGGTGGAGGCTAACAACGGGGTCTGGGGCGGCTGCTGGTGCATGGGCTACCACCCAGAGGGCGTCGGCAGGGGCCATACCGTTTCGGGGAACCGCCTGGCCAAGCAAGCCCACGTTCGCAACGCAACAGTGCACCAGATTCTCGTTTATGACGGTGATGAATGCGTCGGCTGGTGCCAGTACGGGCCGCCGGCGGAGCTACCGAACATCAACAACCCGAAACCCTATGCCAAGGGCCTGGGCGAGATGCCCGACTGGCGGATCGGTTGCATCTTCACGGGAAGCGGGCACCGGCGCGGCGGGGTTGCGCGGGCGGCTCTCGGCGCCGCGCTGGCCGCCATCCACGATGCTGGAGGTGGGCTCGTCGAGGCCTACCCCGAGCAAGTCGAGGAGCGCGCTCCCCAACGCGGCGCCTATTTCCATACCGGCCCGGCCGACCTGTTCGAGGAGCTCGGCTTCGAGCGGGACCGGAAGATAGCGAAGTGGCGGTGGGTGATGCGACTGCGAATCCGGTCTTGACCGAGTCCTGCCGATTCCGTTGTCGCAGGGTGACAGCCTCAAAAGGGCTCACAAGGCTGTGAACAGATCATCTCATCTGCGACCGGTCGGAGCTCGTACCGCCACTCCGGGACGCCGCTCTAACGGAGGCTGATCAGTTCGCGCGGGATGGCACGCACTTACTGGGGCTGAGGTCCCCGGTTGCCGGGAAGGGCTTTGAGGGCCCGGCCGAGGGCTTCGGGATGACGGGTCGGCACGACCCAGGTCGGGCTCAGCTCGGGCTGGACGAGGTGGGAGAAACGCCCGTCCTTGAAGTTGGTGTAGAGGCGGGCGGGCCGGATCCGGGTGGCGGTGACGGCGAGGGTATCCACGTCGAGGACCAGCGCGGCGCGCATGAACGGCGAGGTGAGCACCCCGACGTGACAGCGGCTCATCCCGCGCCGGCCGGCCCACCGGTTGCTGAAGGTGTCATAGCGCCGCTGGTCCTTCATCCGGCGCAGTTCGGCCCGGTCGGTGACGACCCGCACGTCTTCCACGGCCGGCCAGGGGCAGGTGAGCAGCCCCCGGCTCTGGTGGTAGGCCGTCGGCGTCCGGCGCGAGGCCCGGGCGGAGCCGACGGCGCCGATGCTGATCGCCGACTCATCGATCCGGATCCCGGTCGGCCAGTTGCGGTACAGCAAGGCGATGTACACCATGACGGGCACGAAGAGCGGGAGCAGCGGCATCGGGATGAACCACTGCGGGTTCACCGTCACGCCGAGAATCACGAAGCCGATCTCGGCGGCGGCGGGAGCGAACAGGCCGCAGGTCAGCAGCGGCCAGTTCAGGGCACTATGCGCTTCGGTATAGGCGGCGGGCTGCGCTTGGGTCATCGCGATGGCTGGGTGAGCAAGTCGAGCATGACCGCGCGGAGTCCTTCGACGTCGTACTCGGCCGCGGCCTGCTGTCCGTCGCCAGCGCCGGGAGCCTCCAGGCGGGCCTTCGTCCCGTCACCCCGGACACTCAGACTGTAGCCAACCGGGTTCTTCCTGTCCGGGTGGTAGGCACGCACCGAGTAAGCGGAGGGAAGGGCTTGACCGGACCGCCGGGGCGGGGAAATGGTCAGTTCAGCGAGCACGGCCGCCGCCCTTTCTCGTGACATCAGGACATAACGGTAGAACATGCCAAGCGGCCCGAGCTTCCGTACCTGGGGGAAGTCCCCGGACATGTCCGGGGGCAGCGCCGCAGGCAGCTCCGCGACGATGCCGCGCACCGGCTCGGACTGGTCTGACAGGGCGAAGAACCGGGGGGTGCGCAGATCCTGAACCGCCGTCTCGGTGACGACGACGAACGCGGGGCGGCATCGCGCCGCCAGCATGATGCCCAGTTCCGGCCGCAGCGAATAGGTACTGCTCCGTGGCTGGAAACCGGCCCGGGGGCTGTCATCGATGAGCAGTCCCCGCTCGACCATGCCCTCGGTCACCCAGTCCATCACCTTCTCCCGCCGCCGGTTTCCCAGCTTCCTCCAGGCACTGCAAACGCTCTCCTCGAACAACCGATGGCGGGGGCCGCCGAGCACGCACAGCTCAAGGGCCGAAACGGTCACCAGGTCAACGACATCAGCCTGCGCCCGGCCGATCAGCTGCCGCGCGGTTTCGGTCCGCTCAGCCGCGGCGACGGCCATATCAAGCGTCATCTAGAACCAGCTTCCGATCGTGGAGGTCACCGTATGCCAGGCCGAACGGACGGCGTGGTCCGTGCGATCCACCGCGTGGACGGTCGCGTGACCCACCTCGTGGGCCACATCATGGAACGGCGTGAAGTGGTGGTAAAGAAAATCGCCCGCCAGGTACATGCCGGTCGCGGCCAGCGCGACCTCGCCGACACCCGGCAAAAAGCCCAGGGCCAGGTCCGTCGTGATGAGGGCGCCGTTGACTACGGCCACGCCGCGGTCCGCCCAGCCCATCGCGCCCTTGTCCTGCGGCGCGATAATCGTTCCCGCGTCGGCGACGAGGCCGAGACCGCTCAGGGTGTAGGAAAGCCCCCTGATCTCCGCGAGCGACCCGGCCGCCGTCCTGAGCCAGCCGGGAGCGAACGCATACCAGGCGTCGATTTTGCCGCCGGTCGATTCAGCGAGTTTCGCGGCGTCGATCAGCGCCTCGACCGGTGATTTCCCGGCCTGTATCAGCGTCTTGACCTCGCTGATTGACTCATCGACTTCCTTCACCCACTCGGCGGGCACCGCCGCGACCTTCTCCAGTGCGCTCACCCAGTGATCGGCGGCCACGATGTCGAACGGGGCCAGGACGGCTTCCAGAACGGTCCGGACCGGCTCTGTCTTACCCCACAGGCCCGACGTCCCGCCGGCGTCCGCGGCTGTCTTGCCGGCCGCGGCCAGGTAACGTTCGTGCAGTTCCTGAGCCTGATTTTGGATCGCTGACACGGCCGTGGACGCCGACTCCAGCTCTGCGCTCAGGACACGTGACCCCGGCGGCAGCGCCGCCTGCTGGGTCTGCAGCGCCTGATGCTGCGCGCTCGCGCTGGCGGCCTGGCGTTCCAGCGCATCGGCTTCGGCCTGGAAACCGCTGAGCTGGCCCGCCCAGGACGACATGGCCGCCTGCAGCGTCTCCGCCGCGCTGGCCGTGTTCCGCAGCGCGGGCGGGAAGGTGGCCTGCAGCGCTCGCATGGCCGTTCCCGCCTGGCCCTGCCAGGCACTGAGGTTGAGCCGTTCGACCACGGCGAGGGACTGCCGCGCTTCTTGCGCGACCTGATAATGACGGCGGGCCAGGCTCTGGGTCAGGCCGACATCCCCGGGGGCCGGGTCAAAGCCCAGGTGCGGCAGGGAGCGGGCGTAGCCGGTCACCACAGTGTCCTGGCCCGCACGCTCAACGTCTGGTCGACTTGGCCGAAGGCGGCATTGATCTGGCTGGCGTGCGCGGCCAGCTCGGCCAGGGCCTGCCCGATGATCCCCAGCTCGGCCGCCAGGATGCCATCCGCCTCCCGAAGCTTCCCGGCCAGCGCAGTGGCGCCGACGACCCCGGAGTCCAGGCCCTTCAGGGTCCAGACGACGGGCGCCAGGCGGTTACTCGCCGCGCGGAATGCTGTTTGCGCGTCCGCCAGAGTCGAGTCCTCCACCCGCAGGTCCGCCACGGCCACTCCCGTTGCGCTCCACGGCAGGCGCCCGGTACGCCCGCCCGTCCGCCAGCTGCCCGGACCGTCCGCCCGCGGGACCGGCTCAGGCAGGAACCAGGTCCGTCTGGCCCCTGGTCCGGCATACCCGGTGGAACGAGCCCGCCGCGAGGCCGGTTCGGCGGGTAAGACAGACGTAAGACATTCCGTGACAGGCTAGTAACCGTGTGACTGATCATGCTGGCTGGACGGGCGAGACCACCGTGACAGGAACCCCGAGGGGTGCCCGGAGTCCGCGTCTGTCAGGGACGGACAGCGGCCTGGTAGGCCCGGCCGGGCGGGAGGTCGTCGGGCAGGTCGCGGGGCCGCAGCCCGATCAGCGCGTAGTCGTCCTTCTCGGCCAGCTTGAACGCCAGCTTGTCCTCGCACATGGCCGCGGTCCGCCCGGCCAGCAGGGACCGGTCTCCGGTGGTCAGCGAAGCCGCCCTCGGCGAGCAGGTCCTGGCGCCGCCCGAGTTCGGTGCCCGTCCTTCCGCAGATCGATGCCGAACGGCCCGTCGTAACACTCCCCGATCACCGCGAACGTGGACCGGCCGCCGCCGCCCCACCGGGCCGCGATCGCCCGGCCGTCAGGCGTCTCGACGGCGGAGGAGCCACGTGCCTACGCCCAGGGCCACTGCGGCGTAGGCGGCGAGTACGGCCAGGCCCGCCCAGGGGCTGATCGGGAAGTAGCCGTTCGGTGGTGTGTAGTCGCTGGTGACCAGGCTGGACCGGGGCAGGGTGGCCTGGATGGCGAAGGCTGCACTCGGGGTGAACCGCATCAGCCAGTTCCCGGACTGCGAGCCGAGGATGCCCGGCAGCACGAGGAGCACGATGGCTGCGGCGACGGCCGCGGTGCTGCGTCGCAGGATCGTGCCTAGCGCGACGGCCAGTGCCGCGGCGAGCCCCAGCAGGAGTCCGGTGCCGATGATGACCCGAGCCAGGTCGGGCCCGCTTTGCGGGAAGAGGTAGCTCCCGTTGGCGGCCAGGACGTGGCGGGTGATCACTTCGGCGATCGCGGTTGCGATGGCTCCAGTGGCGAAGGCCAGCGATGCGGCGACGGCGGCTTTGGCGGCCAGGACGCGGCCGCGGCGCGGGCTGGCGGCGAAGGTGGTGCGGATCAGCCCGCGGCGGTACTCGGAGGTGGCGAACAAGGTGGCGAGCACTATCACGATGAGGAGGGCGACGATTGTCCCGTTGACGATGCTTGCGCCTGCCCACTGGGGGGAGATGATGTCCCCGACGAGCGGTGCGATGTCGCCTGACCCGCTGATGGTGAACGCATCGGCGGATAGCTGTCGCCACGTGGAAGCCGACGGTAGGTAAGGGTACAAACTGGCGGCAATCGCGTCTGGAGTCCAGGAGCGGCGAGGAAGGTCGCCTTGCGTGGCAATCTGGTCGAAGCTGGCGGTAGCAACGCTCGGGGTCCCATCTTCGCCGCCCCCGGCGGCGAAGTAGACCGGGGAGGTGACGAACAGCCCGATCTGGACCGTGCGGGAAAGGCTGACCAGGCGGGCGGTGCCGATCTTGGTCCAGTGGTCTCCGTCGGCGGAGTCGTAGCCGGTGATGGCGTCTCCGGCCCGGGTGAGCCGGAGCCACCGGGGAGAGGACGGCCCGACGGCGCCGGCCAGCCCTGGGCTGTCGTGAGTGTAGTTGTCCTGCATCTGGACCCCATGGGAGCCGGTGACCATCACGGCCGCGTAGCCGGTTCCCTGGTTCGTGCCTGGTTCGAGGATGATTCCGGCTTTGGCCCACGGCGCCAGCCCGGGATCCAGTTGAGAGCTCGGCCCGCTCTTTGCTGACACTCCGAAGGCGCTGCCCGAGGTGGGCGAGAGCGTGGTGTACGCCCCCGAAAGGGAGGCGACCCTGACCGTGAGGGTGCCGTCGCCGACGAGTGCCCGGTGCACGAACATGTAGGTGTCGGTGACGGCTTCGCCGCCCGGGCCGACGGGTACGGCGGGGACAGGCGCGCGGCTCTCGAAGGCGCTGAAGAAGGACAGGAGCACAAACACGACCGCGGCCGCGCAGAGCGCGATGACCCAGCCGCGGACCGTGCGGAACTTGGTCCACTCGGCGTGTAGCAGCCGGGGGAACCCGGCAGGGTCCCACGCCGCTCGGTGATGACGCAGGTCATCACCACAATCGTAAATGCGAGCCGAACGGGTTGGCTTCATGCGTCACGGCTCCGGAACAGCGTGCGGCCGAATCGCTTGCGCAGCCCGGCGACCTCGATTGTCGTTCCCATGGTCATGGTTGTATGCCGGGACCGGTATCAGCACGGCGCCAGCGAATGAAACCTGGCTGATACCGACGGCCTGGCATGCTGAAAGCAGTGGCCAGTACACCGCGGGGAAGGGAACACGCGGTCATGAGGGTGCTCGTGGTGGAAGATTTCGAGCCGACGGCCCGGGCGATCGTGACCGGGCTGCGCCGGGAGGGCATGGCCGTCGACGTGGCCTACGACGGGGACGAGGCGCTCGGCCAGCTGGCCCTGACCCGCTACGACGTCGTGGTGCTTGACCGGGACCTGCCGGGAGTGCATGGCGACGAGATCTGCCGGCGGCTGGCGGCCAGGCGGTCACCGAGCCGGATCCTGATGCTTACTGCGGCCGGCCGCCTCACCGACCGGGTGGACGGCCTGGACATGGGCGCCGACGACTACCTGGCCAAGCCCTTCGACTTCCCCGAGCTGACCGCCCGGGTCCGCGCCCTCGCCCGCCGCGCCGCCATGCCGCTGCCCCCGCTGCTCGCCCACGGCGATATCAGGCTCGACCCCGCCAGCCGCACCGCGTCCCGTGCCGGGCAGCGGCTGGCGCTCAGCGCCAAGGAGTTCGCCGTGCTCGAGTACCTGCTCGCCCGCGCCGGCCAGGTGGTTTCGGCCGAGGAACTGCTTGAGCGGGTCTGGGACTCCGCGGCCGACCCGTTCACCACCGCGGTCAAGCAGACCATGCGCCGGCTGCGGGCCAAGCTCGGCGACCCGCCTGTTATCGCCACCGTCCGCGAGGGCGGGTACCAGATCGGAGAACCCTGATGCCCGAGCTCCGTCCCCCGGACCCAGCACGCGCTTTCCGCCGCCCCGCCCTGCGGGCGCGGATGGCCCTCCTGTACGGCGCCGTCATCTGCGCCTCGGGTGTCGCGCTGCTCGTCGTCACGCAACTCCTGGCACCGGGCCTGCTCCAGCACGATGGATACAAAGCCAGTGGGCCGAGCCTGCCGGGCGCCGTCACGCCCGGGCCCCCAACCCGCATCCCCCTCACCATCGGCCCGTCGGCGTTCTGGAGCATCGTGGTCGCATTTGCGGTCATGGCCCTGTTGTCGGTCGCGGCCGGCTGGCTGATCGCCGGTCGCTTCGTCCGGCCGCTGCGCGCGATCATCACCACCGCGCGGGAGATCTCCGCCAGCAACCTGCACCGGCGGCTTGGCGTGCGGGGCCGCGGCGACGAGTTCACCGAGCTCAGCCAAACGCTCGACGGCCTGTTCGCGCGGCTGGAGGCATCGTTCCAGGCGCAGCGGCACTTCATCGCCAACGCCTCCGCTGCTCCAGGTCGCCCTCGCCGATCCCGAGCCCACCGTGGAGACGCTCCGGGCAACCTGCGAGGAACTGGTCGAGCTGGGTGATCAGCAGGAGCGCCTGATCGCGGCGCTGCTCGCCCTGGCCAGCAGCCAGCGCGGGATCGGGCAGCTGGAACGCCTGGACCTCGCCGACATCGCCGGGGATGTCCTCCTGACTCGTCAGGAGGAAGCCGAGCGCCGCGGCATCCACCTGCGCGCGGCACTCGCCGCAGCCCCGGTACCCGGCGACCCGAGCCTGGCGGAAAGCCTGGTCGCCAACCTCCTCGACAACGCCATCCGGCATAACATGCCCGGCGGCCAGGCAGAGATCTCCACAGCACTGACCACCGCGGGCGCCGTCGTCTCGGTCAGCAACACCGGCACGCTCGTGCCTCCAGAGGCGGTGGAGGACCTGTTCCAGCCGTTCCGGCAGCTCGGCGCCCAGCGCACCCAGCGCGGCCAGGGACACGGGCTCGGCCTGGCCATCGTCCGCGCCATCGCCGACGCCCACGGCGCCGCCCTCACCGCCCGCGCTCGGCCCGCAGGCGGCCTCGACATGCAAGTGACTTTCCCCCTGACATCCGCTGACCAGCGGGCCAATACCCAGAACGCGACGGCGCAGCTCACGAAAGTGCCGCACACCAAGCACACCGACCTTGTCGCGTAGGTCCGGAGCTCCCCGGCCGCGAGGTGGCCGAGCGCCGACGCCGGCGACGAGCATAGATTCCTCATCAATCGGCTATCCCGGGCGCCGCCGGAGCTGCATACCGGTTTCCGTTCGCCGTGGCAGGCAGCGTGATCTGCACGTCCAGTCCGCCGGCCGACCCGGCGTGGGCCTGGGCGTGGCCACCATGCGCGTGGGCGACCGATGCCACGATGGAAAGGCCGAGGCCGGCGCCCGGGCGGTTGCCGGTCCGGCCGCCGAGGCGGCGGAACGGCTCGAACAGCTCGGTTACCTGGTCGGCGGGGATGTGCTCGCCGCCATTGGCGACGGTGAGTTCGGCGGTGCCTGCGTCGGTTCTGGTGCTGGCCAGGACCCAGCCGCCGGTTACGTTGTGCTTGACGGCGTTGTCGATGAGGTTGCTGACCAGCCGTTCGAGCAGGACCCGGTCCCCGCTGACCTGTGCGTTCTGCAGCGCGGTGTCGATCCGGATCTGCCTGGCCGCGGCGGCCGGGGCGATCAGGTCGATGGCGTCTTCGACCGCGGTGGGCAGGTCGACCAGCTCGGCCGGGCCTGGTCCGCGGTCGGAGCGGGCCAGGGTCAGCAGCGCCTCGATC
>JBEKGC010000323.1:0-7856 GCA_050013055.1 Streptosporangiaceae bacterium
TCATCCGGTGTCTACCCGCTGACCAATTTCGGCACCTGGACCGAGTCGGGCGCGACCGTGACGGAGGGCTCGACCTCCGGCGTGATCTCCTCCTTTACCGACGACGAGATCACCATGGTCGACTCCTCCGGCAACGTCAAGGCTCAGCCCGGAGCGCTCAACGGCAGCGGCAACGGGTTCTCCGTCGCCTGGAAGCGCAGCACCTGACGCCGTTTTCCTTGATCGCGAAGACTTTTTACCCGCGGGTGGGTAAAAAGTCTTCGCGATCATGAAGGGCCGGGGCGGATGGCGGCGCCGCGGGCGGGGTATGGTCGTAGGCACAGGTCGGGACGCTTTTGGCGGTGACGGCTTTTGCCTGACATCTTGAGCCAGGGCGAGGGCCGTGAGTCTGGTCCGTGGCCGCGCCGGCTGATGGTGGCGGCCGTGCTGGTCGTGGCGGCTGTGGCGGTTGTGTACTACCTGCCGCGGTCACACCACGGGACGCCACAGCCGACCCGGGCGGCTATCCCGGCAACTCCTATCCCGGCAACTCCTATCCCCGCGGCTCCGCTGCCGACGGCGGTTTCCGGTGACTCCGGGGTGGCGGCGGAACCCGACGGGATCATTGGTCCGGCCTTGTCCTGGCCTGGCGGCCTTCGGCTGCTGGCGACCGGGGAGCGGCCGCAGTGGTTCTGGCCGGCCACCGGGCAGGTGGCGCCGATCGGCGGCCTGCCGCCGCAGCCGTCCGGTTATCAGTTCATCCGCGCGGCGGGCGGCTGGGCGGTGCAGGCCGCGCCGGGCATCCAGGCCGTGTGCGGCAGCTGCGCCGGCGCGCGGACGGTCTACTTCCTGGCCGATCACGGACAATCGGTGACCCAGGCGGGGCGAGCGGACGCGGTCGCCCCCGGCACGGCCGGCGCGCTCTGGCTGACCAGCTACCCGCTGGGCGCCGATCCGCGCACGGCCGCGGGTACGGCGCAGGAGGTCAGCGTGGCCGGGCGGCCGCTCGGGCCGCAGCTCAGGCTGCCGGCCGGGTACCTGATCGAGCAGGGAACCGACCGCGGCCTGCTGCTGGCACCGGTGACCCAGCGGCCGGGCGCGATGGCCGACACGTTGTGGGATCCAGCCGCTCCGCAGTCCGGTCGCAGCCTGACCGGGGTCATCGCGGCGAGCGCCACCCAGGTCGCCTGGACGCCACCGTGTGTCGCGCGTTGCCGTCTGCAGGTGCTCAATCTGGCTACCGGCCGGCAGGTAGCGGTCGAGCTGCCCGAGGCGAGCACGCTAGCCAACGCGGCCTTCAGCCCCGACGGACGTTTCCTGGCGATCCAGGTGGGTTTTAGCGACGACTCATCCGCCGGCGCACGGGCGGTCCAGCTGGACCTGGAGTCCGTGACCAGCGGTCGCCTGACGGTCGTGCCGGACACCTGGGTCAGCAGCGACGCCCTGGCCGGCTTTGGCTGGCCCGCCGACAGCGACAGCCTGGTGGCCGAGCTGTACTTCACGACCAAGGTGCAGCTAGCGTCGTGGCGCCCAGGTGCCGGCGAGCCGGCCATCGCGGTGCTCAGGCCGCAGCACAACCCCGTCTCCCTCGTCATCGGGCAGTACGCGCCCTAGCCCGGGGTTCAGTCGGGCAACTCGATCGGCCCGATGTCGGCGAACACGTCGCCGGGGCCTGGGTTGTCTGGGTGAGTGCTCCCGCCGAGGTGATGCAGGATCCCCCAGACCGCGTTCAGGCTGGTCTGGACGGCACCCTCGGCCCACGCGGGGGTCCAGGAGACGTCGTCTCCCGCGATGAAGATGCCCCGCTGCTCCGGCGGCATGCGATCTTGCATGAAGTGGGCGTACATGCGGTGGTTGTACCGGTAGTGCCCGGGCAGCGCTCCCTTGAACGCCCCCAGGAAGCGCCGGTCGGCCTCCCAGGACACGGTGATCGGGTCGCCGATGATGTGACTGGCGATGTCGAGGCCGGGATAGATCTTGTGCAGGGCGTTGAGCGCCAGCTGGACCCGGCGCTCGGGCGGCTCGGGCAGCATCTTCAGCGCGTCGCTCATCCAGGAGTACGTCAGGCAGATCACGCCCGGCTGGCCGGGACCGTTGTCGAACAGGTAGGTGCCGCGGGTCAGCCGGTCGGTCAGCGTCATGCTCATGACGTCGCGGCCGGTACGCGGGTCGGTGTCCTTCCAGAACGGGCGGTCGACCATGACGAAGGTCTTGGAGGACTGCATGTAACGGGTGCGGTCCAGGGCCGCCCAGATCTTCTGGGAGAACAGCGACTCCTCGCAGTCGATCTGCGTGGTCAGCAGCCAGCTCTGGCAGGTAATCAGCGCGGCCGCGTACCGGCGGGTGCCGCCCCAGGCGTCGGTGACCGCGATCCGGCCCTCGCCGTCCCTTTCGATCCGCGCGACGGCCGCCCGGGGTGCGCCGGAGTGCAGCGCGGCCAGCGAGGTCCCTGGCGCCCAGTAGGCGGGGCTGCGGGCACGATGGCGCCAGATCCCGCGCGGCACCTGCTCGGCGCCGCCGACCACCAGGCGCTGGTTCTCGTCGCAGCCGGTCATCACGACCCGGAAGATCTCCAGCATGGAGTTCGGGTAGTCCGAGTCCCAGCCGCCGGTGCCAAACCCGACGTGACCGAAGACCTCGCGGTGGTGGAACGACAGCGCGGAGAACGCCTTGGAGGTGGCCACGAAGTCGTAGAACGTGCGGTCATCCCAGCGGGGCACCAGCTCGTTCCACAACGACTTGAGCGCGGTGACGTCGCGGGCCCGGATCGCGTCCTGGATCTCGGTGAAGTGCACGTCCTCAAGGGCCTGCGCCCAGGCCTGCGCGACCTCGGTGAACAGCGGCGGCAGGTCGGCCAGCGCGCGGGCGTAATGGGTGACGCCCTCCAGGTCGATGACCGTGCTCCCGGCGGTCTCGGTCAGCGGGTTGGGGAACGGCCTGGTCGGCAAGCCCAGCATGTCCACGTAGTGGTAGAAAGCCGTCGACGACACAGGGAAGCGCATGCCGCCCAGTTCGGCGATCACGCCCTCGGCTCCCTCGAACGGCTGCGAACGCAACCGCCCGCCCATCCGCGAGGCCTCGTAGACCACCGGCTTGATTCCGAGCCGCATCAGCTCGTACGCCGCGACCAGCCCGGAGATGCCCGCGCCGATGACGGCGACCTCTTCGCCGTGTCGTTCGGCCGGGATGGAGCCAAGGCCGGCCGGGTGCGAGATCCAGTCGTCGAACGGGAAGGGGAAATCCGGCCCGAAGACCGTGACCTGGCCGGACCCGTTACGCCCACCTTCGTTCACCATGTAGCGCCCATCGCCGCCGGTAGATGCCTGTTACGGGTGAGGATACGCAGGTCCGCGCCTGGCAGCTAAACCAGGTGCGCTGCCCCCGGCCCCCGGCCTAGGGTTTAGCTGTGCTTTCTCATGATGTGGCCGGAACAGGCCCGGCGGTGGTGCTGCTGCATTCCACGGTGTGCGACCGCCGGATGTGGGATCCGCAATGGCCGGTCCTGGTCGAGGCCGGGTGCCGGGTGGTGCGCTGCGACTTCCGTGGCTACGGCGACACGCCCGTCCCGCAAGGGCCGCACAACGATGCCGATGATGTCCTTGACCTGCTCGGCGACCTGGGTATCGGGCCGGTGGCGGTGGTGGGCGCCTCGTACGGCGGGAAGGTCGCGCTGGAGATCGCCGCCCGGTGGCCGCAGCGGGTCACGGCGCTGGCCCTGGTGTGCGCCGGGATGCCAGGACACGAGCCCACCGACGCGCTGCGCGGTTTCTGGCAGCGGGAGGAGGAGCTCTTCGACGCCGGCGACATCGCCGGGGCGGTCGAGCTGAACGTGGCGACCTGGCTCGGCCCTGAGGCCAGCGAGGCGACCAGGGAGCGAGTGCGGACGATGCAGCGGCACGCCTTCGAGCTGGAACTGGCCGCAGCGCAGGACTCCGAGGACGCGGACGAGGACGCGGACGAGGACGCGGACGCGGACGAGGACGCGGACGCGGACGCGGACGCGGACGCCGAGCTGGTCGTTGGCCTGAGCGCGATCACGGCTCCCAGCCTTGTGGTGTCAGGGGCGCTGGACCTGCCGGATTTCCGGCTGATCGCGGCCCGGCTGGCCTGGCTGCTGGCCGACGCCGAGCTGGTGCAGCTGCCCTGGGCCGGGCACCTGCCCACGCTGGAGCGGCCGGACGAACTGTCCGCGCTGCTGACCGCGTTCCTGCAGGCCACCGTGGGAGCCGGCTAGGGCGGGCTTAGTGTGGTCCGCCCGCCTGCTCGGTCAGCCAGTCCGAGGTTAGCGGCGGCGGCCGGGTCCGGCCCGGTACAGGCGCCACCAGGTCAGCAGGGCTAGGACCGCGGTGAGCGCCAGCTGCATCGCCATGTCAAAGAGCCAGATGTGCGCACTGTGCTGCCACAGCGGATCAGGCGTGTTACCCGGCGGCGGCGGCGTGACCTGGTTCAGGTTGGCGGTGGCGGCGGCCGCGCCGAAACCCCAGCGGGACGGCGAGAGCCAGGACAGCTGCCCGAGGCCGGCCATGCCGTTGAGGCGGAAGACCCCGCCGCTGAGCACCACCTCGGCCAGCACCGCCACCACGAGCAGCGGCATCGTCTTGTCCGAAGAATTGACCACCGCCGAGATCAGCAGCCCGGCCGTCATCGACGCGATCGCGAGCACGGCGATCCCCAGCATGAGCTCAGCGAGCGGCGCGCCCGTCAGGACGGCTCCGTGCCGGGGCAGCGGCCGGCCGGCCAGGCCGATCAACACGAGCACGACCGCCTGCACCGCGCTGATCAGGCCGAGAACCGCGAGCTTGGACGCCAGGTAGGCACCGGGCGACAGGCCGGCCGCTCGTTCCCTGTTATAGATCGGGCGTTCCTTGACCAGTTCCCTGACGGCGTTCGCCACCCCGATGAGGCAGGCGCCCATGACCAGGATCAGCAGGACCTGGATGGCGTTGCCGTTGCTCGTCCCGGTCAGCCCGCCCGGGTCCGGAATCGCCCTGATCAGGGCGCCGAGGATGAGCGGCAGGAGCGCGATCACGCCGACGTAGTTGCGGTCCGAGGCGATGACCGCCAGGTAGCGCCGGACCAGAGTGGACAGCTGGGCGAGCCGGTTCTGGGACTTCGGCGGGGGCGGCGCCGCCCGGACGGCCACCGCCGGCGGGCGCTCGGGCTGAGCTGGCGAGGTCAGGTACCGGGAGCAGTACACCGAACGCCGGTACTCCCCCGCCCAGTCCCGGTCCGGCTCGGCCTCGAAGGCCCGGAATACCTGCGCCCAGCCCGGCTGGCCGAAATGGCGGAGCCCGTCGGCGGGAGACCCGAAATAGGCGAGCTTGCCGCCCGGCACCAGGACGAGCAGCCGATCGCAGATGGCCAGGTTCGCCACGCTGTGCGTCACCACGATGACCGTCCGCCCGTCATGGGCGAGACCGGCCATCATCTCCATGACCGACATGTCCAGCCCGGGGTCCAAGCCGGAGGTGGGTTCGTCCAGGAAAAGCAGCGAAGGCTTGGTCAGCAGTTCGAGCGCGACATTGACCCGCTTTTGCTGGCCGCCGGAAAGCGACGAGGTGCGGGTATCGGCGTGCGCCGTCAGCGACAACTCGCCGATCACCTCGTCGATCCGCCGGGTCCGTTCGGCCGGGCTGGTGTCGCGGGGGAACCGGAGCTCGGCCGCGTACCCCAGGGCGCGGTGCGCGGACAGCTGGGTGTGCAGGATGTTCTCCTGCGGGACAAGTCCGATCCGGTGCCGCAGCTCGGCGTAATCGGCGTAAAGGTCGCGCCCGTCATAGAGCACGGAACCCGCGGTGGCCGGCCGTACGCCGGTCAGCGCACCGAGCAACGTCGACTTGCCCGCGCCGCTTGGTCCGATCACGCCGAGCAGGCACCGCTCGCTGAGCGGAAAGCTGACGTCGTCGAGCAGCACCTTCCCGTTCGGCAGCGTGACCGTGAGCCCCCTGGCGTCGAGCGAGATATCCCCGGCGTCGACGAACTCTTGCAGCTCGTCCCCGACGAGCCGGAAGGTGGCCAGGCCGACGCCGATGACGTCGGCTTCCGTCACCACGGCCGTGCTGACCCGCTGGCCGTTCAGGAACGTGCCGTTGTGGCTGCCCAGGTCGGCGATCTCGTAGCCGCCTCCCGGTGACCTGCGCAGCTCGGCGTGACGGCGTGACACCCCCAGGTCCGCCACCACGATGTCGTTGTCCTGGGCGCGGCCGATGCTGGTGGCTTTGGCGGGCAGCGGCATGATGGCACTCGGCGCGCGGTCGGCCAGCAGCGTCCGCTGGGCCGACCACACCGCGGTAGCGGAACTCTCCGGGGCGGCCACGTCGGTGATGGCGCAGGCCAGGACCGGGCCCGCCTCCGGGTGGCCCAGCCGGACCTGGCAGGAATCGGTGATCTCCACCCGCTGGACCCGCTGGCCGGCGGCGAACGTGCCGTTGGTGCTGCCGGTGTCGGCCAGCAGCCACCGGCCGTCCTCGACCTTCACCACCGCATGCCGCCAGGAGACCAGCGGCTCGTCGATGACGATGTCCGCCGCCGGGTCACGGCCAACCCAGTAGGCCGGCCCCGCCCGCAATGTCTTCGCCGAACCCTGCGCCCGCACCGTCAGCGGCGGGGTCACGTACCCGGAAACAACGTTCTCGGCCGTCATCTGCTCACACTGTCCCTATCAGCGCACGGTTCATAGCGGTGGGCTCGGTCCCGCCGAGGGCCGCGGCCTCAGCGAGCAGGCCGGCCACGTCCACGGCGGCCCGGGGGCGCCCGGCCCGGGCCGAGGCCGACCGCATGGCGGCCAGGGCGGCCGGATCGTCCCGCAGCCGGGCGAGCTGGCGGGCCAGGTCGCGCCGCCTGGGTGCGTAACAGCCGGCGCCGGCCCGGACGACGAACTCGGCGTTGCCTTCCTCCTGGCCGGGCAGGTAGGAGGTGAGCACGAGCGGAGCCGCGCAGCAGGTCGCCTCGGCAATGGTGCCAGGCCCCGCCTTGCCCACCACGACGTCGGCACAGCGGAGCCAGTCGGCCATGTTCTCGACGAAACCGTGGACGGTCAGCCGGCCGCGGGCCCGCTCCGCCCGCCGGCTCAGCCGTCGGCGGAGCCGCTGGTTACGCCCGCAGATGACGGCGACGTCGACGTTGTCGACCTGGCGGAGGATGGCCATGGTACGACGGTAGAGGCCGCCAGAACCCTCCGCGCCGCCCGTCACCACGACCAGGAACCGCCCGCGCAGGCCCAGCGCGGCCTGCAGCGCACGGCGCTCGGGCGCGCTGGCCGGCGGCCGGCAGAACTCGGCCGCGACCGGCAGCCCGGTCTCCACGTAATGCCCTTCCGGCATGCCGTCCCGCGCGCACAGGTCCGCCACCGCCGCCGACGGCACGATGACGCGATCAACCCCGGCGTACCGCCACGACGGGTGCGCGGTCACCAGGTCCGTGATGACCGTGATGACCGGCGGCAAGGCGGGACTGCGGTCGCGCGCGCGGGCGGCGGCCTCAGCCGTCATCGGGTGGAAGGCGACGATCACCGCGGGCCGCCACGCCGTGACGGCCCTGGCCACGCTGGCGTAGGCGGCCGACACGAGCCTGCGCCTGAGCCAGCCGAGGAACCGGGGCGCGGCGTAGGCGCGCCACAGCATCCCCCACAGCCAGGGCGTTATCCGGATCGCCGGGCCGTACAGGCCGGCCATCCAGCGCAGCCCGCGCGAAGCATCAGGCCCGCGCAGCGGATCGCAGATGGACAGGGAGAAACGGCCAGGGCAGGCGCGGTCAAGCGCCTGGGCTACGGCCTGCGCGGCGCTGCGGTGCCCGCCACCGGTATCGCCGATAAGGAAGAGCAACCGCACAGGCGCCCGGCCGCCGGTCACCGCGCACCCGGCCCGGCCGCGGCCAGC
>JBEKGC010000324.1:0-7846 GCA_050013055.1 Streptosporangiaceae bacterium
CTTTTCCGGCTGGCGATGGCGGCCAGCCGGGCTGGTATCGCGTCCACGTCGACGGTGGCCGGCTGTTCGCCTTCGAGCCCGAGCAGGACCGCCTTGTCGCTTCCGTGCCCGGGGCCGGTCAGTCCGAGTGAGCCGTACAGCGCCACCCGCACCGACCGCACCCGCGGGGTCAGGCCATCCCGGGCCAGGCCCTCGGCGAACATCCTGGCCGCCTTCATCGGCCCGACCGTGTGCGAGCTCGACGGGCCGATGCCCACCTTGAACAGGTCAAAAACGCTGGTCGTCATGATGTGCTCCACCGGAAGGGCATGGTCAGGGGAAGACGATGGTCCGGTTCTTAGTGTTGCACATAACGCAACCATGCTCCCGATGTGCAACATGCTCCCTCGCGGCGTCATCCGCGGTCAAGAGCGCCGGCTACCCGCCCGCCGGGTATCACTCCGCACGGCTACGCTCCGGCGAGCACCCGCGCCGCGGTCACGGCCATCACCACCGCGACGAACACGTCCATGGCCCGCCAGGCGCGGGGCTGACGGAAGATCGGGGCGAGCAGCCGGGCCCCGAAGCCAAGGCCGGCGAACCAGGCGATGCTGGCCACGGCCGCGCCGCCACCGAACCACCAGGGATCGGGCCGGGCCGCGGCGACCGAGCCGAGCAGGACCACGGTGTCCAGGTAGACCGCCGGATTGAGCCAGGTGAAGGCCAGGCAGGTCAGGGCGACCGCCGGCCAGGACGAGGTCGCCGCGCCGTCGGTGATCCGCGGGCGTGGCCGGGCCGCCCGCCGCGCCGCCACCGCCGCGTAGCCGAGCAGGAAGGCCGCCCCGAGCAGGCGCACGGTCAGCAGCAGGCCGGGGGCGTGCCCGACCACCGCGCCGAGGCCCGCGACGCCCGCCGCGATCAGGATCACGTCCGAGACGGCGCAGATCACCACGACCGTCGGGACGTGGGCGCGGGCGATGCCCTGCCGGATCACGTAGGTGTTCTGGGCGCCGATGGCGACGATGAGGGACAGCCCGAACAGCAGGCCCGCTAGCGCGGCCGCGCTCGTACCCGAGATGAGCATGACTTCACCATAGGAACGCCTGACCCGGCAATCCAGCTAAACATTCTTCAGTTGCATTAGCATTGTTAATGATGAACCTGGATCCGGGCCAGCTCGAGGCGCTGGCGGCGGCGATCTCGGAGGGGACCTTCGACGCCGCGGCGCGGGCCTTGCACGTGACCCCGTCCGCCGTCAGCCAGCGGGTGAAGGCGCTGGAAACCAGCGTGGGGCAGGTGCTCCTCGTCCGCTCCAAGCCGGTGCGGGCCACGACGGCGGGGGAAACGCTGCTCCGGGCCGCGCGCCAGATCCAGGCCGTGAGCGCCGAGGCCCTGCGCGAGCTGGGCGCCGAGGACCCAGCAGAAGGGTCAGGCCCGTCCGTCGTCCCGCTCGCGGTCAATGCCGACAGCCTGGACACCTGGTTCCTGGCCGCGCTGGCCGAGCTGGATGGTGCGGTATTCGATCTGCGGCGCGAGGACGAGAAGCGGACCGCCGGGCTGCTCCGCCGGGGCGAGGTGATGGCCGCCGTCACCACGTCGAGAAACCCGGTGCCAGGCTGTGCCGTCCGGCGACTGGGCCGGATGCGGTATGCGCCGCGAGCGGCCGCCGCCTTTGGCGCCCGGTGGTTCCCCGACGGGATGACCGCGGCCGCGCTGTCCCGCGCGCCGGTGGTCCTGTTCGACCGCGATGACACCATTCAGGACCGGTACCTGCGCCGCCCCGGCCGGCCCGCGCTGCATCCGCCGCACCACTACGTACCCGGGTCCGGCCCCTTCTTGGCGGCCGTCCGGCTCGGGCTGGGCTGGGGCATGATCCCGGACCTGCAGCTGGCCAGGGAAACCAACGGGGACCTGGTCGACCTCGATCCGGCCGGCGGGATGGACGTCGAGCTGTACTGGCAGCAGTGGCGGGTAGCCGGTCCGGCCCTGGAGCGGGTGGCCCGGACCGTGCAGGCGGCCGCGGAACGGTTCCTGCGCTGAGGCGGTAGTGTTGCGCCATGGGCAACAACAGGGCTGGAGAGGCTGGTCCTGTGCAGTCGGTGGACCGGGCGGTGGCCATCCTGGAGATCCTGGCCCGGGACGGCGAGGCCGGGGTGACCGAGGTAGCGCGTGAGCTTGACGTGCACAAGTCGACCGCGTCCCGGCTGCTGGCCGCGCTCGGCGCGCGCGACCTCGTGGCCCAGGACGCGGCCCGCGGCAAGTTCCGGCTCGGGGTCGGTATCGTCCGGCTGGCCGGCGCGGCGGGCCACCGGCTTGACGTGGTGCAGGAAAGCCGGCCGGTCTGCCGGGCGCTGGCGCAAGAGGTGGGCGAAACCGTCAACCTGGCCATCTTGTCCGGCCGGGAGGCGCTGTACCTGGATCAGGTGGCCGGCCCGGCGGCGTTGTCACCGCACCACTGGGCCGGGCTGCGGATCCCGCTGCACGCGACCTCGGACGGCAAGGTGCTGCTGGCCTATCTCCCCGACGCGGAACGAGCCGAATGCCTGACTCCGCCGCTGCGCCGCTTCACCGACCACACCGTGACCGCCATCGCAGCGTTCTCCCAGGCCCTCAGCCAGGTACGGGAGCGCGGATACGCGACCGCCGTGGACGAACTCGAAGACGGCTTGACCGCCATCGCGGCCCCGGTACGCAACGCCGAGGGTCAGGTGATCGCCTCGATCAGCGCCTCGGGCCCGAGCTTCCGCATCACGGCCGGCCGCATCCCCGCCCTGGCCGGTGCCGTCGGCCAAGCCGCGGCCGAGGTCTCGCACCGTCTCGGCTGGCGCGGACCCGGCCGCTAGTCGCCCAGCTCACGGCGGCGGCGCAGGACGAAGTCGTCGAGCTCGGCGCGGATGGCGTCGTCCAGCGGCGGCGGCGAGAAGCCTTCCAGCTTCTTCCGCCAGATGTCCCCGGCCCGGGCGGCGGTGTCCTTGCCGCCCAGCTTCAGCCAGCGCTCGAAGTTGGCGGTGGAGGACAGCAGCGGGCGGTAGAAGCACTCGCGGAAACGTTCCATGGTGTGCTCGGCGCCGAGAAAGTGGCCGCCGTGCCCGACCTCTTCGTGGGCACCGAAGGCCAGCGAGGCCTCGGTGATCTCGAGCGGGGTGAATTCCACCCGCAGCTCGCGCAGCAGCTCGATGTCGATGATGAACTTCTCGTAGCAGCTGACCAGGCCGCCCTCCAGCCAGCCGGCCGCGTGCATGACGAAGTTGGTGCCGGCCAGGAACGTCGGCAGCAGGGTCATCAGCGCCTCGTAGGCGGACTGCGCGTCCGCGGTCTGGCTGGAGTTCAGCCCGCCGCCGGTGCGGAACGGGAGCCCGTAGTGCCGGGCCAGCTGCCCGGTGCACAGCAGGCCGATGGCCGATTCTGGGGTCCCGAACGAGGGTGACCCGGACTGCATGTCGATGTTGGACAGGAACGACCCGAAGATCACCGGGCAGCCGGGCCTGATCAGCTGGGCCAGCGCGATGCCGCTCAGCGCCTCGGCCAGCTGCTGGGCCAGCGCGGCCGGGATGGTCACCGGCGACATCGCCCCCATCAGCAGGAACGGCGTCAGCACCACCGGCTGGGCCGCGGCGCAGTACTCGAACTGGGCGTCCAGCATCCGGTCGTCCCAGCGCAGCGGGGAGTTGCAGTTGATCAGCGAGATGGTGGCCGGGGTCTGCTCGATCGCGGCCCGGCCCTTGCCGCCGAGGCCGCCGAACAAGATCTCGGTCATCTTGATCGTGTCGGCGGCGTTCGGCCCGGAGACCACGTTGCCCATGTAGATCTTGTCGGTCAGCGTCTGCAGGGCGTAGATCATGTCCAGGTGCCTGGAGTCAAGCGGGGCGTCGTTCGGCTCGCAGATGACGCCGCCGGCCGAGTCGAGCTCGTCGTAGCCTTGCGACAGCATGGCCAGCTGGCGGAAGTCGTTCATGGTGGCGTCCCGGCGCACGTCGCCCTCGCGCACGAACGGGCACCCGTACACCGAGCTGAACACCATGTGGTCGCCGCCGATATGCACGTTGCGGGCCGGGTTCCTGGCCTGCACGTCGAATTCCCGGGGCGCCTTGGCCACCTGCTCCATGACGAACTCCGGGTCGAGCCTGACCACGTCGCCGTCCACCTGCTGGCCCGCCTTAGCGAACAGCTCGACGGCCTCGGGCTTGGCGAACTGGATGCCGATCTCGGAGACGATCCGGCGCCAGCCGCGGTCGAGCACCCCGATCGAGTCGGCGGAGAGGATCTCGTACCTCGGCATCGTGTTGACGAACATCGATTCTCACCGTGCCCTGACGTGGGTATACGCGGGTGAAGCACTCACTTGACCGAATATTAGACCGGCCCTTACGATTCACATAGTAAAACTATGTCCCACAAAGTGGAACCTGCACTGGTTTGGGACGGTAAGGGAAACGGAATTCCGATGAGCAACCAGAACGGCACCCAGGCCGTCGACCGGGCCGCTCGCTTGCTCGCCGAGGTCGTGCACTCGGCCGACCCCATGACGTTCACCGGCCTGAGCGCCACCACCGGGCTGGCCAAATCCACCACGTCCCGGCTGCTGCTCGCCCTGGAGCGCAACGGCCTGGTCCGGCGCGACGACCACGGCCGGTTCCTGCCCGGCGAGATGTTCGTGAGCTTCGCCTGGCGGGGCGGCGCCGCGGCGGGCCTGGTCGCGGTGGCCCAGCCGTTCCTGACGCGGCTGGGCCAGGCGACCGGCGAGACGATCAACCTCGGCGTGGCCAGCCACGGGCTGGTCGAGCAGATCGCCCAGGTCGACAGCACCTACCTGATCGGCGGCACCAACTGGGTCGGCATGTCCGTGCCGCTGTCCTGCTCGGCGCTGGGCAAGGTGCTGCTGGCCTACGGGGCGGCTCCGCTGCCACCTGGCCCGCTCGAGCGGCGCACGGACAAGACGATCACCACCGAGGCGGCGCTGCGCGTCGACCTGGCGACCGTGCGGGCCCGCGGTTACGCGGTCACCGACGAGGAACTCGAACCAGGCCTGATCGCGGTGGCCGCGCCCATCTACGGCTACGACGGCATGGTGGTCGCGGCGCTGTCGGTGTCGGCCCCGGCCAGCAGGATGACCAGGGACCAGCTGACGGCGGCCACGGCCCGCTGCGTCGAGGAGGCCGCGGGCCTGTCCGCGGTCCTCGGCTACCGGCAGCGGTCCAGGCAGAACCGGAAGGCAGGTGCGGCGTGACCTCTGAGGAACTGCTGAAGCAGCTGTACGACGACACGCTGGTCGGCAACAAGCCCGCGGTGCTCGAGCTCACCAACGCCGGGCTGGCCATGGGCCTGGGCCCGGAGGTGCTGCTGTACGAGGCGCTGATCCCGTCGCTGGAAGAGGTGGGCGCCCGGTTCGAGCGCGGCGACTTCTTCGTGCCGGAGATGCTGATCGCGGGCAAGGCGATGGCCGGCGCGCTGGAGATCCTGCGCCCGCTGCTGGCCGAGACCGGCGCCCAGACCATCGGCACGATCGTGATGGGCACGGTCAAGGGCGACGTGCACGACATCGGCAAGAACCTGGTCAACATCATGTTCGAAGGGGCCGGCTTCCAGGTCATCGACCTCGGCGTGCAGGTCGCGCCGGAGAAGTTCATCGAGGCGATCAGGACGCACAAGCCGGACATCGTCGGGTTCTCCGCGTTCTTGACCACGACCATGCCGATGTTCAAGGCGAACATCAACGCGCTGCAGAAGTCCGGCCTGCGGGACCAGGTCATCGTCATGGTCGGCGGCGCCCCGGTCACCCAGGAGTACGCCGACGTGGTGGGCGCGGACGGATACGCGGCGGACGCGTCCGCGGCCGTGGTCCGGGCCAAGGAACTGCTCGCCCAGCGTCGCGCCACCGTTAACGCCTGAGGAACCCAAGCGCCGGAGGGAAACAACCCGTGCACACCATCGTGTCCTCGGCGACCAGGACGGTCCGGATCGGCGACGACCAGCCGTTCGCGATCATCGGCGAGCGGATCAACCCGACCGGCCGGAAGATCTTCCAGCGGCAGCTGCGCGACGGTGACCTGTCCCGGCTCGAGATCGACGTCGCCGAGCAGGTGGCGGGCGGGGCCATGCTGCTCGACGTGAACATGGGCGCGCCGCTGGCCGACGAGGCCGCGCTGATGACCAAGGCCGTCATGCTGATCCAGCAGCTGACCGACCTGCCGCTGGTCATCGACTCCTCCATCATCGAGGTGCTCGACGCCGGGCTGGCCGCCTATCAGGGCAAGGCGCTCGTCAACTCGGTGACGGCCGAGGACGAGCGGCTGGACGCGATCCTGCCGCTGGTCAAGAAGTACGGTGCCGCGGTGATCGGGCTGCCGAACGACGAGGAGGAGATCCCGGAGGAGCCGGCCAAGCGGGTCGAGCTGGCCCGCAAGCTGATCGGTATCGCCACCGGGAAGTACCAGATCCCGATCGAGGACATCGTCATCGACCCGCTGGCCATGCCGGTCGGCGCGGACACCTTGCACCCGGCCCGGACGCTGGAGACGATCGCCCTGCTCAAGGCCGAGTTCGGGGTGAACATGACGCTGGGGGCCTCGAACGTGAGCTTCGGCATGCCGGACCGGCACGCGATCGCCGCCGCGTTCCTGCCCATCGCGGCCAGCCATGGGCTGACCAGCGCCATCATGGATGCGCGCGCGCCGCAGATCGTCCGCGCGGTCAAGGCCGCCGACCTGATGCTGAACCACGACGAGTGGGGCGCCGCCTGGATCGCGGCGCACCGTGCTCAGCTAGCAGAGCGGGCCAAGCAGGCCGCCGCCGAAGCGCCGCCGGGGGTCACGTGAGCGTGGCCGATGAGGTGACACCGGGGGCCGTTCGGATCAATCTTGTCTTCAATGACCGCCCGGTGCGGGTGCCGGCCGGGGTGACGCTGTTCGACGCGGCCAGCTGGAACGGCATCGCGATCGACTCCACCTGCGGCGGTCACGGCACCTGCAAGAAATGCCGGATCAAGATCACCGAGGACCCGCCCGCGCCGACCAGCCTGGATATCAGGGCCTACACGCCCGGCGAGATCAAGGACGGCTGGCGGCTGGCCTGCCGCACCCTGGCCACCCGCGATACCCAGGTGGAGGTGCCGCCGCTGACCACCCGGCCGAAGGCCGCCACCGTGGGCGTCGGCCGGCAGGTCATCTTGCGCCCGGCGGTGCAGAAGCGGTACCTGGAGCTGGCCGAGCCGGATCTGGCCGACCAGGCCAGCGACGTCGAACGGGTGCTGGCCCAGCTCGAGGACATCGAACCCCGGGCCGAGCTGGCCGTCCTGAAGACCCTCGGCCGGACGCTGCGGGAGGCGGACTACAAGGTCACCGCGGTGGTGGTCGACGACGTGCTGATCGCGGTCGAGCCCGGCGACACCACCGGGCGCCGCTTCGGCATCGCCTTCGACCTCGGCACCACCACGGTGGTGGCCACCCTGCTCGACCTGTCCACCGGCACCCCGGTGGCGGTGGAGTCCACGCTGAACAAGCAGCAGCCGTTCGGCGCCGACGTGATCACCAGGATCAGCGCCACCATGATGGACCCAGGCGCGCTGGACAAGCTGCAGCAGCTCGCCGCGGAAACCCTGACCGAGCTGGCCCAGGCGGTGTGCGCGGCGGGCGGCGTCGCGGCAGGTGAGGTGTACGAGGTCGCGGTGGCCGGCAACGCCACCATGACCCACATCGTGCTCGGCATCGACCCCGAGCCGCTCGGCGTGGCCCCGTTCATCATGGCCGCCCGGCTGTGGCCCGAGGTGCTGGCGGCCGACGTGGGCCTGGCCGGCGCGGTGCACCCGCGGGCCCGGGCGGTGGTGTTCCCCTCGTTCGGCGCGTACGTGGGCGGTGACATCACGGCCGGC
>JBEKGC010000325.1:0-7838 GCA_050013055.1 Streptosporangiaceae bacterium
GGTGACTCGGCGAGCCGGGCGTGTAGCCGCTCCCGGATCTCCTCCGGGGTATAGGCGCGACGGCGCCGCTGGTCCCGGGCGATCACGACTCCGGTGGCCGCGACGCTCGCGAAAGCGGCCAGGCCGAGTATCTTCCACCAACGCATCTGCCTAGGCTACGACTGTGCCTGACGCGAGCATCGGCCTGGATGAGGCCGTCGACCTGACCCGCACTGGTGACGTGTGGTTGTTTCGCGGGCGTACCGCGGCCGATCGGGCCATCCAGGTGACGACCAACAGCCCGGTCAACCATGTCGGCATGTCCGTGGTCCTGGATGACCTGCCCGCGCTGATGTGGCATGCGGAGCTGGGCAAGTCGTTGCCCGACCTGTGGTCGGGCAACCGCCACCGCGGCGCGCAGCTCCATGACCTGCGCGCGGCCGTGACCCTCTGGGCCACCAGGTACGGTCAGCGGGCCTGGCTGCGCCAGCTGGAACCTCCGCCCGCCCGCGAGACGGAAGACGCGATGCTGCGCACCATCGCGCGGCTGGATGGCACACCGTTCCCGTCCACGGCCAGGCTCGCCTCCGGATGGCTGCGCGGGCGGATGCCGGCGGTCAGCCGGGATGCCCGCGACGCCGCCCTGGAAACCGCCTACTGCGCGGAGATTGTCGCCGTCACGTACCAGGCCATGGACCTGCTGCCGGCCCGGCGGCCGAACTGGTACGACGCCGGGCGGTTCTGGAGCGGGGATGATCTCCGCCTGTCCGCGGGGGCCAGGCTCGGCGGGGAGATCGCCGTGCAGATCCCCGCGGTCCCCTAAGACGGGGGGCGGGGGCCGTAGAGCTGTGGAATAACGGGCGCCCCGGCGGCCGATGGCCGCCGGGGCGAGTCGCCTAGCCATACAGGCGTTTAGCTCCAGGTGTCACGCATCGCGTTCCCCTCTCGATCCAGATGCCTCACCCAGCGCTCCGCTCACCGAGTTCAACACAATATGTACTCATATAACGACAGATAGTTATGAACGGTTCAGTGCTGGGCCGGTCGACGGACCTGCCGTCGGGAGCGCTCAGGCCGGGGGGACGTCGCTGACCCGGTGACCCGGAGGAAGCCGCAGGCCCGGGCAGGTCAGGTAGTGCGTGCCCACCGCCCCGCACCGTGTGCACTGCCTCCCCAGCAGTTCATCCGCCAGGCTGGCCCCGGTCTCAGTCGCTTGCCGCCGGGCCGCGGACGGAACGGCCCGGGTCCCCGGCCGCGGGGTGATCCCGGCGCGGTCGCCGGTCATCGCCCTCTCCGCCGCACACCGTCCTGGAACAGCGCCTCCACATCCACGCGCCGGTACCGGGGTCTCCCGGCCTCGTTGCGTACCTCCGGCAGCCGCCCGCGCCGCGCCCAGGAGGCCACCACCGCTGAGGTCACGCGGAACATGGACGCCACTTGCCTGCGGGTCAGCAGATCCTCACCCACGCGATTGCCTGCCAGTGCCGCTGCGACGAATCTGCGGGCAGCGGGACGCGGCCCAGGCGGAGCCAGGCCGGACGGGTGTCAGCGCCATCACGTTCATCAGGTCCCTCGGTACGCCGGAATGAGCTGAATCCGGGGCAGCGCTGGTCAACCTAAGCGGCTGCTCCCGGGCAACGCCTGGGCTGATACCGAACTGCCCGGTGCTGGTTGCACTGAAAATGCTGCTGCAAATTGCAGCGCGAAACATCGGTCAGCTGACGGATATTGAACCATCGTCCCGGCCACTCCCCGGGCCAGCTAGCGCCTGGCCTAGGCCTAGGCCTGGGGCGGCGCTTGGCCCGGCCTAGGCCTGGGGCGGCGCTTGGCCTGGCCTATGCGGGGCAGCGCTTGGCCTGGCTGGCGGCGGCCAGGACGGCGGCGACGCTGCGGTCCACGTCGGCCTGAGTGGTCGCCCAGTTGCTGACGCTGATCCGCATGGCCCGGCGTCCGCGCCAGGTGGTCGGGCCGCACCAGCAGGTCCCCTCGCGCTGCAGCGCAGTGATCATCTCCTCGGTCCCGCGGTCGTCATCACATGCGGCCACGACCTGGTTGAGCCGCACGTCGTTCAGCACGTCCAGCCCTCCGGCCGCCAGGCCGCCGGCGAACCGCCTGGCCAGGGCGACGTGCCCGGCGACCAGGCCGGAGACGCCGTTGCGGCCCAGGGCCGCGAGCACGGCCCACACCTCGGCTCCGCGGGCGCGCTGAGAGGACCCAGGGGTGAACTGCATCGGGTCACGCGCGGATCCGAGCGGCAGGTACGAGGCCTGTGCCCTCATCGCGGCCAGCAGCGCGGCACCGTCGCGGACCAGGGCGATGCCGCAGTCGTAGGTGGTGTTCAGCCACTTGTGTGCATCGGTCGCCCAGGAGTCGGCCGCGGCCACACCCGCCACCTCGCCCGCCAGCTCCGGGCACGCGGCGGCCCACAGCCCGAACGCGCCGTCGACATGTACCCAGGCGTCCTGCGCGTGAGCCCAGTCGATCAGCGGGCCGAACGGGTCGCTGGCGCCGCTGTTGACGTTGCCGGCCTGCAGGCAGACGATCGCCGGGCCGTCGAGGTCCGGCAACTCGCCGAGGGCGATGCGGCCTTGATCGTCGGTGCGCAGCCGCACCGCCCGGCCCCGCCCCAGCCCGATCAGGCCGAGCGCCTTCGGCACCGCCGCGTGCACCTCGTCACCGACCACCACCTGGACCGGGGGCGCGCCGACCAGTCCGTCACCAGCGGCGTCCCAGCCGACCCGGGTCAGGACCGCGTCCCTGGCCGCCGCCAGGCACGTCGCGTTGGCCATTGTCGCGCCGGAGACGAAACCCCCCGAGATCCCGGCGGGCAGGCCAAGGAGCTGGCCGACCCACCTGATCGCCACCGCGTCCAGGCGGGTCGCCACCGGAGACATCACCGACAGTGCGGCGTTCTGGTCCCACGCGGCCAGCAGCCACGACGCCGCGACCGCCATCGGCAGTGCTCCGCCGGTGACGAAGCCGAAATAGCGCGGGCCCGCGCTCGCCATCGTCGCCGCCGAGCCCACTTCGTCCAGGGCCGCCAGTACCCGCGACGGCGCCAGCCCCGCCTCCGGCAACGGGAAGTCCAGCTCATCGAGCGCCAGCACCGCCTCGGCCGACGGGGCCACCGCGCGATCGGCCAGTGCCCGCAGGTACCGCTCGGCCCGTTCGGCCGCCTCGGCGAGCAAGGCAGCGCGGGACCGGTCACGTTCCGCGAAATCGTCCGTCACACCTGGGACGGTATCGCGGAAAGCGCCGGCGGGCGATGATCTTGCCCCCTCGGCGGCCACGCACGCCGAGTTGACCGACCTCGGCTTCCACTACCTGGATAAGCCGGCATAACCGGTAATACCTCGACAATGCTTACTTATCGGAAACCTCTGGCGTTCTCGGCCGAGAACCTTTATTCTATCCTGTACTGTCGCAAAAGGGGGAGGGCCTAGCGGTGGTGTATACCCAAACGCAGATCAAGGAAAGCCGCGGCGAAGGGCGCAGGCTCACCGAAGGGCTGTCGCGCGGCTGGCGGCCAGAGCCGATCCGGGTACCGATTCAGCTGCAGCCAGGCGAGCATTGTTACGCCCACGGGAACGCGCAGGTCTGGCAATTCCTCGAAGGCGACAGCAGCTACGTGCACAAAAGCCGACTGGGCTTCGGCTTGGTGGGAATGGCAATGGTGGCGGGCACCGCAGTCGGTAACACCGCCCGGAAGTCACGGGCCGCGAAGGAGGCAGCACCGAGGTTCCGGCCGGTCGAGCAGGGACCTTTTTACCTCACCGACAGGCGTTTCGCCATCCAGGGACAGACGCAGTGGGTAGACCTCTGGTTCAGCGAGATCCGCATGGCCAGCTGCGACAGCGTGGGCATTACTCTGCATATATCAGGCCTGCCGCCGACGCAGTTGCAGATGTGGCCCATCGACTACTTTTTCGCGCTCTACCATTTTCTCGCCAACGGCGAGATCATCGAGATCCCGCCTGACCCAGTTTAGGGAGTCGCCCATCGTGCCGAGCGGCGGCGCTCCGAGGGCGAGGAGGGCCTCGTGGAAGCGGCGGAGCGAGAATTTCGCGCCCCAGGCGGCTAGGGCCTGGTCCCGAAGCGACATGATCTCGAGCTTGCCCCACGTGTAACGCCCGTAGGTAGGGTCATAGGTAGCCCGCGTCGCTTCGCTCCTGGCGGCCGGGCCGAGCAGGAAGGCGTCGGCTTCGAAGCGCGCCGTGGCGTCGTCCACGGTCATCGTCCCCCGGTGGACGCCGAGGGCGCAGGCGAGCCCGGTCACCCCGACCAGGGCGTCGAGGTAGACGCCGATGGCGAACCGCGGGTCGTCTGCCCTGAAGCCCTGCTCGACCATCAGCTCCCCGGCGTAGCAGGCCCATCCCTCGACGAACGCCGCCGAGAACAGGCTCCGCCGCACGTCTCCCCGGACGAGCTGGCGGAGTATCCGGCCGTGGGCGAAGTGACCGGGCGTGACCTCGTGTACGGTGACGGCGGGACCCATGGTGGCGCTGAAGACGGCCAGCCAGTCGTGCTTGGCCTCCTCGTCCCAGGACTCGTCAGGCGGGCTGACGTAATACCGAGCCGGGGCGTCGTCCTCGAAGGGCCCGGTCCAGTACATCATGGCCGCCGCCCATCGCCGGGACGGCGGAGCCGGGCCGACCTCGCAGGCGCCGCCCAGCGGCGGCAGCAGGTCGTGGCCGCTCACGAAGGCCGTGGCCTCGTCGATCGTCGCCCGGGCGGCGGCATAGATCTCCTCTTCACCAGGGTGGTCCCGGAGGAGCTCGGGTACGAGCCGCGACGGCGCCACCCCCGGCGACAACCGCTCGCACGCCTCATGGAGCCGGGCGCGAAGCCGGTCGCGTTCGGCGTCGGCTCGCTCCTCCAGACGGCCGAGGTCGACCGGCATCGACTCCGGGTGCCCGAGCAGGCGGGCGAGTACCGCCCCGCCGAGCGCAGCATCCGGGTTGCCCGCGGCGGCGGCATCCTGGATTCGCCCGAGCAGCCTGCTGTGCGCCTTTAGGGCGGCGACCTCGAGGTCGGTCGTCCCGGCGATCCCGTGGGCGAGTCCTCTCACCGACCCGACGAGCGCACCGGCCACCGGCGCCGGAACGGCCCGCAGCGACTCCAAGGAGGCGTCGACCGCCTCGGGCCATTGGGCGAGGTGCGCCTCCCGCGCCCGCCGCCGCTGCGGCTCGGGGGCGTACTCGCGGTCGTAGCAGGAGACGTCCAGATTCTGTAGGTGGGGAAGCGGGTTCCACTGCAAGACCTCGGCCCCGGCTTCGGCGCGGGCGCCCTGCTCGGCGGCGCTGAGATGACTCTCGTCGTGACGGTCGGTGAGGCGCTCGCCCGGCGACGAGGGCCCGAGGCGGTTCAGGGCCGCTTGGCGGCCGCTCGGCGAGAGGTCCATGACGATGCCGTCGTACTCGTGGACTCCCGCGAGCTCCCGGACGACAGGGACCTGCACGTCCCATACCGCTTTGAGGCGGCGATCAGGCATAGGCCGTCACGGTTCCTGAGCCGCTTGCCCGCATGTCAGGGTGTGAGCAGGATCTTGCCGACGTTCTGCCTTTCCAGAATCCGGCGGTGGGCGGCGGCGGCTTCGGTAAAGGGGTAGACCCCGTCGATGTGAGGCTTGATACTGCCTGCCTCCCACAACGCGAGGACGGCGCGGAGCTCCTCGCGGAGGATAGCCATCTCACCCCACAGCTGCCCGATGTTGACGCCGCTGACGGTCCGGTTCTGGTTCATCAGCTGCAGTGGTGTCAGCAGCGGAATGCCAGCGACCTGGGATAGCACATGTGCGGGGCGGCGCCGTGACCCGCTGGCCAGGTTGGCGAAGCCGAACGCGACCAGCCTGCCGCACGGGCGCAGCAGCTTCAGCCCCTTTCTCCAGTCGTTGCCGCCCAGCGGATCAAGAACCACGTCCACGCCTTCTCCGCCGGTGAGCCTGCGCACCTCGGCCGCGTAGTCGACCGCGTGGTAATCGATGGGGTACGCGCAGCCCTCGGCCCGCAGCATCTCGTGCTTGCCGGCCGACGCCGTACCGAAGACCACAAGCCCGTCAACGGTCCGGCACAGCTGCAGCACCGCCAGCCCGACTCCGCCGGCCGCCATATGCACCAGCACCCGCTCACCCGGGCGGACACACGCCACACGGAACAGCAGGTGGTAGGCAGTGAGGTAGGTGACGGGAAGTGCGGCGGCCGCGGTGAAACTCATCTCGTCGGGAATCTGGAACACCTGCTCGGCGGGCACGCACAGGACATCCGCGTGTCCCCCGAAATGCGTCAAGGCCAGCACTCGCCGGCCCACCGCATGGTCCTGAGCACCGTCGCCGAGCGCGTCGATGACCCCCGCCGCCTCGTACCCGACCACGCACGGCAGCTTCGGGGTGTCGGGATACAGTCCCTGCGCCGCCATCACCTCAGCAAAGCCCAGCCCGGCCGCCTGGACCCGGATGCGTACCTGCCCCGGGCCAGGCTCGGGATCGGCCGTTTCCCTTACCTGCAGCGCGTCCGGGCCGCCCTTGCTCGTGATCCAGATCGCTCGCATGATCTTCCTCCGAAGGGCATCAGGCCGCTGCGCCGGCTACCTGAACTCTTTCATGCTTCCTGACGCCGGCCGACCATGTCGGGTCAGTCGACGGAACGGGCCATCTGGGCCGTAGCCTGATCGAGGATGACGGCGCTTGTGGCGAAGTTCAGCCGAACATAACCGCCCCCGGTGGCGCCGAACCGAAGGCCCGGCTCAAGCGCGACACGACCGCGGGCGAGGAACCGTTCGCGGGCCTGGTCCGCCGAGCCGAGGGCAGAGCAGTCCAGCCAGGCAAGGTACGTGGCCTCCGGCGGGTGCCAGGTCACCATGGGGAGCCGCTGGCGGAGCAGGTCGGCGAGCAGGGTGCGGCGGCGGCTCAGGGTGACGATGAGCTGGTCGAGCCAGGGCTCGCCGGCGGTGAACGCGGCCACGGTGGCGATGACGCCGAAATGGCCGATGCGCCACCGGGAATCGGGCGGGAACCGGTCCACCACCGCGGCCATCCGCGGCCCGCCGCTGACCACCGCGGCGCACTTCAGTCCGGCCTGGTTCCAGGCCTTGCTGGCCGATAGCACGCTAACGGCGATCTCGGCGGCGCCCGGCACGGTCAGCAGCGGAGTGAACGTGGCGCCGGGCAGCACTAGCGGGCCATGAATCTCGTCACTGATGATCGCCACCTGGTAGGCCTGCGCGAGGCGGACTAGTTCGGCCAGCTCACCGGCGGTGTGCACCCGGCCGACCGGATTGTGCGGGTTACACAGCACGTAAGCGGCGGGGCGGGCCGCGAACGCCGTCTCCAGCGCAGGCAGGTCCAGGCGCCACCCGGCCGGGCCGCGGGCCAGGGGCACCTCCACCAGCCGGGTCCCTGTTTCGGTAACCCAGTCGAAGAACGGCGGGTATACCGGCGGGCTGATCACCACCGCATCACCAGGGCGGGCCAGCACCCGGAGCAGCTCGACGACACCTACCCCGACGTCAGTCACGGCGGTCACCAACGCCGGGTCCAGCTCCCAGCTCCAGCGGCGACCCGCGAAGCCGGCCAGTGCCTGGCTCAGGTCAGGCCCGGCCATCGCGTACCCGGTATCGGACCGGTCGACCGCCTCACGCAGGGCCGCCGCGACGGGCGCGGCCAAGGCGAAATCCATCTCGGCCACCGTCAGCGGCAGCACGTCGTCTGGGTACGTACGCCACTTGGCGCTCCGCCGTTGCATCAGCACCCCGAGCGGGTCCACCGGCAGGTCAGGGAGGTCCAGGTAGGCGCACACGCCGCCGATCGTATCGCCGCTGCCCGGCAGTGCGCGTACTCGATGCTATGAGGCGACACGCCTCTC
>JBEKGC010000326.1:0-15311 GCA_050013055.1 Streptosporangiaceae bacterium
GACAGATGATGGCCGCCCGCCGCGCACACCTCAGCGGCCCGTCTGGCCGTCGACTGCCCGAGCATCTCGGCCAGGTCCGGGGCCACCGGGGTCACCGGGGTCACAGCGGCGCCCGCACGGGACGGCAGGCCGCCGGAGGGACCGCCGACCAGACCACCGGAGGGCCCACTGGCGGCGCGGTCCGGCGGAAGTGACTGGCCTCCTTCGAGCTCGGTCACCGGCCCCCCATCGTGCAGGCCCGGCGTGCCGCGAAGCCAGTCCGCCGCCCCCGTCAGGCTGCTGACCGCGATGACGTGCACGCCGGGCACGAGCGCTGCCTCGGCGGCGTTCGGCCCGGCCACCATGACCTGGCCGAACCCGGCCCGGGCCGCTTCGGCCACGGCGGGCAGCACGCCGCGTACCGGCCGGAGCCGTCCGTCCAGGCCGAGTTCGCCGAAGAACATCACCCCGTCCATGGCCGCCCTGGGCACCTTGCCCGCCGCCGCGAGGACACCGACGGCGATGGCCAGGTCGAACCAGCTGCCGCGTTTGGGCAAGCTGGCTGGGGAGAGCCCGACGGTTATCTTGCGCTGCGGCCATTGCTCGCCGCTGTTGGTGATCGCGGCGCGGATCCGGTCCCTTGCCTCCCGCAGCGCGGTATCGGGCAGGCCGACCAGGATCATTCCGACCAGGCCGTTCGCAATATCCACCTCGACCTCGACCACCTGACCGGTCACCCCGATCAAGGCCACCGAGTAGGTGCGGGCCAGCGGCACCGCTAGTCCACCCCGCGGATGTGCTCGATGGTGAATCCGCCGGTGCCCTCGTACACCAAGCCGACCACATCGATCCGCACCTGATCGAACCGGACCCCGTGCGCATTCAGCCACTGGACCGCCAGCCGGCGCAGCCGGGCCCGCTTGGCCCGGCTGACGGCCTCGAGCGGGCTGCCGTAACACGTCCCGGTCCTGGACTTGACCTCACAGACCACAAGCGCCTGGCGATCGACCGCCACGATGTCGATCTCGCCGTCGGCGCTCCGCCAGTTACGGTCCAGGATGCGCAGGCCGCACGACTCCAGGTACTCGGCGGCCGCCTGCTCACCGGACCGGCCCAGCATGTCCTTGGCACGCATGGCTGTTGGCCGTCCGGGCAGACTCGGCGCTCCGGGGGAAACCGGACAGGAAAATGTCAGTGCCTGATGGTTGAATCCTCCAGGGGGCGCCTGCCGTCCGCGGCGGACACAGCCGGGGCGGGCTCGAGGTGGCTGGGCGGGAGCACCACGGTCCGTTCGGCCGGGTAAGGGTGCCGAGCCGGAGGGGACGGTTAGTTAGCGGCCGGGCTGTACGGGGCGCGGCCCGGCGGCTGCTCCGGGCGGGGACCGGCCTTGACCGGCGGGATCACGCGCTCGGAGGCCTTGGGGCCGAGCTTGAACGACTTGCCGTGGTGCCTCAACGCCAGCGGTTCGCCCTCGATGAGCTCGTACATGGCTCGCTCGGAATTGATCGTGACCTTCAGCTTGCGGCCCCGGTAACGCAGCCGGAACTTCAGCTCGGTGATGCCGCCGGGCAGCCGCGGGCTGAACGACAGCGTGCCCATCCCGGCCCGCATCCCGCCGAAGCCCGCGACCAGCGCCATCCACGCCCCGGCCAGCGAGGCCATGTGCACGCCGTCCGCGGTGTTGTGCTCCACGTCCCGCAGGTCCATCAGCGCGGCCTCGGCCAGGTAATCATGAGCCAGGTCGAGCTGGCCCACCTCGGCCGCCATCACCGACTGGGTGCAGGCCGACAGCGAGGAATCCCGCACCGTGAGCGGCTCGTAGTAGGCAAAGTTACGGGCCTTCTGGCCGGCGGTGAAGGCGTCGGGGCACATGTACATGGCCAGCACCAGGTCCGCCTGCTTGACCACCTGCTTGCGGTAGAGCTGGAAGTAGGGGTAGTGCAGCAGCAGCGGATAATGGTCCTCCGGGGTGTTCTTGAAGTCCCAGCGGGCGTAATCGGTGAACCCCTCGTGCTGCGGGTGCACGCCGAGGCGGTCGTCAAACGGGATATACATCGCGGTCGCCGCGTCACGCCAGGCCGCGGTCTCCTCCGTCGTCACGCCGAGCTTTTCCGCCTCGGCGGGCATCCGCGCGGCCAGGTCCGCGGCGCTGGACAGGTTCGACTGCGCCATCAGGTTGGTGTAAATGTTGTTGTCCTTGACCGCGCTGTACTCATCCGGCCCGGTCACGCCCTCGATCCTGAACCGGCCCATGGCGTCGTGCTGGCCGAGCGAGCGCCACAGCCGCGCGGTCTCCACCAGCAGCTCAAGGCCGACCTCGGTCTCGAAGGCCGTGTCCTGCGTGGCGTCCAGGTAGCGGCTGACCGCGACGGCGATATCCGCGTTGATGTGGAACGCAGCCGTGCCGGCGGGCCAGTAGCCCGAGCATTCCTGGCCGCGGATCGTCCGCCACGGGAACGCGGCCCCGGCCAGGCCGAGATCGGCCGCGTGCCGCTTGGCGTCCGGCAGCACCATGTGCCGCCAGCGCAGCGCGTCAGCCGCGGCGGCCGGGTGGGTGTAGGTGAGGACCGGCAGCACGTAGGTCTCGGTGTCCCAGAACGTGTGCCCGTCGTAGCCGGTCCCGGTCAGCCCCTTCGCGGCGATCGGCCGGAACTCCGCCCGGGCTCCGGCCTGCAGGATATGGAACAGCCCGAAGCGCACCGCCTGCTGGATCTCGGCGTCGCCGTCCAGCTCGACGTCTGCACCCTCCCAGAACTCGTCGAGGTAAGCCCGCTGCTCGGCCAGCAGCCCGTCCCAGCCGGTCAGGTGGGCGGCGGCCAGCGCCCCGACCACCTGGTCGAACAGCGCGGGCCTGGACCGCTCGCTGGACCAGCCGTAGCCGATGTACTTCACCAGGTGCAGCTGCTCACCGGGCGCCACTTGCGCCGCCAGCGTGGTCCGGCCCAGGTCGGGATAGGACTCGCTCCGGCAGCTCATCTTGGCCGGGCCGGTGATCTCGTGCGACATGCCGGCCGCCATCCGCAGCCCGCTGGCCCGGGTCCTGTGCACGAGCAGCGCCCGGGACGGCGCGCCGTCGCTGTTGGCCTGGTGCTCCTCGCTGACCAGCGGAGACTGGAGGATGGCCGACAGCCGGGGGTCCTTGCGCGCCTCCGGCAGCTCTTCGTTGGCGACCAGCTCGGACTGCAGCACCAGGCGCAGCGTCCCCTCCACCGGTTCGACCGTGTAACTGATCGCCGCGATCGCGCGCTGGGTCAGCGACACCAGCCGCACCGAGGTCACCTTGATCCTGGCCCCCGCCGGGGAGGACCAGTCCACCTGCCTGGTCAGGGTGCCCGCGCGCAGATCCAAGACTCGTTCGTGGGAATGCAAGGTGCCGTACCTGACGTCGAACGGCTCATCGTCGACGAGCAGGCGGATGATCTTGCCGTTGGTGACGTTGATGACGGTCTGCCCGTCGTCGGGAAAGCCGTAGCCGGCCTCGGCGTACGGCAGCGGCCGCACCTCGTACATCGAGTTCAGGTAGCTACCCGGCAGCCCGTGCGGGTCACCCTCGTCCAGGTTGCCGCGCAGCCCGATATGCCCATTCGAGAGCGCGAAGATCGACTCGCTCTGCGCCAGCAGGTCCAGGTCAAGCCGCTTTTCGACGAGGCGCCAGGGCTCCGTCCCGTACGCCGACTGCTTGATCATCGGGCGTCCTGGCCCGAGGAGGCGTCCTGGCCGAGGAGCTCGGCGACGTCCTTGACCACGATGTCCGCCCCGTGCTGCTTGAGCTGCTCCGCCTGGCCGACCCGGTCCACGCCGACCACGAGGGCGAAGTGGCCCGCGTGGCCCGCCGCCACGCCGGACTGAGCGTCCTCGAAGACCACCGCGTGGCTGGGCGGCACCTTGAGTTCGGCGGCCGCGGCGAGGAAGGTGTCAGGCGCTGGCTTTCCGCGCAGACCGCGCTCCTTGACGGTCACCCCGTCCACCCGGACGTCGAACAGGTCCTCGATCCCGGCCGCGTGCAGCACCTGCACGGTATTCGCGCTCGCCGAGACGATCGCGGTGTGGATCCCCTTGTCCCTGACCGCATGGATATACCTGATCGTGCCGTCGTACACCTTGACGCCGCCGCCCGCGATCTTGGCGAGCACCAGGTCGTTCTTGCGGTTACTCAGCCCGTACAGGGTCGGTGTGCCCGGCGCGTCGTCCGGCGCTCCCTCCGGCAGGTTGATGCCGCGGGACTCGAGGAACGACCTGGTCCCGTCCAGCCTCGGCTTGCCGTCGACGTAGTCGTCATACTCATGGGAGCCGAACGGGACGAACTCGGTCCCTGTGCTCTTCGCCCGGGCGCGGAGGAATTCGTCAAACATCTCCTTCCACGCCGCCGCGTGCACCAGCGCGGTCTGAGTCACCACCCCGTCCATGTCAAAGAGGCAGGCGGCAACCCCATCAGGAAGCCCGAACATGTACCCTCCGCGGAGTTACGCCGGGAAGTCCGGCTTGTCTTCTGGAACTTCCAGGTCAGCCTTGGCCAGTTCCTCGATGTTGACGTCTTTGAAGGTGACCACGCGCACGTTCTTGACGAACCGGGCCGGGCGGTACATATCCCACACCCACGCATCCCGCATCGTAACCTCGAAGAAGACCTCACCGTTGTCACTTGACCGGACGTTCAGCTCAACGTCGTTCGTGAGGTAAAAGCGCCGTTCGGTCTCGACCACATGCGTGAACAGCCCGACGACGTCACGGTACTCGCGGTAGAGCTGAAGCTCCATCTCCGCCTCGTACTTCTCCAGGTCCTCCGCGCTCATAGATCCATTCTCCTCTTGTTCGCACGCGATGCGCCCGCCGGGTTGTCCGCACGCGATGCACCAGCCGGGCTCAGCTCCGCATCCACCAGAGCGGCCAGGGCCGCCGCGGGGCCTACCGGGTCCATCGGGTCCCCGCCGGGTGACGCGGAGCCGATGGCACCGGCTGGCGCGGGGATCGCGGCCCGGCCCACGTTCACGAACGAGTACCTGTGCACCGGACTGGGCCCGTGTTCGGCCAGGGCGCGGACATGCTCATCGGTCACGTAGCCCTTATGCCGGTCGAAGCCGTAACGCGGATAACGTTCGTGCAGGTCCCGCATCATCCGGTCCCGGCTGACCTTGGCCAGGACCGAGGCCGCCGCCACCGACGCGGTGACCCGGTCACCCTTCCAGACCGCCAGCGCGGGCGCACCCAGACCGCGGACGGCAAAGCCGTCGGTGAGCACGTAACCCGGCTTGGCCCGCAGGCCCGCGTACGCGCGCCGCATTCCGGCCACGTTGCAGACGTGCAGTCCGATCGCGTCGATCTGTTCCGAATCGATCACGACCACGTGCCAGTCCACCGCCCAGCGCAGCACCTCGGCGTAGGCGTCCTCCCGCGCCTGAGCGGACAGCAGCTTGGAGTCGGCCAGACCGGGGATGCGCCGGATGCTGCCGGGGTCGAGCACCACGGCCGCGACCACCAGGGGCCCCGCGCACGCTCCCCGGCCGGCCTCATCGATGCCGGCCACGGGGGCGAAGCCCGCCCGTGCGAGCACGGTCTCGTACGCCGCCAGTCCCCCGTCGCGCCTCGGGGTGTAACCCGGGTAACGAGGGTAAAGCCGCCAAGCTGGCGCCCGGGAGTCTGGCGGTTCGGATGGGCCTGACGGCCTAGGCGGGGCTGACGATCTGGATGGGACTGGTGGGTCTGGTGATTCTGGTGATTCTGGTGGGGTTAGGAGCGGAGCCGAGGGGGCCAGACTGCTGGCGGTCGGCGCACCAGGAAGACAGGTCATGACATCCCGAAGGGTACGCGAGTTACCCAGCTCGCGTTGACCAGGCCGCAAGGTGCCCAGGCGGCACTTCCCCGTTGCGCCGAGCTCAATGACCGCCCGGCACATCGCACCATCCGATGGTGGGGCTTACGACCGTCGGCGACCCGGTGGGAACGTGCGCACGTACCTCGTCGGCCGGCCCGACCGGGAAGCGCTGACCGACCTCATCCTTGAGGACCAGCGAAGGGTCGTGGTCCGGACCGGGCGGCACGGCGCCGGGACCTGCGAATCCGGACGCGACGTTGCAGCCAGCTGACCGGGAGGGCCAGCGCGAAGCCCAGGGCGAGCGGCAGGCCCGGGTCCGCGGGCACAAGCCGGGCTGACAGCAGGGCGGTGGCGCTGGCATCACCAGCGCTGGCATCACCGGCGGCGCTCGGGTTGCCTGTGCCGCGGGCGGCCGGCGCGGCGCCGGAGGCGTTCAGGCTCGCCTGCTCAAAGGTGGCCGGGATGGGCAGGATCCGCCACCGGCTCAGCGGCCAGATGATGACGAACGCCCGGCCGATCACGGCGCTTTCCGGGATCGTGCCGCCCCCCGGGTCGCCCTCGTGATCCCGGGAGTCCGCCGAGATGGTCCGGTTGTCCCCCATGACCCATAGCCGCCCGGGCGGCACCAAGAGGCTAAACCTGACCTGCGAGGGGGCCGCGCCGGGATAAAGGTAAGACTGCTCGTTGAGCGGGATGCCGTTGACCGTGACCCGGCCCTGGGCGTCGCAGCAGGCCACGCGGTCATTGGGTATCCCGATGACACGCTTGATGAGGATGTCCCCCGGCCGTCCGAAGCCGAACATGCTGGCAAAGCCACTGCCGAACTTCGAGATGAAATTCGAGCTGGTGGGTACCGTCCCGGGATCCCACGACCCGTCACCGTTAAAGACGACGATATCGCCGCGGTGAATACTGCGGGTGTCGTAGACAATCTTGTTAACCAGGACTCGGTCGTTAATCTCGAGCGTATTTTCCATCGACCCGGACGGAATCCAGAATGCCTGGACCGCAAAGGTCTTGATGGCCACCGCGATCACCAGCGCGACCACGATAAGGATCACCAGCTCGCGCAGGAACCGCCCGCCCCGGCTACCCTTGGGCGGGGTCTTCCGGCCCGCCGTCCCCGCCGATCCGGAACCACCCGCCGATCCGGCGCTCGCTCCGTCCCCTGGCGGTACATCAGCCGCCCCGGAGTCACCGGCTGATCCCGAGGCGCCGGCTGGCCCAGAGTCTCCGTCCGGCCTGGAGTCTCCGTCCGATCTGGAGTCTCCGGCCGAACCCTGGTCAGAGCGGACGGTCTGAGCCTGGTCCAGGGCCGGGGATCCGGCTTCCCGTCCCGGGCCAGCGTCTGACTCGGCACCAGGGCTAACGCCACGGGCCAGCGTCTGACTCGGCACCAGGGCTAACGCCACGGCCAGCGCCGCTCATTCGCGCCCCTTCCGCTTGCGCTCCTGGCGTACCGGGACCACGACGCTCGCGCCCGGTGGACCAGGCGTCATATGGACCGGACCTAGGCGGCGCACGCCAACCCACGCCGCTGCGGCTATCGCCGTCATCCACCCGAGCTTAGCGCCATGCTCGCCTTCTCTGGCGCAACCCCCGCGCTCACACCCGCGTCAGATAACCGGGCAATTACGGCCGGAAATTACCTTTCCATCCTAGCGGTCACCGGCGGCCGGGGCTTACCGCCCGGGCGGCGCATTCACCGGCCCCCGGCCGGTGAGTTGGCTAGTCCCGGCGGCGGCGCCGGACGCGGCGCAGGAGAAGCAGGGGGACACTGATGATCCCGGCGGCGCCCGCGGTTCCGATGACCGGGCCCGCCACCGCCGCGCCGAGCGCGGCCCGGCCTGATCCGAGCCGCTGTCGCCCCGCTGACGCCGAGCACCGCGGCGCCCGCCGCCCCGGCGTGCAGCGATGCCTGGGCGAAGGTAGCGGGTATGGGCAGATCACCGAATTGCGACGCCGGCCAGATGATCAGGAACGCGCGGCCTACGACCTGGCTTTCCGGGACGGCGCCGCCGCCAGGATCCCCGGTGTGGTACCGGGAATCCTCCGAGTCGCCCCGGTGGTCGCCCATCACCCACACGTAGCCGGCCGGCACGGTCGCGTGGAACAGGAAGGACGACGGGGCGTTGCCCGGGTAGACGTAGGAGCTTTCGCTGAGCGGCACCCCGTTGACCGTGACCTTGCCGTCGGTGCAGCAGGCGACCCGGTCGCCGGGCAGGCCGATCACCCGCTTGATGTAGTAGGTCTGGCTGCTCTGCAGCCCGACGTCAGACAGCACCGCATCGAAGAACCGCGCCACCGGATCACCCGGCGCGGGGGGCGCGTCGGGTCCCCACGAGTCCTGCCCGCTGAACACCACGATGTCGCCGCGGTCGATGCCGCGGAAGCGATAGATGACCTTGTTCACCAGGACCCGGTCGCCGACCTGGAGCGTGTTCTCCATCGACGCCGACGGGATCTTGTACACCTGAACGATAAATGCCTTCACCAGCAGGGTGAGCACCGCGGCCGCGACGACGATGGTGAGCAGTTCGCGCCAGAAGTGCTTCTCGGCCGCCGGAGCGGCGGTGTCCCGGCGCGAGGCGCCCTCGTCCCCGGACGGCTCACCGGTGTGAGCCGACGCCAGATGGCCAGGGTCGCCCTGATCGTCTGTCGCCGGCCCACCGGGCACGTCAGCTGCCGGTCTGGTCGCGACGCTCCTTGATCCGAGCCGCCTTGCCGCGCAGGTCCCTCAGGTAGTAAAGCTTGGCCCGCCGGACCTTGCCGCGGCTGACCGGCTCGATCTTGTCCAGCGACGGGCTGTGCACGGGGAAGGTCCGCTCGACGCCTACGCCGTAACTGATCTTGCGAACGGTGAAGGTCTCCCGGGCTCCGCTGCCCTGACGCCTGATCACCACACCCTGGAACACCTGGATCCGCGAGCGGTTCCCCTCGGTGACCCGGACGTGAACCTTCAGCGTATCCCCGGGCCTGAAGTCCGGGATGTCAGACCGGGTCTGGGCCTGCTCGATTTCGGCAATCGCGGTATGCATGACAGGGTTTCCTCGGTGGTGGTCTCGTGTGCGGCGCCCGGCGGCAGCCGGCTCTGCCTGGGGGCGTCGTGGGATGCTCCCGGCCGCATGCCTGTAAAAGACAGCGAACTTCAGTGTGCCATATCTTCGCCGCTAACCGGAAAGCCAGCGCCCGGCGAGCCAGGTTCGGCCGCCGCCAACTCGTCCCCGGAAGCCGCTGGGCCAGCTTCCCGGGCCGCGGCACGATCATACCCGGCCGCCGCGAGCACCTGCTCGTCATGCCGGTCCAGGTCCCGCAACGCCGCGGCAAGATCCGCCCGGTGGGCGGCGGTCCGGCGCAAGGCGGCATCGCGCCGCCAGCGCGCGATCGCGGCATGGTTACCCGACAGCAGGACCTCGGGCACCTCCCGTTCGCGCCAGGTTCGCGGCCTGGTGTAGACGGGCCCCTCAAGCAACCCGCGCATGGGACCGGCCGCGTCATCGTCACCGCCGAACGAGTCGTCCCCCGCTGAGCGCGCATTGCCCAGGACGCCGGGCCGCAGGCGCCCCACCGCCTCGAGCATGACCAGCGCGGCCACCTCGCCGCCGGCCAGCACGTAATCGCCGATGCTCACCTCGTCGACCGGCAGGCGGGTGCGCATCTCATCCACGACCCGGCCATCAATGCCCTCGTACCGGCCGCAGGCAAAAATGAGCCGGGGCTGCGCCGCGTACCTGGCCGCCATGTCCTGGCCGAACGGCACTCCGCTCGGCGTCGGCACAATCAGCCTGGCTGCCGCCCCCCGGAGTCCGGGGTCCGGCCCGATGATCTCATCAAGAGCATCACCCCAGACGTCCGGTTTCATCACCATGCCAGGACCGCCGCCGAACGGCACGTCGTCCACGGTGTGGTGCACGTCCGTGGTCCAGCGCCGCAGGTCGTGCACGCGGAACTCGATGTCGCCCCGCGCCGCCGCCTTCCCGATCAGCGAGACCCGCAGCGGGCTGGCAAAATAGTCGGGGAAGATCGTCACGATGTCGATGCGAAGTCCCACGCCCTCTCCCCTTTTTATGCCGAACGGGCCGTGGTACCAGCGGCCAGGCCGCTAGGGCGTCCGGGTGAGGTCGAGCAGGCCGGGCGGCGGGTCGATGACGACAACACCACCGCTGATATCGACCTCCGGCACGATCGCCTTCACGAACGGCACCAGGTACTCGTCCTTGCCTTCCGCCGGGCGCACCACGAGCAGGTCCTGCCCGTGGTGCAGTACATCGGTGACCACGCCCACCTGGTCACCGGCCGATGTCCGCACCGACAGCCCGATCAGGTCATGGTCGCGAAACTCTTCCGGGTCCGAGGTGTCCGGCAGCTGGCTCGAGTCGACCCCCAGCCAGCTGCCGGTCAGTTCCCCGGCCGCGGTCCTGTCCGTGATCCCGGCGAACCCGACCAGGAGCTGCCCCGAGTGCCAGCGGACCGAGGCGACCGTGAGCTGACCGTCGCCCCCGTACCCCTCCCCCCAGCCATCGGCGGGAAGGGTACGGGCGACGTCAAGAACCGCGCCCACGGCGAAACGGAGGTCAGGCTCGTCTGTCCTGACCCCGATCACGGACTCACCGCGGATTCCGTGCGGGCGACCGATACGGCCGACGATCAGCCGCATCAGCTCAACGGACCTCGTTGGCGTCCAGCAGGTCGATGCGAACGTAGCGGCCCGATGCCAGGGCATTGATCACTGTCCGCAGCGCCCTAGCCGTGCGACCGCCCCGGCCGATGACCTTACCGAGGTCGTCGGGATGCACACGGACCTCCAGGACGTTACCCCGGCGCAGTGTCCGGCTGGCTACCTGGACGTCGTCCGGGTACTGGACGATGCCCCGCACGAGATGCTCGAGGGCTTCCTCAAGCACGTCAGGCTCCGCTCCCCGACTCGTCGGCCGAAGCCTTCGTGTCAGCTACCGCAGAGCTTTCGCCGGCCGTCTCCGCGGCGCTTCCTGTCGCCGCCTCAGCCGGAGCCTCGGTGGCAGCCGCGCTAGCGGGCACGTCAACCGCGGCGGCAGCCGTGTCAGCCGTGGCGGCAGGCGCGTCAGCCCCGGCGGCAGGCGCGTCAACCGCGCTAGCGGGCGCGTCTACCGTGGCGGCAGGCGCGTCAACTGTGGCGGCATCGGTGCCGGACGGGGCGTCCTCGGTCGCGGCTTTGGCCGGAGCCGGGCTCTTGGCCGGGGCGTCCTTGGCCGGGGCGTCCTTGGCTGAGGTGTCCTTGGCTGAGGTGTCCTTGGCTGAGGTGTCCTTGGCTGAGGTGTCCTTGGCCTGGGTCTCCCTGGCGGGCTTGGCGGACCTGGACTGGGACCCGGCCTTGCTCCCCTTGTCCCTGTCTTCCTTGGCTTCCTTGCGCGCCTGGCTCTCCTTGGCGGCGGCCTCGAAGCGCTCCTTCTTGTCCTCGCGCGGCTTGGCCGTCCGGAGCGTGCCCTCGCCCCCCGGCTCGCCCTTGAATTTCTGCCAGTCCCCGGTGATCTTGAGCAGGACGCGGACCGGGTCGGTGGGCTGCGCGCCCACCGAGAGCCAGTGCTGCACCCGCTCGGAATCCACTTCTATGAACGAGGGCTCGGCCTTCGGATGGTACTTGCCGATCTCCTCGATGGCGCGCCCATCGCGCTTGGTGCGCGCGTCGGCGACAACGATCCGGTAATAAGGCTCCCGGATTTTGCCCAGGCGCTTCAGCTTGATCTTGACAGCCACGACTGTGGTCTTCTCCCAGCGATAGATGCGAAGCGGCGGACCCGCGCCGGCCGGGGGAACAACCGGCAGGACCGCACAGATGAGCTAGGCCGGGCGAACGAGCAGAGGGCGTCGCTTGACCTAGCGGTCAGCATCACATTGTGCCAGACAACTGACCCCGACCAGTAATCGTCCCCCCAACCCATGTCCTGGTCCCGCTCCGGCCGCGCCTCTGGGCCGCTGGGCTCAGGCCCGCCCGCGCCAGAAAAACGCACGCCCACCCCGAGGACGCCGCCACCAAGCACGCCCCGCCCGGAGACGCCCCGCCCGCCCGGAGACGCCCCGCCCGCCCGGAGACACCCCGCCGGCCCGGAGACGCTCGGCCGGAGCGACGCTCTGCCGTCGGTAGCCCCACGGAATAAGCACGTCAACCACGGCTGGCCGTTGATATGCAGGTGATGGCGCTGACCGGCCAGAGGAAAAGTATCGCGGCTATCTCGCGCTGATCCGGGTGACCGCCCCGTGACGGCAAGGCAGCCAGGAACCACCGGCACGCCGCGCCTTTCCAACGCCCTCCGCACCATTCCGCAGCCCAGAGCCCGCCCCCGTGTGCTCCTCCTGCCGCACATGCCCCAACCCCCAACCCAACTCGGACTTTCGCGGCATAACGCCCATTTGTCACCGGCTCAAAGGGGACCGATGTGCCCTTGCACCCCTACTTGGGGGTGCAAGGGCACATCGACCTCCAACGCCGAGGGCCGCGGCGCGGTGCGGGTTGGGGTGGCGGGCGGGCGGAGGGGAGGGGAGGGGAGGGGAGGGGAGGGGAGGGGAGGGGAGGGCGTGCTTGCTGGGACGGGGACAATGCCGACCTGGTATGTCTCACGCTTTGAAACAGTTACATAACGTACGTTGACTATCCGCAAGCGGGCATCCTAGCGTTACCCTACTGTTCTGTATATGCACGCTCGTTCGCACAGCGCACCAATGCTATGGGTACTGAGGCCGGATGCACCCTCGCTCGGTGAATGGGGACCGCGCATCAGGCCTTCGACATCGAGGCTCTCGCACCAATGAGGCATGAACGATGGCCGCTTTCATTTGTAGCGCCTCGCATAGGAATTAGGTGATGTTAGCCTCATGACGCCGCGATATCCCCCATACCAGGACCCGCAGGGATCCCGCGGTGTCACCTCGGACGCGCTCCGGCGCCTCGGCGCGACATCAAAGGAGATCGATTGCATATGAGTGACCAGACTGCGCAACCCGACGGTGCGGTATCGCGGGGGGGTCTGGGGGGGTCGTCCCCCCTGGCCAGCACGGCGCGGGGGGGTCTGGGGGGGTCGGTCCCCCTGGCCAGCACGGTCGGCGTCAGCCGGCGCAACCTGCTGCGGGCGGCCGGCGCGGGTGCGGCCGTCGTCGGGGGTGGCGGACTGCTCCAGGCCTGCAGCTCCAGCATCAAGGGAGCGGGCGGGACCTCCACCTCAAGCTCTGGCTCAACCGGGGAGATCACCATCGGCTGGATCCACCCGGTAACCGGCGCGCTGGCCGGCTTTGGCGCGCCGGACAGCTTCGTGATCTCGAAGATCCAGCAGACCTCGCCGTACAAGAACGGGTTCAAGATCGGCGGCAAGACCTACAAGGTCAACATCACGTCCTACGACACCGAGTCCAGCTCGACCAGAGCCGGCCAGCTGGCCCAGCAGGCCATCAACTCCGACCGGGTGGACCTGCTGCTCGCGTCAAGCACACCGGAGACCGTAAACGCGGTCGCGAGCACGGCTGAAGCCCTCGGCACCCCGCTGGTCTGCGCGAACATTCCCTGGGAATCGTGGTACGTCAACCTGCACGGCAACCCGCAGAAGCCGACGCTCAAGCCGAAGTACGTGGTCATGTACTTCTTCGGCGCCGAGCACCTGGTGCAGTGCTTCATCCCGATGTGGAACAAGATCCACAGCCAGCTCGGCACCGACAAGGTCGTCGGCGCGGCCTTCCCGAACGACTCCGACGGCAACGCCTTCCGGGCGGTGTTCCCGATCTTCGCCAAGGCGGCCGGCTACACCTTCGACGTGTCCTCGGCCTACACCGACGGGACCACCAACTACTCCTCGATGATCTCCGCGTTCAAGGCGGAGAAGGCCGACTTCTTCACCAACGTGCCGCTGCCGCCTGACTTCGCCACCATGTGGAAGCAGTCGGCTCAGCAGGGCTTCAAGCCGAAGCTGGCCACCGTGGCCAAGGTGCTGCTCTTCCCGACCGACGCCTACGCGCTCGGCTCACTGGTGGAGAACGTGGCCACCGACACCTGGTGGGTGCCGACGATGCCGTGGACCTCCTCGTTCACCGGCGAGACGTGCCAGCAGCTGGCGGCCGATTACGAATCCTCCGGCCACGGCCAGTGGAACGCGAACATCAGCAACTACAGCCTCTTCGAGATCGCGCACGCCGCGTTCATGTCGGTGAACAACCCGCACGACAAGACCGAACTCGCCACCGCCATCCACAACGTGAACATCAACGGCGTGGCCGGGCCGCTGGACTTCACCTCGAGCAAGGCACCCGCGCCCGGCGTCGCGATCACCCCGCCGGTCGGGGTGCAGTGGCAGAAGGGCACCAAGTACTCGCTGCAGATGGAAGTCGTCGACAACACGCTGCTGCCGACCGTGCAGACAACGGCGGAGCTGAAGCCGACGAACGCGTGACCGGATGACCAGTCCGCTGCTTGAGCTCGACCACGTGACGAAACGGTTCGGCCGGGTCGTCATCGCGGAGCAGCTTTCCTTCAGCGTGGACGCCGGCGACACCGTCGGAATCGTGGGGCCGAACGGAGCGGGCAAGACCAGCCTGTTCGGCCTCATCTCCGGCGACCTGCCGCCGGACGCCGGAGGTATCCGTTTCACCGGACGGCCGATTACCAAGCTGGACGCGGCGGCACGGTGCCGGCTCGGCATCGGCCGGACATACCAGGTGCCCCGCCCGTTCACGGACATGACCGTGTTCGAGAACGTGCTCGTCGCCGCCCAGCAAGGCGCCGGGCTGCGCCGCCGGGCCAGCTACGCGGCGGCCGCTGACGCGCTCGAGCGGACCGGCATGGCCGCCGAGCCGAACGTGCCCGCCGCCCGCCTCGGCCTGTTGCCGCGCAAGCGGCTGGAACTCGCCCGGGCGCTGGCCTCGCAGCCCAAGCTGCTGCTGCTCGACGAGGTGGCGGGCGGTCTCACCGACCCCGAGGTCGCCCAGCTGGTCGAGATCGTCCGCGGCATCAACGCCGACGGCACCGCGGTGATCTGGATCGAGCACGTGGTGCGCGCGCTCACCGCCGTGGTAGACCGGCTGATCTGCCTGGCCGGAGGGGCCTTCGTCGGTGACGGCGACCCGGCCGCGGTGCTGGCCACCCCGGCCGTCCGTGAGGTCTTCCTCGGCACCGCCGTCACCGCCTCCCTCAGCGGCGGCACCCTGACCGAGGACGCGGGCCCATGAGCGAGCCGGGTGGGGTGTTGCTTGAGGTGCGCGATCTCACCGTGCACCACGGGCAGCTGCGGGCGCTGGACGGGATCTCGCTGCGGGTGCGGGCCGGGGAGGTCTCCGCGATCATCGGCGCGAACGGGGCGGGCAAGTCCACGCTGCTGCGCACGATCGCCGGCCTGCACGCTCCGACCGCGGGTTCCATCCTGCTCGACGGCCGGGACGTGACCAAGGTCAGGCCCGAACGCAGGGCCACCGCCGGGATCGCCATGGTGCCGGAGGGACGCCGGCTGTTCCCCTCGCTCACGGTGGAGGAGAACCTGCTGGTCGGTGCGACCTACGCGCGGAA
>JBEKGC010000327.1:0-12223 GCA_050013055.1 Streptosporangiaceae bacterium
CGCTCGAGCACGTGGTCCTGGCCCCAGACGTCGGTGAACCTGGTCTTGATGTCGTCCGGGTAGTAGACGTCCACGCCGCCGCGTGACATGAACCAGAACAGCGCGGCGAACTGCACGATAATGAGCAGGGCGTACACCAGGATCTGGAACACGAACGGCAGGGCGTGCCAGATCAGCCCGGGTGCGCGGATCAGCGCGAGGATGGGCGAGGTGTGAATGAACTTGCTCACGACGGCCGCGAACACCACGATCCAGAACACCCAGACGGCTAGCCGCCAGAGCCGGAACCTGGTCCAGTTCGACAGCCTGCGGCGGCTGACCCGCTCCATGCCGCCGAATACCCTCGAGGTCCAGAAGTGGTGGTAACCGGGCGAACGCTCACTGATGCCGAAGTGGACCTGGCGGACCAGTTCCAGTCCGATCAGCAGGAACACCCACCAGCCCGCCCGTACCTCGATCCGCGCCGCGTCGGAGAACCCGACGATGGGATCGTCCGCCATCACCGACCAGACCAGAACGAACCACAGCAGGGCCAGCAGAAGCAGGAACTTGACCCGGTCCCACGACCCGAGGGGCTTACGGGTCCGCCGGGCGTCCGCCGGCCTGCGGCCGCCGGGCGGCGAGAGTCCTTCGTCGGCGGTGGCGGCCTGAGCCTTACTCATCACGGGCTCCTGACGGTAAACGACGACATCACGTCGTTGATCTCGGTCTGGTCGTGGCTGTAACAGCTGGCTGTGCAGTGCAGCACGAGGGGTCTCCCGGACCCCGTGCACGCCCTGACCAGGGGTGAGGAGCTGGTCGCGGAGTTGCGTGAAGCCGGTGAGCGGGTACCCCGTTTGCGCCGCTGCGCTCTGCCTCGCGGTGGACGTGACGGGCAGCACGGAGTCGCGCAGCATGTCGTAGGACATCTCGCTGCTCGTCGTGCTATTCAGCGTGGCGACCTCGGCGAACACGAACGGCTGCGTGTCCTCGAAAGACAGGAAGTCGCTGGCCGTGGGCTTGCCCCCGGCCTCGTAGCCGACCACCCAGCCGCCTCCGGCTGAGCTGCCTGCCGCTTTCTTCAACGCGGCGGGGCTGATCTGGCGCCAGCCGGAGGGAACCTTGAAGTAGGTGTTCTGGCCGGAGTTCGCCACGTAGGTGTACTGCGGCGCGGCGCATCCAGTGACGATGACCCCGAGGAGAATCGCCCAACCCCCGACGAGGCCCTTTACGACGCGGTGGGCCTTGCTTGCCAAGAGGGACGACCTCCACGTAAGGACTACGTGTGTCAATTATGACGCCTTCACGGGGAATGGTACAGATCCGCCGATCGGGTGAAATGACCAGGTACGTGGCTGTGGCGCTGGGTGCGAGGCTCATCTCTTTACGTACTCGGGTTAGACCCGCCGCTGCCGGGGTAGCGCACCGGACTTAACGGGCTACCGATGATGCCGGATGAAGAGGCGGTCTGTATGGAACGTTCAAGCGCGACCCAGCTGTCCCGCAGCCAGGAACACTCGACCGGGGAACTCGTCAAGATGATGACCGAGCAGATGTCGGTGCTCATCCGGGACGAGCTCAAACTCGCGCAGCTCGAAATGACGAGCAAGGGCAAGCAGGCGGCGCTCGGCGCCGGGATGTTCGGGGCCTGCGGCGTGGTAGCTATTTACGGCGTGGGCTGCCTGCTAGCGTGCGCGATCATTGCTATCAGCGGTGTGGTGGCGGCCTGGCTCGCCGCGCTCATCGTCGGGGTGGCCCTGCTGGCCGCCGCCGGCGGTGCGGCGCTGGCCGGCCAGCAGCGCCTGAGCAAGGCCACGCCTCCTGTCCCGCAGGAAGCGCTCGCCAGCGTCAAGGCCGATGTTGAGGAAATCAAGGAGAGGACGCACCGATGAGCACACCGGAAAGCGCACCGGACATTCAGGCCGAGATCGAACGGACCCGCGAGCGGCTCGGCGAGACCGTCGAAGAGCTGGCCGCCAAGGTGGACGTGAAGGCCCGGGCCCAGGACAAGGTCGCCGACCTCAAGGCGAAGGCGCAGGCCACCGCGGCTGACGTGAAGGCCAAGGCCCAGGGCACCGCGACCGACGTGAAGGCGAAGGCGCAGGGTACGGCGGCTGACGTCCGGGCCAAGGCGCCGGCCGCGGCCACTGAGTGGTCAGGGCGGGTACGGCAAAGCCAGGTCGTGCAGCGCCGCTGGCCGCTCGCGGTGGTAGCCGGAGCCGTTCTGGCCGGCTCGGTGGCTATCTGGCGGTGGCGCAGGAAATGAGCTTGCTGAAGCCGAAGCACCGTCGGTCCGCGGACAGCGAGGAGGCCGCCCCCCAGAACTCCCGGACTCCGCCGGACCAGGACCAGGACCAGGACCAGGATCCAGGCCTGGGCCAGCAGACGATACCGCCGCAGAGCCAGGTGTCCGGCGGCCCGGACACGCCGCTCGAGCTGGGCGGGACCGGCTGGAAGTACACCCTCAAGCGCACCGGGAAGAAGTTCACCCGGGACCGCGCCAGCATGACCGCGGCCGCCTTGGCCTACCACTGGTTCCTGGCCCTGTTCCCGGCCCTGATCGCCCTGCTCGGCGTGGTGAGCCTGGTGAAAATCGGCGCAGGCACCGTGAACAAACTGGTGAGCCAGCTGGGGACACATCTGCCGCCAGGTGCCTCCACCGTCTTCGCTGACGCGATCAAGTCTGCCGCCGGCCACTCATCGGGCTCGCTGACCACGGTGATCATCGGGGTGGTCATCGCGCTGTGGAGTGCCTCGAGTGGCATGGCGGCGCTCGAGACCGGGCTTGATGTCGCATACGAGGTGCCAGTCGACCGCAAGTTCGCGGCCAAGCGGATGTACGCGTTCCCGCTCATGCTGGCCACCGTGGTGATCGGCGGCAGCGCCTCGGCGCTGCTGGTGTTTGGCTCGTCGATCGGCCACGACATCGAGGACCACATCCACATCGGGATCGCCGGGACGGCGTTCAGCGTCGTCTGGACGGTCGTCCGCTTGGTGCTGACCATCGTCTTGATCACCCTGCTGTTCTCGGTCTACTACTTCTTCGGGCCGAATCGCGAAACGCCTCGCTGGCAGTGGGTCAGTCCCGGGGGGGTGGTCGGCACGGTGATTTTCCTGCTCGCCTCGGTCGGCTTCTCCTTCTACGTGTCTAAAACTGGTTCCTACGACAAGACGTACGGCGCGTTCGCGGGCGTCGTCATCCTGATCTTCTGGCTCTACCTGACCGGCATCGCGATCATGATCGGCGCCGAGATCAACGCGGAATCCGAACGTCAGGCCGCCGTGCAAGCCGGGCATCCCGGCGCCCAAGCCAGCGCGGCCGAACTGCACGAGGGCAAGCCGCAGGCCCGTTAGATACCGCCGTCACCCCTGGTCAGAAGCTGGCGGCGGCGTCAAGCGGCTGGTCTCGCTGGTAGATCAGTTAACGTGGATAATTAGCTTCTTATTTCGACGGTTACGATCCACGATCGTGCTTCCCCGCGGGTCTTCGGGATCGTGCGGTCCGGGTCGGCGCTGGCTCAGGTGATCGGACGAGGCTGCTGGGTGCCCGGCGTGATCTGCGCGGTGCACTCGGGGCAGCGGGTGGCGGCAACCGGGATGCTCATCGTGCACTCGGGGCAGTCCCGGCTGGTTGCGGCCTTGTTCCGGTCGAGCAGCTGGAGGAGGCGGCCGACCGGCATCACCAGCACGTAATAGACGACCAGCGCCGAGATCAGGAACGTCAGGACCTCGGTCAGGAAAGTGCCGTAGGTGAAGGTCGCCGGCTTGTGTCCCCGGCCGACGACCGTGAACGCGAGGTTCCCGAAGTTGCCCGTGCCGCCGACCAATGAAATCAGCGGGTCGACGAACGACTTGACGAACTGCTGGACGAGATTGCTGAACTGGGTGCCGATCACCACCGCGACGGCGAGCTGCACCATGTTCCCGCGCATGATGAAGTTCTTGAAGCCAGTCATGGGGCGTCAAGTTCCTAGTGCGGGGCAGGTTATTCGCGGGTCGTGATCACAGTCCTGCTACGCCGGCCGTATCCGGATATCGGCGCAGGCCGGGGCGTTAGGGTCGGAGCATGCACGTGCTGCGGAGCGTCGGCCTGTTCGCGGCGGCCGGGCTGGCCGAGATCGGCGGCGGTTACCTGATCTGGCGGTGGCTGCGCGAGGGGGCAGCCTGGCCGGTCGGCCTGGCCGGGGCGGTCATCCTGGTCGTCTACGGCGTCATCCCGACGTTCCAGGCCTCCGCCGACTTCGGCCGGGTGTACGCCGCTTACGGCGGGGTGTTTGTGATCATGAGCTTGCTGTGGGGCTGGGCCATCGACGGGCACCGGCCTGACAACTACGACTGGCTGGGCGCCGCCATCGTCGCGGTGGGTGTGGCGGTGATCTTCTTTGCGCCCCGGCACTGAAAACCGCGGCACTGAAAACCGCAGCGGTGAAGATCTGGCCGACACTAGACGGATGATCATGAACACTCCCGGTCCCAGGTATCCAGGTGACCCGCAGGACCCGCAGGACCCGCGAGACCCCCGTGACCCGCTGGGCCTGGCAGCGGACGCTCCGCTGCTGGCCGGCTGGCTGGACTGGACGCGGCGGGTCCAGGCCGGGCAGCTCACGCCGATGACCACGCCCGGTCACAAGCAGCGCCTGGACCTGGTGGGCACCGTGGTCGCGTGGGGCGCGGACTGGTGCCGGTTCTCCGTGGCCGGCTCGACCCACGGCAACCAGGCCTTGTGCCTCGCCGTCGGCCAGCCCGGCCAGGAGGTCATCATCACCCGTACCCTGCACAGGTCGCTGCTGCTCGGCCTGGTGATGGCGGGGCTGCGGCCGGTCTGGGTGCGGCCAGACATCGACCCGGTTTCCGGCCTGCCCGCCGCGGTCGCGGTGGGGACGGTCCGGGACGCGCTGGCCGCGCATCCGGACGCCTGCGGCGTGATCCTCGGCGACCCGTCCTACGTCGGCACCACCGGCGACCTGGCCGGTCACGCGCGGGCCGCGCACGACGCCGGCGTGCCGCTGATCGTCGACGCGGCCTGGGCGGCCTATCTGGGCTTTCACCCCGACCTTCCGCCGCACGCCATTGCCGCGGGCGCCGACGCGATGGTGACGAGCGCACACAAGACGCTGCCCGCCTACACCCAGGGCGCGCTGGTCCTGGCCAGGACCGAGCGGCTGGACGCAGCCCGGCTGGACCGGGCGTTCGACGCCACCCACACAACCAGCCCGGCCGGGTCGATCTACGCGAGCATCGACGCCGCCCGCGCGCTGCTGGCCCGGGACGGGGAGTGGCTGTGCGGCCGGCTGGTGCAGGTGGTCGCCACGGCCCGCAAGCAACTGCGCGAAGTACCCGGGGTCGGCGTCCTTGACGGCCCCGGAGTGGATCCGGCCAAGCTCGTCGTGCTGCTGGCCGGGGCCGGAGCCCACGGCGGACTGGTCGAGGCCGACCTGATCGCGGCGGGCATGCCGGTGGAGATGGGAGACCGGGACACCGTGGTGCCCATCGTGACGATGGCCGATGACGAGGCGCGGATGGCGGCGTTCACCGAGGTGCTGATCGCCGCCATAGAACGGCACCGCGGCCGGCCGAGGAGGCCGTCCGCCACTGCCGCGTGGACGGTCCGGCCGCAGACGGTGCTGGCTCCCCGGGAGGCGTTCTTCGCCCGGAACCAGACCGTCGCCGCCAGCGCCGCCATCGGCCGGATCAGCGCGGAGCTGGTGGCTCCCTACCCGCCCGGGGTGCCCGTGCTGGCCCCGGGCGAGCTCATCACCACAGCAGCGCTAGCGGCGCTGCGCGAGGTGGCCGCCGACGGTGGCCGGATCGCTTACGCGGCGGACCCCACCCTGGCTACCTTCCAGGTCGTGGCCGGCTGAGGCAGCGGCCACCGCGGACTCGGTGCCATCGCGGTCCAGGCGGCCCGGCTCAGCGAGTCCGGATCCGGCCTGCCCGTTGTCCTCGTGCACGTACTTACCGCCTCGCAGCAGCGACGCCACGGCCGCGACCAGGCAGGCCACGATGGCGAAGTCGAACGCGATGTCCAGACCGCGGGCGAACGGCGCCGAAATGAGCGCAGGGAAAAAGGAGTGCCCGGTCAGGTAAGCAGCGTGGCTGGCGGGCAGCTTGCCCAGCGCGGGGCCGAGCAGCGTGCTGATCGGGTTGTAGCCGAGCAGCGCGGCGAACATGATCGAGACCGGCGGCAGCGCGGCCAGCCTGGCCGCGTCGGCGGACGGCACGCCCTGGGCTATCAGGCCATGGCTGAGGGTGGCGGGCAGCGACGAGGCCAGGCCCAGGATGATCAGCGTGAAGAAGATGCCGATGGACAGGACCATGGCCGAGTTCTGGAACGTCGCGCTCATGCCCGCGCCGACGCCGCGCCGCTCGGGCGGCAGGCTGTTCATGATGCCCGCCCGGTTGGGTGAGGCGAACAGGCCCATGCCGATGCCGTTGAGCAGCAGGATGCCGGCGAACTGCCAGTAGACGAAGTTGACAGGCAGCAGCTCGAGCAGGCCGAACGAGGCCGCGGCGACGACCATGCCGCCGGTGGAAAACGGGCGTGCGCCGAACCGGTCAGACAGGTATCCGGAGATCGGCCCGGCGATGAGGAACCCGACGGTGAGCGGGAGCATGGCGATACCGGCCCACAGCGGGGTCCGTTCGAAGCTGTAGCCGTGGATGGGCAGGTAGATGCCCTGCAGCCAGATGATCAGGATGAACATCATGCCGCCGCGTCCCAGCCCGGCCAGCAGGCTGGCCAGGTTCCCCGCGGTGAACGGGCGGATCTTGAACAGGTCAAGCCGGAACATCGGCTCGGCGACCCGCGTCTCGATGACGCAGAACAGCGTGAGGGTGGCCAGGCCGCCGGCGATCAGGGTGATCACGAGAGGGCTGGTCCAGCCCATCGTGTGGCCGCCGTAGGGCTGGATGCCGTAGGTGATCCCGGCCAGCACCGCGATCAGGCCCGCGGCGAAGGTCACGTTGCCCCACCAGTCGAGCTTGGCGGGCTGGCGGATGCCCCGCTCCTGCAGTTTCAGGTAGGACCAGACCGTGCCGATCACCCCGAACGGAACCGAGACCAGGAAGACGTACCGCCAGCCGATCGGGCCGAGCAAGCCGCCGAGCACCAGGCCGATGAACGACCCCGCGATGCCGGCCACCTGATTCAGGCCGAGCGCCAGGCCGCGTTCGGTGGAGGGAAAGGCGTCGGTGAGGATCGCGCTGGAGTTGGCCATGAGCATCGCCCCGCCGACTCCCTGCATGATCCGCATGCCGATCAGCCACCAGGCCGCGGCCGTGCCATGCAGCCAGGTCACCGAGAGCATCACGGAGAACAGCGCGAACAGCGCGAACCCGAGGTTGAACATCCGGACCCGGCCGAACATGTCGCCCAGCCGCCCGAAGCTGACCACGAGCACCGCGGTGACTACCAGGTAGCCCATGATCAGCCACAGCAGCAGCGTGGTGTTACCCGGCTGCAGCGGGTTGACGCCGATGCCGCGGAAAATATCGGGCAGCGCGATCAGCATGATCGAGGCGTTGACGGTCGCCATCAGCATGCCGAGCGTGGTGTTGGACAGCGCGATCCACTTATAGCCCGAACCGCTGGAGCCGCCTGAGGCTAGGCCCGCCGGCCCGGCCTGCTGGCCGGCCGCATGCCGGGCGTGGCGGTCGGGACGAGCGTGGCCATTGTGCGGGGCGTCAGCCGTCTCCGCGTGACGCGGCTGGGATGATGCGGACGGCAAGAGAGTTCCTCCGTAACGGCAAAGAATTAGTTGCTAGATGACAACTAACTTATGCCGTGATGTGTTCCCGGCCGCGCCGGTAACGCGGAAAAGCCCCGATGACCTCAACGGGGTCGAGGTCATCAGGGCTGTTCAGCCGGGGTCCAGCCGGGCCGTCAGGTCCGTCGCAAGTACGGACAAGAAGAACCCGGCCAGCGTGGGCACCCAGACCGCTGGAGTCCGGGCGCCCCGGTCAAGACGGGTCGCTCAGGCGGACCGCTTGGCGCTCTCGGGCCGGCTGCCGCTGGCGGCCCGGTTCACGGTCTCGGGCCGGTGAGAGCTCTGCGGGCGGCCGCCTGGGTTGGTGGCGCCGCGGGCGAAACCCTCGCGGGTGCCGGAGGCCGGGCGGGCCGGGTGGCGGCCGCTCCCGGAGCGGCGAGACCCGGCCGACTTGCCCGGCGCGGGGAAGGAGCGCACGGGTGGCGGCGGCGGGACGGGGGTACCCGACGTCGCGATCTCCCTGACCACCTGGTCCCCGGTCGCGACCTCGTCGCTGGCCGCGGTCACGCCCGCCGCGCTGTGCAGCCGCTGGAGTTCACGGACCTGGCCGCGCTCCACCAGCGCGATGACCATGCCGGTGGCCCCGGCGCGGGCCGTGCGGCCCGAGCGGTGCAGGTAGTCCTTGTGGTCGTTGGGCGGGTCGAACTGCACCACCAGGTCGACATCGTCGACGTGGATACCGCGGGCCGCGACGTCGGTGGCGACCAGGACGCGAGGATGCCCGGCGGTGAACGCGTCAAGCGCGCGCTGCCGCTGATTCTGGTTGCGGTCACCGTGGATGGCTCCGGCCTCGACACCGGCCCGGGACAGCTGCTTGGCCAGGCGGTCCGCGCCGTGCTTGGTGCGGACGAAGAACAGCGTCCGCCCCGGCCGGCTGGCGATTTCCGCCGCGACCGGCACCTTGTCCGCCGCGGACAGCACAAGCACCCGGTGCTCGGCGGGGCCGGAATCGGACGCGGTGGTCACCGCGTGCAGCGCGGGGTCGCGGACGTAGGCCGTCACCAGCTGGCCAACCCCGCGGTCCAGCGTGGCGGAGAAGAACATCCGCTGGCCGTCGGCGGGCGTGGCGTCGAGGATGCGCGTGACCGCGGGCATAAAGCCGAGGTCGGCCATGTGATCGGCCTCATCGAGCACGGTGATCTGGATGTCGGAGAGCGTGCACGCATGCCGTTCCATCAGGTCGATGAGGCGGCCTGGCGTGGCCACCACCACGTCGGCGTCGCGTACCCGGGTGATCTGCTTGCCGATCGGCACTCCGCCGTACACCGTGGCGATGCTCACGTTGATGCGCCGGCCGAGCGGGGCGAGCACCTCGGCCACCTGCTGGGCCAGTTCCCTGGTCGGCACCAGGACCAGACCGCGCGGCGCCTTGTCGCGCCGCTGACCCGCGGTGGCCATCAGCCTGGTCAGCAGCGGCAGGCCGAAGGCCAGCGTCTTGCCCGATCCGGTCTGGGCCCGGCCGAGCACGTCCCGGCCGGCTAGCGCGTCCGGCAGCGCCCGGGCCTGGATCGCGAACGGCTCGTGAATGTCGTGGGCCGCCAGCGCGCTGACCAGCCGGGCGTCCAGGCCGAGTTCGGCGAAGGTAGCCGGCGTCGGCTGCGGGGCCGCCGCGGCGGCATCCAGGGCCAGGTCAAGCTGAGACTGCGGTTGGACGCGCTGGGGACGGGGGGCCGCCGCGGCCCGGGGACGCCTGGTCGCGCCCATCCCATGGCGCGGGGTGGCGCGCTCGCCGCCTCGGCCATACCGGTCTGAGGACACGCGGGGACGCCTGGAACTGTGGGGCATGCAGAAAACTCCATCGATGGTTCGGAGGTCGCATGCTCAACAGATGTCCATCGACAACGGTGAACGACTGTGTAGCCGTACTGAGCGCAGCGACCGGCGGGCAGCTCGCCCGCGGGAGCGGCGGCGAAGATCGCCGCCTCGAGTCCAAGACTATCAGCAGGTCTCTTATTCCCGATCGCGGACCGTGTCATAGTCCAGCCAGGGGTCGCAGAGGAACTCACGCCACCGGGCGTCGTGACCGGCCCGCTTGACCCGGAAGTAGACCGCGCGCCGGACCGCGGCCGAGGTGTTGCCGCCAATGTTGTGGCCGAGCAGGTAGTGCGCCAGCAGCAGATCCCCGGGGCCGCCCGTGACCTGCTCCGGCTCGGGCAGCGAGATAGGCGGGTAGCCGCCCGCCGAGACCAGGGCGCCCGGCCCGTGGGCACGGAAGTACGCGGCATGGGTCAGGTGCGTTCCCGGCCACACCCACAGGTTGCCCGCGTCCCGGGCGCGCTGATCGGACATCAGCACCCCGGCCAGCATGGTGAACGTCCCCGGCCGCCCGTCCGGTCCGGGCGGGACGCCGTCGAGGTGGTGCATGCCTGGCCGGTGGCGGAACGGCGGGATGTTCAGCGCCACCTGAACCTGGCCGGGCACCTCGAGCGTCCCCGCTCCGGTCAGCGACTCGGCCAGCCCGAACGCCGGGCTCCCGGTCAGCAGCGCGGCCAGCGCCGGAACCCGCGCGGCCGCCAGGAAGTAGTTGTACGGCCCCCGCACCTGCGGAGCCGGCGGGTCGCGTTCGATCAGCCCGTCGATCACACCGGACGCGGCGGCCACCACCTCAGCCGGGACCACCCGCGGTAGCAGCAGGAAGCCCCGCTCCCCGAACTCCGCCCGCTGCCCCTCATCAAGCATGGACACACCGTAAGTGAGCCGCCTACCCGCCGGCCAGCCAATTTCGCCCCGTCGCCGGCGGGCAGGTCATGCCGTGGGCACGCCGGTCAGCTCCCGGCGGATGGCCGCAAGTTCCAGGATCTCGCCGCCGCCCGTCGGATCCACGACGTCCGTTTCGCGGCTGCCTCTACCTCCTGCGAATGACCATCGACGAGGAGACGAGCCCCGGCTGCAGCGGGTGTTCGGTACAGGCAGTTCAGGATCTGTTCGACGGCCATTCATCTGAGAAAAGACGGCAGAGGAAATCCCCGGACTCCCAGAGAAATATATCGCTAGAAATTTCAGGCGCAGGACACTAGTGCAGAGTGTGCAGTACCTCAGAAAGACCCAATATCACTAGCAGTATAACGACGATGGCTAGGATCTTGATTGCCGTACGCCAGAATACGATTAGCCCTGTGATAACTATCAGGGCAACCGGTACAATGGAACTGGGGTCTTGATGTGGCCCAGAAGCAGTAAACACAGCTTCCTCCTTACTACTTACAGCGTGTGCGCTTAGTCACGCGCCATTAAGTTCGCCTTCCGGTTTATCGCTGCCAGATACCGAGCCCGGCTAACCGATCCGGCATGATTTCAAGACAACCTGCTGCGCCGGATGTCCGGTAGGGCGACGGACGGGCTGGTGTTGTTTGCCGACAGCTTCGGTCCGTGGTGGGACGATGCAGATTCCCTGACGCGCTCGTCTCGCCGTACAATATGGGACATCTGCGGACAGCTGCGGACAGGGGGCGGACGTGGATGAAGCGCCGTACACTAGCGATCTTGACTTGGCCGCGGTGAACACACGCGATGACCTCGCTGGGTTGCTGCGTAAGGTGCATCTGCGGGCCGACAGGCCATCCCTGCGCACTCTAGAGGCGAGGACCCGTCACACCCCCAGTCCGCTTTCGAAGACGGCCGTGGCCGAGATGCTCAGAGGCGTCCGGTTTCCCCGCAAGACCATGATGGCTGCTTTCCTTAAGGCATGCGGGGTGAAGGACGACGACATCGAGTTGTGGCGGCGTGCCTGGGAACGAGTCGCCGCTACAGAAGAAGGACCTGCCCAATCTAGGGTCGTCCGTACGCTAGACACCGGAAGTGCCGCCTTGGCTGAGCAACACGCATCCCGGGTTACAGGGGAGGCCGGGAAGGAGGGCTGGGCGGAGCGGGCTCGCGGTGACAGGGTGACAGCTGCCAGCAGCGCCTCGGCTGGCCCGGTAGTAGATGAAAGACGGGATCAAACTCACGAGCCCCCGTCAGACGTCTCTGTAGTCAGCCTGGCGGAGCTGCGGGTCTTCGGCGCAGAGCTCACCATGACTCTCGGCACGCGACGCAAGACCATTGAGCAGGCCGCCGCTAAGCTCGCCGTTTCTGTTGCGGAACTCGCCCGGTGGGCAGCAGGGGAGGAACTACCGTCCGACTCCCAAGCGCGTTCGCTGGATGAGTACCTCAAGGCCCGAGGCGCTATTCAGAACCTTGTCACCGAGCTGCGGGCCAAGCCCAATCACCCCGCACCCCGGCTCTCGATGCTGCTACCCGACTCGCCGGTGCCGACCCTACTGCAAACGTTCGCGAATATCGCGAGAGCACTGCGGGATTGCCTTACGCGGGACGATGACGGCAAGCCCACGGGGTGGCCGCCCGACCTGAGCGAGCTGCCAGGTAAGGCGACGGCGTTGTCCACCGCCTACGGAATCAGGACGATGCTGCTCTTGGAGGACGGCCTAGCGGCTGACCTGATCCCGGTCGCGGAGAACCTCAGGAAGATGGCTCTTCCC
>JBEKGC010000328.1:0-7756 GCA_050013055.1 Streptosporangiaceae bacterium
CATAACCTGACCGGCGGCGCGGGCATCGCCGCGTTCATCGCCGCCTTCGCCTGCCTGATCGCCATGCGGTTCGCCGCTCGCCGGTCGATCCAGCTCACCGTCGGCCTGCTCGCCGCGTTCGGCCTGCTGATCGGGGTCGCCGTGGCGCCCACCGTCGCGTACTACGGCAGCATGGACCCGCGGGCGCTGTGGGAAGCGGGCGGGGCGACCGCGCTGTTCATCGCCGGGTTCGGCGCGGCGGGCTACGCCACCCGGCGTGACCTGACCGCGATCGCCCGGGCCTGCTTCTGGGCGCTGCTGGCCCTGATCGTGGTCGGCCTGGTGCTGGTCTTCGTCCACATCCCGGGCGCCGACCTGGCCTACTCCGTGCTCGGCCTGGTCATCTTCGCCGGGTTCACCATGTTCGACTTCCAGCGGCTGCGCACCAACACCGAGGCCGCCACCGCGCCCTTCCTGGCCGCCTCGATCTTCCTCGACGTGCTGAACGTGTTCCTGTTCTTCCTGGAGATCTTCTCCGGCGGGGAGCGGTAGTGGCCGCCGCGCCCATCCGCCTGGCCTGCAGACAAGGAGCACCATGTCCAACCATTACAGTGCGGCCGACCTCCGGTTCCCCGGCGACGACGCGCGCCTGGACTTTACCGACCTCTACGCCTTCTCACCGCCCGGCGACGCCAGCCAGACGACACTGATCATCAACGTGAATCCGTATACGGCGGGCATCAGCGCCATGCCGCCCTTCCTGATGAAAGCGGAATTCCACCCCGACGGCGTCTACCGGATCAACATCGACAACGATGGTGACGCGCACGCCGACGCCGCGTTCACGTTCACGTTCTCCGAGTTCAGGTACGGCATGCAAACCTGCACCGGCTACTACGCCACCGGCAGCCAGGCGCGGCGGCCCGAGCCAGCCGGCGAGGTCCTGATTTCGGCCACGCCGGTCGGCTTCGATGCCACGGCGCGGCCCGTGCGGGCTGGCCCGGGCCGGCTGTTCACCGGCGTCCGCAGCGATCCGTTCTTCGCCGATGCGGACGGCGCATTTCACGGATTCAACTGGACCGGGCACGACGCGTTCGCTAACAGGAACATTCTGTCCATAGCGCTGGAGGTGCCCAGCGACATGCTCGGCGCCGATCCGGTGATCGGCGTCTGGGCCGCGGTCAGCGTCCGCCGCGGCGGCGTCCTCGTGCAGGTAGACCGCGGCGGGCATCCGACCATAAATCCGTTCATCAACCCCAACGACGTCAAAGACCAGTTCAACGCCAGGCAGCCAGCCGACGATGTGGTGAACTACCTGCAGCCCTGGTCCAAACTCCTGGAAGCCAACGGCTACCCGCCCGAGAAGGCAACGGCGGCGGCCAGGATCGCGCTGCCCGATATCCTGCGCTACGACCGGACGCAGCCAGCCGCTTACCCCAATGGCCGGGCCCTCACCGATGACGTCTTCAGCGCGCGTTTTGCCTGGCTGACCAACGGAAAGGCCAGCTCAGGCGGCCTCAGGCCGCACGATGACCTGCTGGCCGGGTTCCCCTACCTGGGCCCGCCTCACCTCTACCCAGCCTGACCTATGGCGTTCGCCTCCGCCGGAGGAATAGCGTGGCAGCGTGGCTCAGTCTGAGCGAATTCGCGTCATCGTGGGCGAGGATCAGCCCTTCGTCAGGGAAGGGATCGTGCACGTCCTCCAGGACAGCGGATTCGACGTCGTCGGCACGACGGACGACGCACGCGACCTGGTCCGGATGGCTGGCGCGTACGGCCCGGACATTGTCATCGCCGACATCCAGATGCCGCCGGATCATACTGATGACGGGCTCCGGGCGGCCCTTCAGATCCGGGCCGACCGTCCGGGGGCAGGTGTCCTGATCCTGTCCCAGTTCCTGGAGGACAGCTACGCCTTCGATCTCGTCGCCGACGGCGCGCAAGGCGTCGGCTACCTGCTGAAGGAGAAAGTCGGCGATCTGGGCATGTTCACCGATGCCGTCCGCCGCGTCGCTGATGGCGGGTCTGTGCTCGATCCCGACGTCGTGGCGCGACTGGTCGGCCGCAAGCGGCAGGCAAGTCCGGTCAATGCCCTGACGCCGCGCGAGCGGCAGGTCCTGGCGCTGATCGCGGAGGGCCGCTCCAATAACGGCATCGCGCACGAAATGGTGGTCACGGTAGCCGCCGTCGAACGGCACGTCACCGGCATCTTCGACAAACTCGGCCTGCACCAGTCACCGGACCAGCATCGTCGTGTGCTGGCCGTGCTCACGTACCTGCGGGCCTGAACCAGCAGACCCCGCCCAGCACCCGTTCAGGCGGCGAAAAGCGCCCGGAGGTCGGTCAGGGCAAGCTCCTGCTTGGGCACGAACGCTGCCGCGGCCGATGTCGCCATGACCTGTGGCGGAGCACAGTCGGCATCGGTGGAGGTCAGCACGATCCTCGCCGCCGGGCAGGCCGCGGCCAGCGATGCTGCCACCGCAAAGCCATCAGGTCCGGGAAGGTTGACGTCAAGCAGGATCCCGTCCGGGCATCTCCCGGCCACGGCGGCCAGCGCCTGCGGTCCGTCCGCAGCCACGTCGAACAGCTCGAAGCCCCAGGCCGCGAGCAATTCCGCCGCGGTCGCCCGGAAGCGCGGGCTGTCGTCGACGATCAGGATCAGGTATCCCACATAGGGATCATGGCGGCTGACGGACAAGCCGGCAATCGGGTGGACCCCACAATCGGGCTTCCCGGCGTGGGGCAAGCCCCATGAGTGCCGCGGGAACTCCCGAGCCCAGACGCTGAAGTGCGCTCCATTGGTTCGCGAGTCCATCCCGGCCAGGCTGGTGCTGCTGGAACTCGTTCGCCGCGTCTTAGCTGTCCGCCGGCGCCTGCCGCGGTGGCGTGAGGCCAGCTCGGCTGTGAGGAATCCGAAGGAGTTGCCGCCATGGCAGACACGGATCTGCGCGATGACCCGATCCGGCTGGCCGCCGTGTCTGCGGCCGGCACCGTTCCGGGCCGGCCGACCATGCTGCGCGGACGTCGTGCCGAGTGCGGCGCGCTGGATGAGCTGCTCGACGGGGTGCGTGACGGACGCAGTGCGGTGCTCGTGGTGCGGGGTGAGGCCGGGGTGGGCAAGACGGCGCTGCTGGACTACGCGGTGGCGGCGGCACCGGATCTGAGATGCGCACGCGCCGCCGGGGTGGAGTCGGAGATGGAGCTCGCGTTTGCCGGGCTGCATCAGCTGTGCGGGCCCATGCTTGACCGGCTCGGGCGTCTGCCCGGCCCGCAGCGGGATGCCCTCAGGATCGCGTTCGGCCTGGAAACAGGGCCTGCACCGGATCGGTTCCTGGTTGGCCTGGCGGTGCTGAGCCTGCTGTCGGAGATGGCCGGGGACCGGCCGCTGGTGTGCGTGGTCGATGACGTGCAGTGGCTGGACCGGGCTTCGGTGCAGGTGCTGGCGTTCGCGGCGCGGCGGCTGCTGGCGGAGGCTGTGCTGGTGATCTTCGCCGCCCGTGAGCCGGGCGCTGACTTGCGCGGGCTGCCCGAGCTGATGGTGGAGGGCCTGCGCCACGCTGACGCGCGGGAGCTGCTGGCTTCGGTGGTCCGGTGGCCACTGGATGAGAGGGTGGCTGACCGGATCGTGGCCGAGACGCGCGGGAACCCGCTGGCGCTGGTCGAGCTCTCGCGCGGGCGTTCGCCGGCCGAGCTAGCCGGCGGCTTCGGGTTGCCTGAGGTGCTGCCCTGGCCTGGCCGGATCCGGGAGAACTTCCTGAGGCGGGCCAAGAGCCTGCCCGAACCGACCAGGCTGCTGCTCGCGGTCGCGGCGGCCGATCCTACCGGTGACCCGGCGCTCGTGCGCAGGGCCGCCGGGCGCCTGGGACTGGGCGCCGAGGTCGCCGAGCAGGCGGAGGAAACCGAGCTCCTCGATACCGGTGGAATCGGCGGACGGGTGGTGTTCCGTTATCCCCTGATGCGCTCGGCCGCCTACCGGGCGGTCTCCCCCGGCGATCGGCGGAAGGTGCATGCCGCGCTGGCGGAGGTGACCGACGCGCAGGCTGATCCCGATCGACGGGCCTGGCACCTGGCGCAGGCGATGTCGGGACCTGATGAGGAGGTCGCGGCGGAGCTCGAGCGGTCGGCCGGGCGGGCGCAGGCACGCGGGGGCCTGGCCGCAGCCGCGGCTTTCCTCGAGCGCTCGGTGATGCTGACGGCCGAGCCGGGGCGCCGGGCCGAGCGCACGCTGGCGGCGGCGCAGGCCAGCACGCAGGCCGGCGCGTTCGACAAGGCTCTCGACTTGCTGGCCAGGGCGGAGGTTGACGGGTCCGGGCCGCTTGATGAGATCTCCAGCGCCCGGATGGACGTGCTCCGCGGCCAGATCGTGTTTTCCTCTGGCCTGGGCAGTGACGCTTCCCTGCTGCTGCTCAAAGCGGCTAAGCGGTTCGAGTCGCTCGACCTCGCCATGGCGCGCGACACCTACAGGAGCGCGTGGATGGCTGCGCTCTTCGCCGGGCGTTTCGCCGGGGGCGGTGACCTGGCTGAGGTCTCCCAGGCAGCGCGGGCGCTGCCCCGCCCGGCGCGCCCTCCGGGCCTGGCCGACCTGGTCCTCGACGGCCTGGCGCTGCTGGTCACCGAGGGACCGGCCGTAGCGGCACCAGCCTTGCAGCAAGCCGCAAGCGCCTTTGCCAGCGCAGACATCTCCGCCGAGGAAGGGATCCGGTGGGGCTGGCTGGGTCGGGCGGCCGCCAGCGCGTTGTGGGACGACGTCCGCTGGCGTGCGATCGGAGTCCGGCAGGTCCAGCTCGCCCGGGACGCAGGCGCACTCGACCAGCTGCCTATCAACCTGGGCTCGCTCGGCACAGACGCCGCCTGGCGCGGCGACTTCGCGGCGGCTTCGGCCCTGATCGCGGAGGCCGCTGCGGTCTGCGCGGCGACCGGGGCTCGCAGTGCGCCGTTCGCCGCGATGCTGATGGCGTCCCTGCGGGGTGATCAGGCCGAGGCTGCCCCGCTGATCGAGGCGACCATCGCCGAGGCGGCCGCCAGAGGCCAGGGAATCGCGGCGACCTACGCGCACTGGGCGGCCGCGATCTTGAACAACGGCCTGGGCCGCTACGCCGACGCGCTGGCCGCGGCCCAGTACGCCAGCCAGCAGACGCCGGCGCTCTATATGTCCATGTGGGCACTTCCCGAACTGGTCGAGGCCGCGGTGCGCTGCGGCCACAGCCAGCTCGCCGCCCAGGCTCTTGAGCAGCTGACGGGAACGACGCGGCCAGGAGGCACCGACTTCGGGCTGGGCATTGAGGCCCGCTCACATGCGCTGGTGAGCGAGGGCGCGGCCGCGGAAAAGCTCTACCGCGAGGCGATCGAACGCCTCGGCCGGACCAAGCTCCGACCGGAACTCGCCCGGGCTCACCTGCTCTACGGCGAGTGGCTGCGCCGCGCGGGCAGGCGCACCCACGCACGCGAGCACCTCCGCGAAGCCTACGAGATGCTGACCGTGATGGGGGTCCAGGGGTTCGCCGAACGCGCCCGCCGTGAGCTGCTGGCCACCGGGGAGACCGTGCGCAAGCGGAGGGCCGACACGACGGGCGAGCTCACCGCGCAGGAGGCGCAGATCGCCCGGCTGGCCCGTGACGGGCTGTCCAATCCGGAGATCAGCACCCAGCTGTTCCTCAGCCCGCGCACCGTCGAATGGCACCTGCGCAAGGTCTTCGCCAAGCTCGGCATCAGCTCGCGCAGGCAGCTCCGCGTGGCGCTGCCTGACGCCGGCCGGCCGGCCATGTCCAGCTAGCCGACCTGTGCCTGTGCCCAGGGCCGCGTGCCTGGTACGGACCAGGGTCTTCTACGGGCGCGATCGGCTGGCTCCAGGCGCGAGGGTGGAGCCACGGCCACCGCACGTCCGCACAGAAAGTGAGCGAGCAGATGAGCAGCGACTACGACGTCATCGTCCTCGGCGGCGGTTCGCCGGGCGAGCACTGCGCCGGGGCACTGGCCGAGGGCGGCCTGCGGGTGGCCCTGGTCGAACGTCAGCTGGTCGGGGGCGAGTGCTCCTACTACGCGTGCATCCCGTCCAAGACGCTGCTGCGCCCCGGCGAGGCGGTCACAGAAGCGCGCGAGGTGGGGGCCAGCGCGGAGGTCAACGTCGAGGCCGCGCTCGCCTACCGCGACTTCATGGTCTCCGGCTACTCCGACGCCGGGCAGGAGCGCTGGCTGGCGGGCAAGGGCATCGCGCTGCTGCGCGGGACCGGCCGCCTCGCCGGGCCGGGCGTGGTCGAGGTCGACGGCGTCCGGCACACCGCCCGGCACGTCGTCGTGGCCACCGGCTCGGATCCGGTCGTGCCGCCCGTCGCTGGCCTGCGCGAGATGGAAGGCGTCTGGACCAACCGCGAGGTGACCGGCATGAAGGCCGTCCCGCGGCGCCTGCTGATACTCGGCGGCGGGCCTGTCGGCGCCGAGATGGCCCAGGCCGTGCGCCGCCTCGGCGGCGAGGTGGCCCTGGTCGAGGCGGCCGCGCACGTCCTGGCCCGGGAGCCCGCGCCGCTGGGCGACGCCCTCGGCGAGGTCCTGCGCCGCGACGGCATCGAGCTCATCCTCGGCATCCACGCGACGGCCGCGCGGCGCGAAGGCGAGGACTACGTGCTGACCCTCGAGGACGGTCGCGAGCTGCGCGGCGACCACATTCTCGCCGCCACGGGCCGCCGCCCGCGGGTGCCCGAGGGCCTGGAGACCGTCGGCGTCACGGCCGGCCCGCACGGCCTCGACGTCGACGCGCACCTGCGCGCCGGGGACCGGCTGTGGGCCGTCGGCGACGTCACCGGCGTGCGGCTGCTGACCCATGTCGGCAAGTACCAGGGCGAGATCGTCGCCGCGAACATTCTCGGCGATCCTCGCGAGGCTAGCTACCAGGCCATACCTGACGTGATCTACACCGACCCGCAAGCCGCCTCCGTCGGCGCCACGCAGGCCCGGTTCAGCGCGACCGCCCCGCTGTCCGAGGTGGCCAAAACGGCCACGTACACCCACGAATACGCCAGCTCCAACGGGTTCCTGACCCTGCTGTCCGACGGCGACAAGCTGACCGGCGCCCACGCGCTCGGTCCCGAGGCCGGCGAGTGGCTGCAGCAGGCCACGCTGGCCATCCGGGCCCAGGTGCCCCTGCCGGTGCTGCGCGACGTTATCCAGCCCTTCCCCACCTTCTCCGAGATCTACGTCGACGCGCTGAAGGCGCTGCACGGCCAGGTCACAGCCGCCCGTCAGCCCGCCGCCGCGGAATCGCCGTGACAACTAGCCGGGGAGGAACCAGCTATGGAGTACCTCGTCACCATGACCACCCACGTCCCGGACGGAACATCTGACCAAGCCGTCGACGACGTCCGCGCGCGCGAGGCCGCCCACACGCGCGAGCTCGCGGCGCAGGGGCACGTGCTCCGGCTGTGGCGGCCGCCGCTGCAGCCAGGCGAATGGCGCACGCTCGGGCTGTTCGCCGCCGACGACGACGGCCAGCTCGCCGAGGTCCTCGCCTCGATGCCGCTGCGGGTGTGGCGCACCGACGAGATCACCCCGCTCGCACCGCACCCGAACGACCCGGGCCCGGCGACGGTACCGACGGGAACGCCATGAACGAGAAGGGCCAGAAGGTCGCCATCATCACCGGCGGTTCCCAGGGCATCGGAGCGGGCGTGGTCGCGGCCTACCGCCGGCAAGGCTGGAGCGTGGTCGCCAACGCCCGCGCCATGAAGCCGGCCGAGGATCCGGACGTGCTCACCGTCGAGGGCGACATCGCCGACCCCGCCAC
>JBEKGC010000329.1:0-9737 GCA_050013055.1 Streptosporangiaceae bacterium
ATCGTCGTGCCGGCGGCGGCGAGGGCGTCGTGGATGTCCTGCGCGTCGGGGGCGTGCAGCCACAGCGCCATCCCCTGGCCCGGCTGCGCGATCGCGTCCAGGTCGACGCCCGCGACGACGTCACGGACGGCGAACGCGATCGGCTTGGTGCCGAACACGACGGCGTGCGGCGGTCCTGCGTCGGAGCGCTTCAGCCCCAGGTACTGCTCGTAGAAAGCGGCGGAACGGTCCAGGTCGCGCACCTGCAGTGAAATGAAGTCGGGTCCGGTAACGGCCACGATTCTTACCTCCTCATGGTATGTCAGTTTTCTGACACACCCCACTGTATGTCAGACTACTGACATGAGTCAAGACGAGCCAGGAATCGAGCTGGACACATCGCTGGGGTACCTGCTGAAGGCGGCCGCGAGCGTCCTGCACTCCGCCCTGGAGGCCGCGCTGCGGCCGCTGGGCATGACGATCACCCACTACTCCTGCCTGGAGCTGCTGGCCCAGCGGCCGGGTCTGTCGAACTCTGAGCTCGCCCGCGGCGCCTTCGTCACCCGGCAGTCGATGAATGTGCTCCTGCAGGCCCTCGAACGCCAGGGACTCGTTGTCCGTCCGGCCCGGGCACCCGTCGGCCGGGCCCTGCCGACCGAGCTGACCGCCCGCGGGCGCCGCCAGCTCACGATGGCCAGCGCCGCGGTTCGCCGCGTCGAGCAAGACATGCTGGCCCATCTGGATGCCAGCGAACAAGATCAGATGCGGCGCCTGCTCACCGCGTGCATCGCCGCACTGACCGAACCGTCCGCATCGGCGACGTGACTCCTCCGGACGGCCGACCGGCACTCGCTCGGCCCCAAACAATAAGATCTTTTCATGCCGAACGGCCCTGTCCTCTCCAGCCACACCAGCGGCTCCGCTGATGCGAGCTGGCGCGGCCCGCGGCCTGACTCGCCTGCCGGACCGTGCGTGTTCGCTGCGGCCCCGGCTGTCCTGGCCACGATGTGCTGGGACAATAGCCGCAGACCATGATCGCCGCGGCCTGGCCGCAGCACGGGAGGGCGAAGGCCGTTGATCTGGACGGGTGAGCGCAACAAGCAGCAGGGGCGGTTGGTCGCGGAGATCCACGAGGACGCGGCCGCAGTGCCGGCCGAACGTCTCGCGGTCATCGCGGGCGGCCTGCCCGGCGCGGACAAGGCCGCCGCGCTGGCCGAGGCCGGCCTGGACCGGTCCAGGTACCTGACCGTCAGCATCGACGACATCCTGGTCCGGATGGCGGCCCGGCAGCTCATCCCCCCGGCGGCCGACGGGCAGTCCCCGCTGGCCCGCGCCGACCGGGTGCACCGGGAGGCGCAGTTCGTGGCCAAGCGCGTCGGGCTGCTGGCCCTGACCGACGGCCGGAACCTGATCCTTGACATCTCGCTGGCGTCCTGGCGTGCCTCTGAGTCCTGGACCTATGCGCTGCGGTTCGCGGATTACGCGCTGAACGCGGTGTTCGCCGACATCAGCATCGAGGAAGCGGTGCGCCGTTCCGACGAGGCCCACCGGGCCGGGGAAGAGGAGTTCCGCCGCGGGCACGGCTACGGCGGCCGGTACTCGCGGGCGCAGGCCATCCGGGCGCTGGCGATCCCCGCCGCCGCCGAGCCGAGGAACCGGATCAGGTGGGCGGTCGGCGCGCGGTCCGCGGGGGCGATCGGCGGGACCGTCGGGACCGGGGCGTTTCCCGGCGGCGCCGTGACCTCGATGCTCACGTCCTTCCGGGACGGCAAGCTCACCTTGGACGACCTGTCGCTCGAGTTCCGGGCCCGCCGCTGGCCCCAGGTTCCCGACGTCTGCCCGCCCGAACTTGAGCAGGCTCGAACGGCCATCGACGACCCCGAGCCGTACGTGCCAGGTTCCTTCGACGACGTGGTGCTCGCCTATGACCGCGGCTGGCTGTCCGACCCCGACTACGAGATCCTGGCCGGGGCCGCCGCCGCCGACCTGCCCGGGGCCTGACCGGGAATCAGCCCCGCCAGAACGGCCTGACCTCGATCCGGCCGAACGCGGCCACCGGATGCGCCGCGGCCACCTTGACCGCCTCGTCGATGTTCGCGCAGTCCAGCACGTCGTAGCCGCAGATGACTTCCTTGGTCTCGGCGAACGGCCCGTCGCTGACCAGCATCTCCCCGTCGCGCACCGCGACCGTCCTCGCCTCGCGAGCCGTCCTCCTCCGGGGCGGCGTCGCCGGCGTCAGCCGCCCCGGTGGCCTCGTCCTGAGATTCCTCGGCACAGACCAGCATCATGAACTTCATCGCGTCTCCCATCGTTCGGCATCTACGACACCACGACGTACCGGGAATGCGCAAAAGGACAGCCGCTAGGGCTGACCGGAGCAGACCCGCGCCGGAGCGGCCGCTCCCGGTAGCTTGGTCATCCCGGCCGGCAGTTTGCCGTGGGTGGCGTAGTAGGCCAGGGCGGCCGTCAGCCGGGGCGTCTGCGCGACGGTGGCCGCGGCGGCGTCCTGGTAGGAGTCCACCCCAGGCACCTGGTTCAACGGTGTGCTTGACAGGACGAACGGTGTCCCGCCCGCGCTTTCGCCGGACGGGTCGGCCCAACCGCACGTATTGAAGTACAGCGCGTCGTTGGCGGCCGGCCCGACCGCGATGACTAGGTAGTTACCGTTCAGCGCGGCCGCCCACGCGGTGCTGAAGGACCCGGTCACGCCGCTGGCGGGCACGCCTGCGGCCAAGGCCGCGCGACGTGCGCTGGCGAGATCGCCCGGCGCGGCCGCGTACAGCAGCATGCGCTCCGCGAGCGTGGCCGCGGTGCCGGGCAGCGTCGCGGCCGTCCACGCCGGCCCTGACTCAGCGTCCAGTCGCGGCGTGGCACCGCCGGCGAGGAAGAGCTCGGCCGGCTGGCCGGGGTAGACACTGGCCGCCGTGGGCGAGCCAGAAGACCTCCGGGCCAAGCAAACCGGAGCTGATCAGGTGGCTGGTGGCCGCCAGGGCGGTGCTGCCGGTGGTCCCGGGCAGTTCGTGCACGCCCCAGCCCTGGCCGGCCTGGTTCGCCTCGGCGAGCTTGCCCTGCCCGTCGACGAAGAACACGCCGGCCTGTGTGGCCGAGGTGCTGACGGCGGACAGCGGGCTGTTCGCGGCGACACCGTCCGGCGACGAGATCGAGGTGGACTGCCAGCCGCCCACGGTCTTGGTGGCCCAGCCGGACCCGCCCAGGTAGGTCTCCGCGAGTGTCCCGCTGGCGGAGCGATAGTACGCGTGCGGGGTGATGGCGTCGCCGACCGCCGGGTCGGGGTAGGCCAGCGCGGCCAGCCCGCCGCCCCGCTGTCCGGGCAGCCCCTGCCGCAGCCAGCCCTGTCCTGCCGCCCCGTCCGAGCTTTCCGCGGCCAGCCCGCCCGTGGGGGTGGGCAGGAACAGGTACTGAGCGACCGGCGTGGTCGAATACCAGACGGCGTTGCTCGGAATCGAGGTCACGGCCGAGGACGCGGCGACGACGTCGACATCGGTGACGCGCGTGACGCTGGTGCCGTTGCTCGCCGTCGCGGTCAGCGTCACCGGATAGATCCCGGCGCCGGGGAAGACGGTGCTGGTGTCCGCACCGCCCTGGTTGGTGGTCCGGCCGTCCCCGAACGTCCACTGGTACTGGCTGACCGAGCCGCCAGGAATCGTTCCGCTGGCGCTGAAGCTGGTGAGCGTGCCGGCCACGGCGACCTGCGGAGCGGTGATCGTGACGGCCGGGGCGGGCCGCTGCGGCGGCCGGCGGGGCGATCAGCACCTATTGTTCGCCCGGGCCCCAGATCTGGGCCGCCCAGCTGGTCAGGCTGACCTTGGTGTCGTACTGCACGCTGATGTCCGAGGTCCCGAGGAAGTCGCCGTCGACCAGGTTGACCGTCCCGCCGGGGTTCACCGCGGTCACGATGCCGACGTGGTCCGCGTAGGCGGGGTGGCCAATGTGGCCAGGCGGGAAGAACACCACCGCGTCACCGGTCTCCGGCGTGCCCTTGTCGGCCGGCATGCTTTCGCCCTGGGCCAGCCCCCAGTCGTAGAACGAGCCTGATGCCGCGGTGAGCGTGCTCAAGCCGGTGGTGACGCCGGCCTGCTGCCACACCCACTTGACGAAGTCCGAGCACCACTCCTTGCCCGGGCCGGAAGATGCCGCCCGGACACGTACGCCTGCACCAGAGCCCCGGTGCTGACCGCGGGCGAGGTGCTGACCGCGGGCGAGGTGCTGACCGCGGGCGAGGTGCTGACCGCGGGCGCCGGGTGAGCCGAGGCGGTCGGCGCCGGGCGGCGGGACTGGGTCGCGGCAATCTGGGCCGAGGCGCACGAGGTGCCGCCGGGGCTCGCGCGGCTGGCCTGGCGGGCCGGCGGGGCCTGGGTGCTCGCGCGGCAGGCGCTGCTGCCGCGCCGGCTCGGCCGCGCGGCGATGTTCGCGGCGGCCGCCGCGCCGGCCTCGACCTCGGCCAGCGACTCGCGTGCCGCCTGCACGTCCGCGAAGTCCTCCACAGCTCGGTCCTCACCCTACGGCGAACTGCAGGAGCCCTCTGGGACGAATGCCAGGTCGTCAAGGGCCGCCGACCCGCGAGCTGCCTGTCGGAATCAAACCCGCCTGCCAGGCGACCGAGCTGTTGTTAGGGCAGATCCTTCCGAGATAGGGGACGATGTCACAACCGTTGGTCAAAGCCAGTGTCATAGCGGGATCGTTGCCTCGATGGTCAAGCGGCGGCGGATGTTTTCGGACTTGGCATGGGGCACTGGGATAACCCCGATCCACCACGCAGCCCGGATCCACCGAGATCTTAACGGCGCTGGAGTTCCGGGTGCCTGCCGTGAGAGCCTGCCGAGCGGGAGGTGATGCGCCGATGGGCGCCTCGGCCGTGGTCCGGACGGCGATCCGGGTGGAGGGGATCGTTCAGGGTGTGGGTTTCCGGCCGTTCGTGCACACGCTGGCCACCGGCCTTGGCCTGAGCGGCTTCGTCGGCAACGACGCCGACGGCGTGTTCGTCGAGGTCGAGGGTCCAGCGGGTGAGGTGAAGAAGTTCCTCCTCTGGCTGGAACGGGACGCGCCCCCGCTGGCCAGGATCGACCGGGTGGCCGCGACCCCCATCACGCCAAGGGGCGGGTCCACCGGGGCGGAGTCGTTCACGATCGCCGCCAGCGAGCCCGTCCCCAGGACCGAACGGCGCCGGACGCTGGTGTCCGCGGACACCGCGACGTGCGCGGACTGCCTGCGGGAGCTGGCCGATCCGGCTGGACGGCGGTTCGGATACCCGTTCATCAACTGCACCAACTGCGGGCCCAGGTTCACGATCGTCCGCGACGTTCCCTACGACCGGCCGCTGACCACCATGGCGGACTTCGCCATGTGCGAGCCGTGCGCGGCGGAATATCACGACCCCGCCGACCGCCGCTTCCACGCCCAGCCCACGTGCTGCCCCGCCTGCGGCCCGCGGCTGCGGCTGCTCGATCCCGCCGGAAATACGCTGCCCGGCGGCCCCGGCGGCCCCGGCGGCCCCGGCGGCCCCGGCGGCCCGGGCGACCCGGATGGGACGCTGGCGCAGGCGGCCGGGCTGCTGCGCGCGGGGCGGGTGCTCGCCATCAAGGGGCTGGGCGGCTACCACCTCGCCGCGGACGCCGCGTGCGAGCAGGCTGTCGCGGCGCTGCGAGCCGGTAAGCACCGGGAGGACAAACCGTTCGCGGTCATGGCCGCCGACCTGGCGGCCGCCCGGCGACTGGCCGAGGTGGACGCCGCCGCGGCCGAACTGCTGGCCAGCCAGCGCCGCCCGATCGTGCTGCTGGCGCGGCGGCAGGACGCGGACATCGCCGCGTCGGCCGCCCCGGGCAACCACAGCCTCGGGGTGATGCTGCCTTACACCCCGCTGCACCACCTGCTGCTCTGGGCGGTCGGCCGTCCGATCGTACTGACCAGCGGGAACGTCTCCGATGAGCCGATCTTCTACCGGGACCGCGACGCGCTGGCCGGCCTGCGCCAGATCGCGGACGCGTTCCTCGTCCACGACCGGGCCATTCATATCAGGACGGACGACTCGGTCGCCCGGGTGTTCGGCGGCCGCCCGATGCTGATCCGGCGGTCCCGCGGCTACGTGCCGGAACCGCTCTCGGTCAGCGGCACGTTCCGGCGTCCGGTGCTGGCCTGCGGGGCCGAGCTGAAGAACACGTTCTGCCTGGGCCGGGATCGCCATGCCTTCGTCTCGCACCACATCGGCGACCTGGAGAACGCGGAAACCCTGCGCTCCTTCACCGAGGGCATCGAGCATTTCCGTCGGCTGTTCGACATCGACCCGCAGGTGGTGGCCCATGACCTGCACCCGGAGTACCTGTCCACCAAGTACGCGGTTGCGCTGGCCGACGAGGGGCTTCCGCTGGCCGGCGTGCAGCACCATCACGCGCACATCGCCTCCTGCCTGGCCGACAACAACGCGGCAGGCCCGGTGATCGGGGTGGCCTTCGACGGGACCGGCTACGGCCTCGACGGCACGATCTGGGGCGGGGAGTTCCTGGTCGCCGACCTGGCCGGCTTCGAGCGCGCCGGTCACCTCGCGCCGGTGCCGATGCCCGGCGGAGCGGCCGCCATCAGGCAGCCCTGGCGGATGGCAGCTGCCTACCTCGACGCGGGCCAAGCCGGCGACCGGGTGGATCAACTCGACGTCAGGCGGCGCCATCAGGCGGACTGGCCCACTATCGTCGCCATGGCCGCCAAGGGCATCAACTCCCCGCTGACCTCGAGCGCCGGGCGGCTGTTCGACGCGGCCGCGGCCGTCATCGGCGTCCGGGATGCGATCAACTACGAGGGCCAGGCGGCGGTGGAGCTCGAGCAGCTGGCCGATCCCGCCGAGACCGGCGCCTACCCGGCGGCCATCGAAGCCGGTCATCCGTTCCAGGCCCGCGGCGGCGACCTGATCAACGCGGTCCTCGACGACCTCGCCGCCGGGACCTCACCCGCGGTGGTCGCGGCTCGCTTCCACCACGGCGTGGCCGCGCTTGTCGAGGCGGGCTGCGCGGCGACCCGCGACCGGCACGGACTCGACACCGTAGCGCTGTCCGGCGGCGTGTTCCAGAACCTGCTGTTGCTGCGCGCCGTGGTCCGCCGCCTGCGGGCACGCGGATTCCGCGTCCTGGTGCACTCCCGCATCCCCTGTAACGACGGCGGTATTAGCCTCGGCCAAGCCGTCGTGGCCGGAGCGAGGGACCAGCTTGCCTTATATCAGCCGTGACATCATGGCCTGACCCTGCTCCACCATGACCGCGATTTCGACGTCATAGCGCAGGTCACGGGGCTGCCCACCCGATGGTACGGAGCAACCTGACCACCCCGCCCTAGCAGATCCGCGCTCAGCAGATCCGGGGGAGCGGGTCGCCGACCAGCAGGTCGACGATCCTGGTCCCGCCGAACGCGGTCTTCAGCTGGACGATCCCTGGCTGCTCCGCCCGCACGTGCCCGATGACCGTGGCCTGCTCGCCGAGCGGGTGCCCGCGCAGCGCGGCGACCGCGTGATCGGCCTGCTCACCCGGCACGACCGCGACCAGGCGGCCCTCGCATGCCACGTACATGGGGTCGATGCCAAGCAGCTCGCAGGCGCCCCGGACCTCGGCCCGGACCGGGATGTCGTCCTCGCTCACCAGCACGCCGACTTCTGCCGCCTTGGCGATCTCGTTGAGGATGGTCGCCACGCCGCCCCGGGTCGCGTCACGCATCGCCCGGACGCTGGGCACCGCGTTGAGCAACCCCGCTACCAGCCCGTTCAGCGGGGCCGTGTCGGAGCAGATGTCTGCCTCGATGTCGAGCTCGCCGCGGGCCAGCAGGATGGTGATGCCGTGGTCGCCGATGGGCCCGGACACGATGATGGCATCGCCTGGCTGGGCGCGGGCCGCCCCGAGGAGCACGTCCCGCTCGATCAGGCCGACGCCCGCGGTGTTGATGTAACAGCCGTCGGCCTTGCCCTTCTCGACCACCTTGGTGTCGCCGGTCACGACCCGCACCCCGGCCGCCGCGGCGGCGGCCCGCATGGATTCCACCACCCGGGACAGGTCGGCGACTCCGAAGCCTTCCTCCAGGATGAACCCGGCCGACAGGTACAGCGGGGTGGCGCCGGCCACCGACAGGTCGTTGACCGTGCCGTTGACGGCCAGGTCGCCGATGTCACCACCGGGAAAGAACAGCGGCTTGACCACGTAGGAGTCCGTGGTCAGCGCCAGCCGGGTTCCGTTGATGGTCAGCTCGGCCGCGTCCTCGAGCGGTTCGAGCTGCGGGTTGCGGAACGCGTCGAGAAAGACCGCCTCGATCAGCGTCTGGGTGGCTTTGCCGCCCGCCCCGTGCGACATCGTGATGCGTTCTTCCCTGACCCGAGGGCGGCGGCGCCTGGCGCGGTCGATGCGGTCAAGGACCTGCTGCTCCGGGTCGGCCAGCGGCAGCTGGCGGCGGCCCGCCGCGTCCCTTTCTGCCTCATCGAGCCGCTCGTGCTCGTCGTGCTCGTGCAGCGCCTGATCGACCCACGAACGCTGGTTCCTGCCAACCTGGTCCTGACCCACCGGCCCCGTGGTCATGACCTGGCCACCTGCGCTTCCGGCACCCGGTTCCTGTTCATCCGGCCGAAGTTGTAGTACGCCGCGCAGGCACCCTCCGGCGACACCATACAGGTCCCGATCGGGGTCTCCGGGGTGCACGCGGTGCCGAACACCTTGCACTCCCACGGCTTGAGCACGCCCTTGAGCACCTCGCCGCACTGGCAGGCCTTCGGGTCGGCGACCCGCACCCCGGGCACCTGGAACAGCAGCTCCGCGTCCATGGCGGCGTACTGTTCCCGGACCTTGAGCGCCGAATGCGAGATGAAGCCCAGGCCGCGCCACTCGAAGTACGGCCGCAGCTCCATCGTCTCGTTGATCGCCTTCAGCGCCGCCGTGTTGCCGTCCCACGGCACCACCCGGGAGTACTGATTTTCCACCTCGGAGCGGCCCTGCGATAGCTGCACCATGAGCATGTAGATGGACTGCAAGATGTCCAGCGGTTCGAACCCGGCCGTCACCACCGGCTTGCCGTACTCCCGCGCGATGAACTCATACGGTCGGCAGCCGATCACCGTGGACACGTGGCCGGGCCCGATGAAGCCGTCGAGCCGCAGGTCCGGTGAGTCCAGGATGGCCTTGATGGCCGGCACGATCGTGACGTGGTTGCAGAACACCGAGAAGTTCGTCAGCCCCTCACGGGCGGCGCGCAACATGGTCATGGCGGTGGACGGCGCGGTCGTTTCGAATCCGATCGCCATGAACACCACCCGCTTGTCCGGGTTCTGCCGGGCGATCTTCAGCGAGTCGAGCGGCGAGTACACCATGCGGATGTTGGTGCCCTCGGCGTTGGCGTCGAAGAACGATCCCCCGCTGCCCGGCACCCGCATCATGTCGCCGAATGAGGTCATGATCACGTCCGGCTGCGAGGCCAGGTGGATGGCGTCGTCCACGCGTCCCATCGGGATCACGCACACCGGGCAGCCGGGGCCGTGGACCAGCTGGACCGACTCGGGCAGGTAATCCTCGAGGCCATGCTTGTAAATTGTGTGGGTGTGCCCGCCGCACACTTCCATCAGCTTGTACTGGCGGCCTGGCTCACACAGCGCCGCGATTTTCGCGGCCAGCGCGCGGGCCTTGTCGGCATCACGGAATTCATCAACGAACCGCATTGTCCGCACGCTCCTATTCGATCAGTGATGCCCGCAGCGCGGCGATCTCGTCCTCGTAGGCCTG
>JBEKGC010000330.1:0-15706 GCA_050013055.1 Streptosporangiaceae bacterium
GCCACCTGCACCGGTCCCACCTGCCGCCGTCCCTCCGCCCAAGCCGACTTCGAGCACAACACCCCCTACGAAGCAGGCGGCAGAACGTGCCTGTGTAACGGCGGACCCAAATGCAGGCACGAACACCGGCTCAAACAACACCCCAAATGGAACGCCGAGCAACTCACTCCCGGCACCTTCCAGTGGACCGCACCATCCGGCCGCCAGTACACCACCGAACCCACCCGCTACCCGATCTGACCGTGAGTCAGACGTGGGCCTTAATACTTGGCCAGGAAGGCCTTGACCTCCGGGCCGGCGAACTGGGCGCCGTAGCCGGCGTTGACCACCAGGCAGGCGACCGCGACATCCTGGGCGGGGGCGAAGGCGACGAGCCAGCTGTTCGGCTGCTCCTGGCCCTGGATGTCGGCGGTACCGGTCTTGGCGTAGACGCCGGGCCCGAACCCGATCCCGGCCGCGGTCCCGCTGCTGACCACAGCCGCCATCAGCTGCTTGAGCTGGGCGTCGGTGCTGGCCGAAAGCGCGGTGGCGGTGACCCGCTTGGTGCCGGCGAGCAGGACAGGCTGCCGGAACGTCCCGGCGTCCACGGTGGCCGCCACCGAGGCCATCGCCAGCGGCGACGCGGTCAGCTCTCCCTCGCCGAACGCCTCCTGAGCGAGCTCGGAGCCGCTGGCGCCTACCGGGGCGTTGAAGTAGCTGGCCGACAGGCCGGAGATGCCGATGTCCCAGTTCTGATCCAGGCCGAAGTAGTTCCTGGCGGTGTGCGCGAGGCCGCCGCCGGACAGGTGCGGCCATTGGGTGGTGAACGCGTTGTTGCAGGACTGGGCGAAGTCCGTGACGAACGGGGTCGAGGCGGGCTCAGACTCGTTGTTGTCGTTGTGGTAGGTGATGCCCTGCACCGTGTAGGTCTCCGGGCAGGCGACCGCGCTTGACGCGGTGAGCACCCCGGCGTTGAACAGCGCGGTGGAGGTGATGATTTTCATCGTCGAGCCCGGCGCCACCTTGGCGGTAAGCGCGAAATCGTTGAAGCCGTCGTTGTTGGCGATGGCCAGGATGTTGCCGGTGGAGGGCTGGATGACGACCATCGAACTGTTCGTCCGGGCGGCCACGGCGGACCGCGCGGCGGTCTCGGCCTGCGCACTGATCGTGGTGGTCAGCGCCGGTATGTTGGTGGGCGGCGTGACGACCGCCTGGGTGTTCGGTACCAGCTGGTTCTTGGCCGTCTGGATCTCCACGTACAGGCCGGGAGCTCCCTGTCCGGGCGGTGCCTTGCGCTGCAGCAAGTTGGCGATCGTGGTCAGCCCGGCGTCGTTGTAGGAGGTCAGGTCGTTTCCGCCGGCGTCGTTGACCGCGGCGACCTGGGGTGCCACCGAGACGGCCGCCAGATGGGTGGACGCGGTGAGGTTCGGCGCGAGGACATCGGGGCTCCAGGCGACGTACCACAGCTGTGACTTCGGCTGCTGGTAGGCGACCAGCGTGCCGGTGTACTTCCAGATGCCGTGCAGCGTCGTGGCGCCATACGTCGCCGCCACCGTGGCGTTCATCGCGTATTTGACCGATTCATGCGGCGTCGACGACGTGCCCGTCGGGACCGCGGACCCGACCTGGGTCGCGGCGGTCAGCTTGGTCAGGTGCAGGTCCGTGCGATAGACGCCGAGCGCGGCCTGGGCGACGGCGGGATGATCGGTGTAGCGGGCGGCCTGCCCTAGGTCACCGGTCTGCCACGCCTGAAGGAAGGCGGTGGTGGTCTGCTCGGCATCTTGACCGGGCGAGCTTCCGGTCGGCACGAAGCCGGTGGCGTTCGGGTGGCTGCCGGGCGCGAAGACCACGACGATGACCGCGGCGATCCCGGCCACGACGGCCAGCGCGGCCGCGGCCACCACGACGATGAACGTACGCCGTTTCTTCCGCCGGCTGGCTCGCCGGCCCCTACCTATCGGCCCGGACGGCCCGGGTGCCCCCGGTTGCCCTGACCCGACGGCAGGGAAGGGAGAGGTCGAGGGCTCCGAGGCGTACCAAGGGCCTGATGATCTCCTGCTGTCACCCGAATCGCTTGCCACTCCTGCGACCGTACTCACTGCGCAAAATCACGGCAAATACGGCTGCTCACATCCGCTTCCCGCCCGCAGGTTTACGGAGGTTCCTTCCTTATGTCCGAACGGGCCGTGCCAGTGTTCTCACCGTGAGGCCAGGCGCCCGTCAGTCGCCTAGATAGTCGGCCGGAAGATTGGCCCCCGGCACCTGGCTGGGCGCGAGGATCGCCGAGTCGCCGGGGTACGGCACCTTCCAGTCGTGGGAGCTGTACCAGTCGAGCCGGTTGAGCTGGGCTGGGTTAGCCCAGTCCTGGATCGCGCCGTCTCCGTTGAACCGACCGTTGTGACTCCACACCACCCACTGCTCGTAGATTGACCGCTCAGAGGTGGGGATGCCCAGCTGGGCCGGGGACGCTGGGGTGAAGGTCGGAGTGGATGCCGGCCCGGCCGCCGGCGAGGCCGCCGGTGACGTGCTGGATGTCAGGCCCTGGGTCAGCGGGATCTCGTTCGTCAGGTGCGTGTAGGGCGCGAAGTCGGGCGTGTTGGTGAAGGCGGCGGTCATCGGCTCCGCCGCCCGGTCCTCCTGGTTCATCGGGGCGATGCCGAGCATCTGCTCGATCGTCCGCACCACGTTGAGCTGGGTGTAATAGGTGTTGTCGACGATGCCGCGGCTGGCGTACGGGCTGGCGATGAGCAGCGGGCCGCGGTGGCCGTCCACGTGGTCGGTCCCGTTCTGGGTGTCGTCCTCGACCACGAAGACCGCCGAGCTCTTCCAGAACTTGGAGTGCGAGATCGTGTCGATGATCCGGCCGACGGCCAGGTCGTTGTCGGCCACCTCGGCCACCGGGTTGGGGTCGCCCGTGCCGACGCCGGCGGTGTGGTCATCGGGCATCCAGATCAGGTTGAGGTTGGCCAGGTTGCCGGTCTTCTCGCTCTGCGCGAACGACTGGTCCCAGACATCCGTCCGGTACTGGTCCGGGATGCCGAGATCGAACGCCGGGTACTCGTGGTCGTCGATGGCGTTGAGCGAAGGGATGTCGGCGTAGGTGTTGACCGACGACTCAGGCACCGGCAGCGTCCCGGTGGCCTTGCCCTCGAGGATCAGCGAGTCCTGGTAGTACTCCGACCACGACGGCACCGGGGCCTCCTGCTGCAGGAAGTTGTTGTACTCCCCGTACGCCTTGGCCGTCAGGCCCGCGGCTTGCGCCGCGTTCCAGATGAACCCGTCCCGCTGGTAGGCCAGCGCGTCGCCGCCCTGAGCCGGGTAACTGCGGTAGAAGGCGCCGAACTCCTTCTCGATGTAGTCGTTCGCGTCGGCCTGCACCAGCCAGTTGTGGCCGTCCGCGGACAGCGTGCCCTCGTCGTAGAAGTTGTCGAACAGCCCGTAGGCGTCAGCCAGGGCGTGCGCGTTCGGCGTGATCGTCGTGCCGAACTGGGCCAGCGTGGGGTCGCTGTTGCCCTTGCCGATGTCACCGAGCACCTGATCGTAGGTCCGGTTCTCCCTGATGATCAGGAACACGTGCTTGATCGGGGACGGGCAGCCCAGGCGGGCCGGCACGGCGGCCGGGGCGGCCGTGCAGTTCGTCAGCGGCGTGCTGGCGAGCAGGTGCGTCCAGTCGTTGTCGGTGAACACCTGGGCGGTGTAGGCCCCCAGGGCGGCCGTGCTCGGCATGGTGAAGTCGGTGACCGAGCCGGTGTCGTCGTAGGTGTTGTGCCCGGTGACCGACTCGGCGCCCGGGGCGGTCCCTGGGCCCTTGTTGATCGTGCTGTCCGGGCCGCGCGAGCCGATGCCCTTGTCGTTGGTGACGACGATCTTGCCGAGAGCCGGGTCGCTGGCCACCTCGACCGGGTAGAAGTCGGTGGGCAGCAGGCCCTCATACTGCACAGGGGAGCGCGGGCCGCTGTAGCCGTAGACGGCCAGCGCGTTGTCCCGGCCGATGCTGACCAGGATGTGGCCCGGGTCGGGCATCGTGATCGAGTTCGGGTAGCTGCCGACGGTGGAGCCCGGTAGCGGGTTGACGTTGACGGTCTGCACGACGGTACCGGTGGCCGGGCTGATGAGGGAGAAGGTGTCGTCGTTGGAGTTGGCCACCATGAGGGTGCCGTCTTTGGCCAGGTATTCCGCCGTCGGCTCCAGGCCCACGGGGATCTCCTTGACTTCCTTGCCCGTGGCCAGGTTGACCTCGGACACCGTTCCGGTAGTGGCGGCCCCGGTGACCTTGCTGGCCACGATGGCCGTACCGTCCGACTGGTTAGTGAACTCCCCTGGCTTGGCCGGGCGGCCACCCTCGTTGGACACGAACGCGTCGTGCCCGACCAGCACGACCTGCCGCGGCGCGTTGCCCACCTTGATGACCTGGGTTAGCTGGTTGGTCGCGGTGTCGATGACGCCGAGCTCGTTCACCCCGTTCAGGGCGACGTAGAGCTTAGAGCCGTCCGGGCTCAGCACCATGCCCGACGGCAGGTCGGGCGCGACGCTCGTGGTGGTGTCGAGGTTGGTGGTGGCCGTTTCCAGGGTGATGACCACCGGGCTGGAGACCGTCCCGTCCGCGGCCACGCTAAAACGCACCAGGTCGGATGTCTGCGGGAACCACAGCGTCTTGCCGTCAGCCGACCACAGCGGCCCGTCGGCGGCGACGGTGCCGTCCCCGATGATCTTGTCGCTGCCGACGCCGGTGCCGACCTGCTGAACCACGCTGCCGGTCTTCAGGTTGAAGATAGTCAGGAAGCCGGTGAAATCTTCCCAGCTCAGCGCGGCCAGATACGGCCCGTCGGGGCTGATCGCCGAGGACAGCAGGCGGCCGTTGTCGATCAGCAGCCGGGTGCCGATCGGCTTGATCCGCTGGTTGGTCGCCAGCAGGATCCCGTCGGCATTGCTGGTGCCGACCTGGGCGTCACCCCAGCCGCCTGCGAAGGCGCCGGCCAGGGCCGCGGTGCCAAGACCGGCCACCATGACCACGGCCACGCCGGCCGCGGTGAACAGGCGAAGGGCACGACGGTGCGCGTGGCGCCATCGCGGGGAGCGCAAACGCCGGGCCATCCCCGTCAGCGGCGTAGCAGCCGTCGGTCTGGACGTCGACGTTGTACTTGGCGATCACCGGGTAGCCGGGCCCCGCGACGAGATAAGTGATCTGGCACAGCCAGACCCCCGACCCGTCCTGCGGGATATCGAGGGTGCCGCCCTTCTGGCAGCTGGCATGGCTGTCGAGGCTGGCCGCGGACGGCTTCGGATTACCTTGCTCAGCCTGCTGGAGCACGTACAGGTTGGCGAAGGTCCGGCTCAGGGAGGTCTGCAAGCTCGGGGCGGTCAGCCCGGTCGACCCGCATCCGGAAACGCTCAGGGCGAGCAGGGTGATCATCCCCGCAGCCAGGGCCGCGGCCCGGGTGCGATGCCTGCCGCGGCGGCGGAGGCGGGCGATCATGCCGCGGATCCGGGCGATCATGCCGCCCCCCCGATCGTGCGGCGCCGGAACACCAGCCAGGCCCCGGCGCTGCAGATCCCGAACCAGGCCGCACAGGTCACCAGGCCCCAGCAGAAAGGCCCAACGAAGGCCGGCTGCTCCCAGAAGCCGTGCCAGGCCTGGAAGGGTGTGCTGAGCAGCACTTGCTGGCCCCAGGCGGGCAGCGCGATCAGCGTCACGACCTGAAACACCAGGGTGAGCACCACCGGGATACCGATGCCGATCACGCTGTTGCGGCTTACCACCGAGGTGAATATGGCCAGCGCGGTGAAGGCGAGCACCGGCGGCAGCACCGACGCCCAGCTGGCCAGCACCAGCACGATCGCCTGCCCGGCCGGCACGAGCTGGCCACCTAGCCCGACCACGGGCTGCGTTCCGGCCAGCAGGCCCGCCAGCAGGTCGGTGATGACCAGCAGCACCAGGCCGGCGGTCGCGAACGTCAGCGCGGCCGCGAACTTGCCCGCGAACAGCTCGCCCCGGCTGCGGGACCGGGTCAGAATCGTCTTCCAGGTGCCGAAATGGTCTTCGGCGGAGAAGATGTCCCCGGCCACCACGGCGGTCCCCACGGGCAGCAGCCACTGGCCGCCGAACCCGAGGATGACCATCGGGATCGCGAACCCGGAGGTGTGCACCCACTGCCCGAACGCGGTGTCGCCGGGCGTCGCACTCTGCAGGTTCAGGCCGGCCACGATGACGAACGGTCCCGCCAGGCACATCAGCGCGAGGGCCCGCACCCGCCACAGGCCCAGGAGCTTGGCCAGCTCAAGCCGCCACACGACGAGGACGCCGGAGCGGCTCCGGGGGACGGCGCGCTCGGCGAACGTCGGCCACGGGCCAGCGGCAAGGGTCACCGTACCTCCTTGGTCCTGGGCAACTGACTGACGGGCAGCTGGCCGCCGGGCCGTGGCTCGCCTGTGAGCTGGAAGAAGAGCGCCTCCAGCGGCGTGGTGTCCAGCTCAAGCCCGCGCACGGCCACGCCGTCCCGGCCCAGCCGCAGCACGTAATCGTCGAGGCGGTCCTGGGCGGCGTGCACCACCAGCCCGCCGTCGTCGTGGCTCGCGGCCTTGACCCCGGCGCAGGACCGGGAAAGCTCGGCGGCCGCGGCATCATCGCTCGTGCGCAACCGCCAGACCGCGTCGGGGGCGTCCGTCCGCATCACATCGAGGCGGCCGGCGAAGGCGACCTGCCCGCGGGACAGGACGGTCACGCTGTCACAGATTTCCTCCACCTGGGCCATGTCGTGACTGCTCAGGATCACGGTGACGCCATCGCGGGCCAGACGGCGCAAGGCCGTCCGCAGGTCCCGGATTCCGGCCGGGTCCATACCGTTGGCCGGCTCATCCAAGATCAGCAGGCGCGGGCGGCGCAGCATGGCCGCGGCCAGACCCAGGCGTTGTCGCATCCCGAGCGAATAGCCGCGCACCTTCCGGCGGCCAGCGCCGGCTAGGCCGGTCCGCTCGAGCGCCTCATCGATGAGCTCGGCGGCATCGCCGCCATCGAGACCGGCCAGCACGGCCAGGTTCCGCCGACCGGTGAGGTAGGGGTAGAACCGAGGCGTCTCCACGAACCCGGCCACGCCGTCCAGCCAGCTAGGTCCAGCCTCCCCCCGGCTCCGTCCGAACAGCCGCAGCGTCCCCTCGTCCGGGAGGATGAGGCCGAACAACGCCGACAGCAAGGTGGTCTTCCCCGCGCCGTTCGGGCCGAGCAGGCCATGGACGACGCCAGGACCGACGACACAGTCAACCGCGTCGAGGGCAGTAGTCGCCCCGAACCACTTAGTTACGCCACGGGCTTCGACAATTACTCTCGGTTCAGCCACAACGGATACCCTAGAGTTGGGGCCTAGCCGTAGCGGAAACGAACAATTGCCAACAGATGAAGAATCATCCGCTCACGTTTGCGCTACGCCAGGGCCCCGGGCCGGTTCGAGCTCGACTGGCCGGGGCTCGGCCGGCCCCGGCGGGTGCACTGTCCCGGGCGGGCGTCGCCGGGGGTCGTTCTGGCTACGCTGAGTAGTCGGACGAGCGGGTGCTGCGGAGAGCTAGCGGACGCCGCGGGCCGAATGGCGGGCTCGCTCGTCTTGCTCTTCGAGCACGGCGTCAAGGCGCTGCCGGACCAGCACGCGCGCCTCGGCGTGCTCGGGCAGCTGTTTCAGCGCGCGTTCGAGCTGGCCTCGGTAGTCGCAAAGCTCGTACGTCGTCAGGGCGTGCATCGGATACTTCGGCTGCTCGACGTTGAGGTCCTCGGCGTCCATCATGACTATTCCTTCGCGGCATCTGGTGACCTGGAGGGATCACCAATCCGAGCGGCCTCGACAGACGTTTGGTTCGCGCCGGATCGGTGATCCTGTAGCTAGACTGACAGCTCGGTACTACCGTGGGAAGTGAACACGTTACTATCTGCAATCATCGGGGCCGGCGTGCAAACGGCCAGGCTCGCGTGCAAACGACGCGGCCGACTCCGGACATAACGGGTTGGCCCGGACCTAAGGAGCTGCTCGTGCCCGCGGCGCGTGACCTTGACCCTGGCGCCTCGCCTGCGCACTTCTTCGGGGCTGAGGTACGGCACGCGCGGGCATCGGCGGGGATGACGGGATGACCCTGGCCGAACTGGGCGCCCTGGTGCCGTGCGATGCCTCGACGGTGAGCCGGATCGAGTCTGGCCTGCTCAGCCCGACGGAGAGGTTCGCGACCGCGTGCGATGAGGCCTTCCCGAACATGAACGGGTGGTTCGCCAGGTTCTACGGGGACTCCAGGACCTGGGCCGGGCCTTACCCAGGATGGTTCGCGGACTGGGTGAAAACCGAACGCGACGCGGTTACCCTCCGGACCTGGGAACCACTGCTTGTCCCCGGCTTGCTCCAGACGGCCGATTATGCCCGTGCGCTCTTCAAGGCCTGGTCGGTCACGGGCGACAAAGACGAGGTCGAGCAGCTCGTCACCGCGCGGCTTGACCGGCAGGGCATTTTCGACCGGCCCAAGCCCCCGTCCTTCTGGGCGGTGATGGACGAGGGCGTGCTGCGGCGCTGCATCGGCGGTCCCAAGGTTATGCACGGTCAGCTCATGCACCTAGCCGAGATGGCCGAACGGCCGGCGGTCAAGGTGCACGTCATCCCGTCCGAGGTGGGCGCGCATATCGGCCTTCTCGGTGCGTTTGCCATCGTCGGGCTGGCGGATGACGCGCACGGCATTGTGTATTTCGAGACACCAGATGAAGGAGAGACAACCAGGGAATCGGTGACTGTAGCTAAGATCGCATTGACGTTCGATACGTTAAGGTCCGAAGCGCTCCCGCGCGGAGCCACCCGGGAATTGATCATGAAACTAGCCGAGGAGAATAGACGTGAAATGGCGTAAGTCCAGCTACAGCGGCGGTAACGGCGGAAACTGCATCGAGGTCGGCGCCGGGAAAGACACGGTAGCGGTCCGGGACACCAAGCAGGCGGACAAGGGCCCCGTGCTGGTGTTCGGTCCGGCCGCCTGGCGCAGGTTCGCGGACCGGCTGAAGTCGAGCTAGCCCCAGAACCCCCGGCCGGACGGGCGCCGCGCTCGCCGGGCGGGGAAGCCGCGCGCCAGGGACACCATGACTTCCTGGTCGTGCCGGGAACAAGCGCGTCGGTACCCTTGTTGCAGCCAGTGCATCGATGATCTGACCGCAAAGTTACGTTCCCTGCAAAGTTATCCTGGCTGCATCATGACACTGGCATCTGAAACCGCTTCGCTCCTGGAGCCACGCTCGTCACTGCGGGAGCGAAAGAAGCTGGCGACCCGCCGCAGCATCCGCCGAGCCGCCCTCGATCTGATCGCGGAGCGAGGCTTCTCGCACGTCACCGTCGAGGACATCGCGGCGGCCGCGGACGTTTCGCCACGCACCTTCTTCAACTATTTCCCGTCCAAGGAAGCGGTGCTTTACGGCGCCGATCCGGGCCGGGCCGAGGAGCTGCGAGCCCGGCTGGTCCATGACCTGCCGGGCCACAGCGTCCTCGAAGTCCTGCGCGTGGTCCTGACAGAACGGTCCCGGCTGCTGGCCGCCGAGCTGGCCGAACTCGGCGGCGACCCGGCCCGCTGGGCCGCGCAGATGAAGGCCGCGCACGCCGATCCCCAGCTGCGGGCGGCGCAGGCCTCGCACATGGCCCGGGTGGAATCCATCTTCGCCAGCGCCCTGGCCGAACGGCTCGGCACCGACCCGGACCGCGACCCCTATCCCCTGCTGCTGGCCAGCGCGGCCACTGGCGTGCTCCGGGCGACCATGTCGTTCTGGGCCGGGGCCGGCGGCGCCGTGCCGCTCGATCAGCTCACCGACGCCGCGTTCCGCGCGCTCGCCAGCGGGTTCGGAGAAGACTGCGCGCTCCGCGACCTGGCCAAAACCGATACTCAGGCCAAAACCGATATTAAGGCCAGAAAGGACGACCACAGATGAGTTCCTCTAGCTCCTCTACCGGGGAACCCACGGCGGTGACCGGGAACGGCGCGCGGCCCGATTTGTCGCGCCGCGCCATCCTGCTCATCATCGGCGCCCTGATGCTCGGGATGTCGCTGGCGGCGCTGGACCAGACGATCGTCTCCACCGCGCTGCCGACGATCGTCGGCGACCTGCGGGGCGGCTCGCACATCGCCTGGGTCATCACCGCGTACCTGCTGGCCACCACGGTCTCGACCCCGTTGTGGGGCAAGCTCGGCGACCAGTACGGCCGGAAGATCTTCTTCCAGGCCTCGATCGTGATCTTCCTGGTCGGCTCGGTGCTGGCCGGGCTCAGCACCTCCATGATCGAGCTGATCGCGTTCCGCGCGATCCAGGGCCTGGGCAGCGGCGGCCTGATGGTCGGCGCCCAGGCGATCGTCGGCGACATCGTCTCGCCCCGCGAACGCGGCCGCTACGTCGGCCTGTTCGGCGCCGTCTTCGGCGTGGCCAGCATCGTCGGGCCGTTGCTCGGCGGCGTGTTCGTCGACAACTTGACCTGGCGCTGGATCTTCTACATCAACGTGCCGATCGGGATCATCGCGCTGATCGTGGTGGCCAGCCAGGTGCCGGGCACGCTCAGCCGGGTGCACCACACCATCGACTACCTCGGCACGGCCGTGCTGTCCCTCGCCGCGACCTCGTTCATCCTGCTGACCAGCCTGGGCGGGACCACCTACGGGTGGAATTCGGCCCCGATCTGGACCCTCGGGGTGGCCGGTGTGGTGCTCGTCGGCGTGTTCGTGGTGGTCGAGCGCCGGGCCGCCGAGCCGGTGCTGCCGCTGCACCTGTTCAAGCTGCGCGCGTTCACGGTGACCAGTGTGGTCGGCTTCATCGTCGGGTTCGCGATGTTCGGCGCGATCACCTACCTGCCGGCGTTCTACCAGGTCGTCCGTGGCGTCTCGCCGACCCTGTCCGGCGTGCGGCTGCTGCCGCTCATGGCCGGCCTGCTCATCGTCTCGATCGGGTCCGGGCAGATCATCAGCAAGACCGGCCGGTACCGGTTCTGGCCGATCGCAGGCGCCGGGTTCATGACGCTCGGCCTGTACCTGCTCTCGCTGGTGGGCGTGGGCACCTCCTCGGTGCTCGGCGCGCTGTACATGCTCGTGCTCGGGATGGGCATCGGCGGCGTCATGCAGGTGCTCGTCATCATCGTGCAGAACGCGGTGCCGCATAACGAGCTGGGCGTGGCCACCTCCGGCGCGACCTTCTTCCGGTCGATCGGCGGCTCGTTCGGGACCGCGATCTTTGGTGCCATCTTCTCCAACGTGCTGGTCGGCAACCTGGCCAGGCACCTGCACGGCGTGTCGCTGCCGGCCGGGTTCTCCAGCGCGAACGCCACCCCGGCCCTGCTCTCGCACCTGCCCGCGGCGGTCCACCTGGGCTTCGTGTCCGGTTACGCGGAATCGATCCAGACGGTCTTCATCGTGGCCGTCCCGATCGCCGCGCTCGCCTTCCTCGCCACCTGGCTGATCCCGCAGGTAGAGCTCAGGAAGTGGAGCCCGGCCGAGTCGGTCCCGCTGGACGGCTCGCAGACCGGCGAGGCCCTGGAGCCGCTGGAAACCGGCCAGGGCACGAACCTGACGCCCTTATGCTGATGGCTCGCTTCGGAGGAGCCTGACATGCTGCGCGTACCCACCGGCCGGATTGCCCGGCTGAGGCGAATGCTGGCCGGGGGCAACACGCTCAGGCGGCCGGTGGACCGGCTCGAGGGCGCGATGCTGATGGCGCTGCTGGCCGTCTTCGCCGTGGCCGTGGCCGTGGCGTCCCTCGTCGGCAGCCGCATGTACCAGGCCCAGCAGGCGGCGGCGGCCAGCTTGCGCCCGGCCACGGCCGTGCTGATCCAGCCCGGGCCGCCGGCCGACAGCCTGCCCCGGGTCGGGCAGGTGCGGGCGAGCTGGAGCGCCCAGGGCAGCGGCCGGCAGTCCGGGGTGCTGACCACCGCGACCGTGCCCGGCATCGTCGGCGCGGCGGCGGGCGCCCGGATACCGATCTGGCTCAATCGCCTGGGTCAGCCGGCCGCGGCTGCCTCAGGTCAGGCCGTCATGATGATTTACGCGCTGATCGCGGGCGGCGCGGTGGCCGCGATCGCCGGGGTGGCGCTGCTCGCCGCCTACGCGGTGGGCCGGCATGCGCTGGACCGGCGGCGACTGGCCGCCTGGGAGATCGCGTGGGCCAGGACCGGGCCCCGCTGGACCGCCCACCGCTGACGGCGCGGCCTGTCGGCCTACTCCGGGCGGGCGGCCTACTCCACCGGGTGGTTGACGTCGACCGGGGGCAGGTCCTGCACCTGCTGCTTGGTGATGCTGAGCTGGATACCATCGTCGACCCCGGTGATGGCGGTGATCGGGATGGCCACTTCCCGACGCCCCCACAGGTGTCCCTCCTGCAACAGCACATGGGTCACGTGGTGGTCGCGAGGGTCGATGATGAGTCCCTGGACGCGCCCGATGCTGCCGTCGCTCGCGTGCACGTGCTCGCCGCGGCGCACCTCGACTTCGTCCAGCGGAACGTTGTCGTAGGTGACGGCCTGCGCGACGTTGCCCAGGCCCATGCCTTCCAGGCCCCGGCCTCCCCCCAGCCCGATGCCCATGCTGCCACCGAAGCCCAGGCCGTAGTAGGGCCAGGAGAGCGCCTGTTCCGAGCCGTAGGGCCCGTAGCCGCTGCTTCCCGGCAGGAAATGAGTCTCCTCGGCCGCCTCGAGCTCGCCGAACTCCGCCAGGGTGCAGTGCAGCCGGATCTCGTCCGGCGCGGCGCCGGCGGCGGCGGCGTCGGCCAGGCTGAGCGGAACGAGCCTGCCGAGCCCGTGCCGGTGCTTCGGCTCGACGACGAGATGGGTGAGCGCACGGGCCACGGGGTCAACGACCACGCGGCTCAGCTCGCCACAGATCCCATCGCTACAGCTGACCTCGGTCCCGATCGTGAACTGCGTGGTCTGCGTCATCGTCGCCTCCTTGGCGCTCCGTTATGCCGACCTTACTCCTCGTCCCAGGATCCGGGATTCCGGCCGGGCGGTCACCACGGTCCGTTCGGAAGACGGGGCTGCTGTCAAGATGGACCATGCAGGTCTGGCGGAGCAGTGGCGGCTGGGGGATCCCGGCGACCTTGCGCGGCTACCGCAGATCGTGGCTGGGCGCCGATGTGCTGGCCGGCCTCACCCTGGTGGCGGTGGTCCTGCCTGGGCAGATGGCCACGGCCCGGCTGGCGGGCCTGCCGGCCGTCGCCGGGCTCTACGCCTTCATCGCCGGATCACTGGCGTACGCCCTGCTCGGCACCAACCGTCACGTGTCGGTCGGAGCCGACTCCACCATCGCGCCGGTGCTGGCGACCGGCGTGGCGGCGGTCGCCGTGGCCGGCCGCTCAGGCTACGGCGTGGCGATGGCCGTCACCGCCCTGCTGGTCGGCGCGGCGCTGGTCACCGTCGGCGTTTTCCGGCTGGGGTGGATCGCGGAGTTCCTGTCCACCCCGGTGATCACCGGGGTGCTGGCCGGGATCGCCGTCGAGATCGCGGTCCGCCAGATCCCTGCCATCCTCGGGGTGGCCGGCGGGGCCACCAGCACCATCGGCGAGCTCCGCGGGCTGGCCGGCCAGCTGGACCACGTCAACGGCTGGTCTGCGGGCATCGCCCTCGGCGTCCTGGTGGTGATCGCCGCCGCGCAGCGCATCGACCGGCGGCTCCCCGGACCCCTGGCCGGCCTGATCCTCTCGGTGGCGGCCGTCCATGTTCTCGGCCTCGCGTCCCGCCACGGCGTGGCCGTCCTCGGCCCCGTCCAGGGCGGGCTGCCGCACCTCCGCCTGCCCTACCTCTCCTGGTCACAGCTCCGCCGCCTGCCCGGCCTTGTGCTCACCGTGACCTTCGTGTGCATCGCGCAGACCGCGGCCACGGTGCGGGCAACCGGCGCCGGGGCCCACGGCGACTTCAACCGGGATCTGATAGGTATCGGAGCAGGCAGCGTAGCCGCCGGGCTGATCGGGGCGTTCGCGGTGGACGCGAGCCCGCCCAACACGGCGATCGCGACCGCGGCCGGGACCCGCTCGCAGCTGGCGAACATCATGGCCGCGGTCCTTGTCCTGGGCGTGGCGCTGGTGGCGACCGCACCGCTGGCCGACCTGCCGGAGGCCATGCTGGCGGCCACGCTTGTGTTCATCGCCACCAAGCTATTCCGGGTCGGCGAGCTGCGGACCATCCTCCGCTTCGACCGCCTCGAGTTCGCCCTGGCCGCCGTGACCCTGCTCACCGTGGCCCTGGTCGGCATCGAGCAGGGCGTGGCCGTGGCCGCGATTCTCTCCCTGGCCGACAGGACCCGGCGCTCGGCCCGGCCCAGGGACGCCGTCCTCGGGCGGGAACCAGGCACCGACCACTGGATCCCCGCGGACATCGGCAGGCCGACGGAGCAGCTCCCCGGAGTGCTGGTTTACCTGATCTACGCCCCGCTGTGGTACGGCAACGCCGACTACTTCCGGCTGCGGGTCCGCCATCTCGTCGCCACCGCCGCCGCCGCCGTGGGCCCCGTGACCCCCGTGCGCGCCGTGATCGTCGACGCCGACGGCATGTCCGACATCGACTACACCGGGCTGCAGGCACTACGGGATCTGACCACCGAGCTCAGGCAGCGCGGAGTGAGCATCGAGATCGCCCGGGCCTCGCACCTGGTGCACCACGACCTCAAGCACGGTGCGCTGCTGGCGCAGCTCGGGGCCGACCACTTGTTCGCCTCGGTTCAAGACGCGGTCAATGCCGTCGGGCGCCGCCCCTGAGCATGGGGCTTGGCCAAGCGGCAATGCAGCGTGATGGCGGCGCTCGAGACCGCCGCCCACCCGCACCACACCGAGGCGAACCCGGACACCGTGAGCCGGGCGATGATGACCACGGCGACGAGGTTGACCACGCCGAACAGCATGACGTTGCGGTAGCCAGACACCAGCAGCGGCCCGCAGACGGCCACGACGTAGAGCGCGACGATAACAAACCCGTCGGACAACCGGATGCTGTAGGACAGGTGGTACGGGGCCAGCTTCACGCTGACCGGGCCGCGCACCATCGCCGTGAACAAGATCACCGCGGTCGCGGTGCCGACCAGCGCGAAGGGCGCCATCATCAGCTTGCGCCGTCTGGTCGGCTCAAGCGCGATCACGGCCAGCGGGATGAAGACGGGCAGCAGCACGAAGGCGATCAGCAGGTAAGCCCACAGGGCGACGTGGCCGATCCCGCGCGGCACGTGACCCTGCAGCCACAGCCAGACGAGCGCCTCGATGAACTGGTGGGCACCGAGCAGGACGGGAATCCACGCCAGCGCGATGAACTCACGGCGCTGGCGGATATGGCAGATCGCGTCGATGCCGATGGCGCAGATCAGGACGCCACCAGCGACGTCGGCCTGCGGCGAGAAGCACATGAGCTCCGGTTACCGCCCAGGCCTGGTGGCCGGCCGGCGGGCCCGGCCCTCGCCGCCTGGCCGCGGCTCGGACTTGCCCGCGGTCAGGAAGGCGAGGGCTTCTGTGCCGTTCACGAAGGCCAGGGCCAGGTCGGACAGGCGGCGGTTGCTGGTCCTGGCGGCCTCCCGCAAGAGGTTGAAGGACTGGTCCATGTCCAGGCCGAGCCGCTCGGCCAGCTTGCCCTTGGCCTGCTCGATGATGACCCGGCTGTTCAGCGCGGTCTGCAGCTGCTCGTTGAGAGTGTCGCTGTGGCGCATGCTGCGCTCCTGCAGCAGGCTGATGGTGGCCACGTCGGCCAGGGCCTGGCCGACCCGGACG
>JBEKGC010000331.1:0-9972 GCA_050013055.1 Streptosporangiaceae bacterium
GGGGGCGGTGTCCAGCGGGTGGCCGGCGGCGAACGTGCCAGCCGGGCCGGGTGAGGCACCGGGGACCGGGCCGGCCGAGCCGGGCTGCCCGGGACCCCGGCGGCCGCCCCTGGAACCCCGGGGCTGACGCCTGGGGATGCCCGGCTGCCGCGGGCAGGCGGGGTCGTCGCCGGGCTCCTCGCCGGGGCCGGCCCATTCCTCGGGCTCGATCCCGGACAGCCACTCCACCCACTCATCCTCAGTCAGCCAGTCCGCACGCGAGGGCGGCAGCTCCCGCCACCCCTCAGGCACACCCGGCTCGCCCGGACACCCGGCGGGGTCATCATCCCGCCCGGGGTCAGGGAAAGCCGGTCCGTGGGTCACGCGCCACCGCCCGTTCGGAAGTAAAGGTTGAAATCATTTTAGCTAACTTTTTCGTATAGTACAACCAGAATCAGGTTGTTCGAAAATAGTGACTGGTGTTATCGGTGTCGCCGGGCGGGTCAGGCGGGTGCCCCAGTCCGCTCATCGCTCACGTCCAGCTGGTCCCGCGATCACGGCATTGACGGCACCAGGGTTTCTTGCGCTTGCGTTCAAGCGCTTGAGGTGTGTCAAGCTGCCCGCATGACCGTGTTCACCATCCAGGATGTGTCCCGGCGCAGCGGGTTGAGCGAGCCGACGCTGCGCTATTACGAGCAGGTCGGGCTGGTCGGCCCGATCGACCGCGACAGCAGCAGCGGGCATCGCCGCTACCGCGCCGAGGACCTGCACACGCTCGAGGCGCTGGCCTGCCTGAAAGCGACCGGCGTGAGCATCGAGGACATGCGCACCTACCAGGCCAACCTCGCTCGCGGGCAGGAGACGGCGGGCGAGCAGCGGGACCTGCTGCTGCGCCACGCCAGGCGCATCGAGGCCGAGATCGTCGCCCAGCAGGCGCGGCTTGACTACCTGCGGGAGAAGGCGGCGCTGTGGGATGCCCGCGACCGCGGCGACACCGCCGCGGAGGCCGAGGCCAGGCAGCGTTCCCGGGACGCGGCCGGCCGGCTGGGGGCGTCGCGATGAGCCCGGTCCTGGTCACCGGCGGGTCCGGCTACGTGGGCACGCAGCTGATCGCCGCGCTGCTGCGGGCCGGGCACCCGGTGCGTGCCACGGTACGCTCGACGGCCAGCGAAGCCGAACTGCGCGCGTCCGTACGCCGCGGCCATGCCGACGACGCCGGCCTTGAGGTCGTGGCCGCGGACCTGATAGCTGACGACGGCTGGCTCAAAGCCATGGCTGGCGTCGAGGAGGTGCATCACGTCGCCTCGCCCATCCCGGCAGCCCAGCCGAAGGATCCCGACGAGCTGATCGTCCCCGCCCGCGAGGGTACGCTGCGGGTGCTGCGGGCCGCGCGTGACGCGGGCGCCCGGCGCGTGGTGCTGACCTCGTCGTTCGCCGCGATCGGATACACGCCCAAGCCAGGCGCCGAGTTCACGGAAGACGACTGGACCGATCCCGGCACCCCGGGCCTGGCGCCCTACCCGCGTTCCAAAACGATCGCCGAACGTGCCGCGTGGGACCTGATGGAACGTGACGGCGGTGACACAGAACTGGTCGTGGTCAACCCGACGGCGATCTTCGGGCCGACCCTGACGGCCCAGGTCCGCTCCACGATGCAGCTGATCAAGGCGATGCTGGACGGGAAGATGAGCGTCGCTCCCCGTGCCCGCTTCGGCATCGCCGACGTCCGCGACGTGGCTGACCTGCACATCCGCGCGATGGCCGCGCCCGAGGCCGCGGGCAAGCGCTTCCTGGCTCTCGCCGACGGGCCGACGCTGAGCTACCTGGAGGTCGCCGAGACCCTGCGCCGGCGGCTCGGCCCGCTGGCCGCGCGCGTACCCACTCAGGAGGCGCCGGGGGATGACCTGCCGCGGCCGGTCATCCACAACGACCGGGCCCGCAACGAACTCGGCTGGCGTCCGCGCCCGGCCGAGACGACGATCGTGGAGTCGGCCGAGAGCCTGCGCGACCTCGGCCTGCTCGGGCCAGCAGGCTGAGCGCTACCGGCACAGGAGGCGACGCGTTCGCCCTCGCTGTGGTTCTGCCATGATCTGCGGATGACCGGAATCGCGGCGGCGGGCGCCGCAGAGCTGGACGCGGCGCTGAACAGGTTCGTCGCCCAGGGCGCCCTGCCGGGCGCGGTGGCGGGTGTCGTTCACGGTGAGGAGCTGGCCTGGGCGGCTGGCGCGGGGTCTGCTGACACGGGCGCGCAGGTGGCCAGTGATCCGGGGACGCTCTACCGGATCGCCTCCATCACCAAGACGTTCACCGGTACGGCCATCATGCAGCTACGTGATGCGGCGCGGCTGGACCTGGATGATCCCGCGGTGAAGTACCTTCCTGAGCTGCGCGACGCCGTCAGCCCGTTTGCGGCGATCGAGGCCGTGACCATCCGGCGGATGCTCTCGCAGGATGCTCTCGCACGAGTCGGGGCTGGCCACTGAGCCGCCAGGGACGGACTGGTCGGTCCCGGTCTACCAGGGGGACCCGCAGCTGACCCTGGCGCGACCGGCCGACATCGTCCTGATGCTCCCGCCGAACGCGCAGCACAAGTACTCCGATCTTGCGTATCAGCTGCTCGGCCAGATCGTGACCCGGGTGAGCGGAATCCCGTATCCCCGCTACGTACGTGACCTGATCCTCGATCCGCTCGGCATGTCGGCGACGGGCTTCGAGCCGCTCGACGGGCCGCTGCTGAGCCGCCGCGCGACCGGCTACAGCAGGCGGCCTTTCTCTGATGAGCTGGACCCGGAGCCAGCGTTCCCGCCGGTGTGGGCCGAAGGCGGCCTGTGGTCATGCGTCCAAGACCTGGCCCGGTGGATCTCCTTCCAGCTGCGCGCCTACACCGGGCCGGCCGTGGGCTCGCCGGTTCTGGCCGCGGCCTCACTGCGGGAGATGCACAAGCCCAGGTACCTGGCAGACGATGACTGGACCAGCGCATGGGGCATTTCCTGGTGCGCGGATCGCCAGGACGACGTCAGCTGGATCCAGCACTCCGGCGGCCTTCCCGGTTTCACCACCAGCGTGTGCTTCGATCCCAGGCAGCAGGTCGGCGCCATCGTCCTGCACAACGGCCCCTGCTTTACCGCAGAGATTGCCCGCGAGCTGGCTGTGACCGCTCGCCGCCTGGCCGGGTCCGCACCGTCAGCGGCAGCGGTGCCAGCGCCAGCGCAGTACCGGCCGTTGCTTGGCCTTTACGCGCGGACCGGCCTGGGCGGCGGGGTGCTGAGCCTTGAGTGGCGAGCGGGGAAGCTGGCCTTCGGGATCCCGGAGCTCCCCTCCTGGCAGCTGGCACTGGAGCCGACCAGTAACCCCGACGTCTTTATCGCGGGACCAGGATCTGACTTCTCCGGCGAGAACGTGATCTTCCGGCGTCACGGTGATGGCCGCGTTATCTCCGTGCTCCTGGTCCAGGGCACCTACCTTCGACTGGATCACGGCAGCGCAATCTCGGGGCGGACTGATAAGTGTGCGGACCCTGCTCATCGACAACCACGACTCTTATACCTTCAACCTGTACCAGCTCATCGCGGAAGTGAACGGCGCGGAGCCGTTCGTGGTCACGAACGACGATCCGCTGCTGATCAAGCCCGGGGCGGGAAGCGCGTTCGACAACGTGGTCATCTCGCCGGGGCCCGGTCGGCCGCAGCGGGGCCGGGACATCGGGTTCGTGATGGACCTGCTGCGCCGAACCGAACTGCCGGTCCTCGGCGTATGCCTGGGCCATCAGGTCATCGCCTACGAGGCGGGCGCCCGGGTCGGGCCGGCCCCGCGGCCCAGGCACGGTTACCTGTCCCGGATAGAGCACCACGGTGATGACCTGTTCGCCGGCATCCCCGCGGAGTTCACCGGGGTCCGTTACCACTCGCTGTGCGTGCAGGAGCCGCTGCCCGACCTCCTGGTGCCGACCGCGTGGGCGGAAGACGGCCTGATCATGGCCTTGCGGCACCGCGAGCTGCCGCGCTGGGGCGTTCAGTTCCATCCCGAGTCCATCGCGACCCACTACGGCCTCCAGCTCCTGGCCAACTTCGCCGGCCTCACCCAGCGGACCCGTCGCCCGCGCCGCCGCAGCGTGGTCGAGGCGCCGCGGACCGCCCGCCCGTCGTCCGCCCAGCCGAACGGCAAGCCGCGCCCAGGGCGCCAGCCGCGCCCAGGGCGCCAGCCGCAGGCCGGCCTGCGGCTGATCACCGAGGCCATACCGAGCCCGGTGAGCACGGAAACGATGTTCGCGGAACTTTTCGCCTCCTCGCTGACCTGCTTCTGGCTGGACAGCAGCCTGGTCCAGCCCGGCCTGTCGCGGTTCTCCTTCCTGGGTGACGGGTCGGGCCCGCTCAGCGAGACGCTCACGTACCGCGTCGGCGATCCCGGCGTCCAGATCCGGGACGCCAGCGGCGTGCGCCTGGCGGAGGGCAGCGCCTTCGATGTCCTCGATGGCCGGCTGAGCGAGCTCAGGCTGCCGGCCGACCCGGGTCTTCCGTTCGAGTTCACCGCGGGCTACGTGGGCTACTTCGGCTACGAGATGAAGGCCGACTGCGGTGCCGCCGCCGCCCACCGCGCGCGGACCCCCGACGCCCTGTGGATTTTCGCCGACCGCATGATCGCGGTGGACCACGAAAACGGGGTCGCGTACCTGCTCGCCTGCCACGACGGCAGCGACCAGTCGCACGCCGCGGCCCGCGGGTGGGTCGAGGCGACCGCCCTGCGCCTGGCGGCCCTGGCCGCCTCCGGCCCCGGGCACAACCGCGTCTGCGGGAACGGCCACGCGCCTTCGTTCCCCGCCGAACGGCTGGTCCGCGACCAGGACGGCTACCAGGCCGACGTGCGGGAATGCCAGCGCCAGCTAGTCCTGGGCGAAAGCTACGAGATCTGCCTGACCACCCGCCTGCACCTGCCGTTCGAGGACGATGACCTGGCCTTCTACCTCCGGCTGCGCCGGGCCAACCCGGCCCCGTACGCGGCGCTGCTGCGCGCGGCGGGCCTCGCCGTGTTCAGCTCGTCGCCCGAGCGTTTCCTGCGGATCGACCGCGACCGGCGGGTGGAGAGCAAACCGGTCAAGGGCACCTGCCCGCGTCATCCCGATCCGGCCCAGGACGCCCGCCTCGCCGCGGAGCTGGCCGCCGACCCCAAGGCCCGCGCGGAAAACCTGATGATCGTGGACCTGCTCCGCAACGACCTCGGGCGGCTGTGCCAGATCGGCACCGTCGCGGTGGACCGCTACCTGGCGGTGGAGTCTTACGCCACCGTCCACCAGCTGGTCTCCACCGTGAGCGGGCAGCTCAAGCCATCGGTCGGCGCGGTGGAATGCGTGCAGCGCTGTTTCCCCGGCGGCTCGATGACCGGCGCGCCGAAGCTCCGCACGATGGAGATCATCGACCGGCTGGAAACCGAGGCGCGCGGCGTCTACTCGGGCGCGCTCGGCTTTTTCGGCCTGTCCGGGGGCGCCGACCTGAGCATCGTGATCAGGACGGCCGTCCGGCAGGACGGCACGCTGACCATCGGCGCCGGAGGCGCGATCGTGCTCGATTCCTCCCCCCAGGGGGAGTATGAGGAGATGCTGCTCAAGGCGGCCACCCCGCTGCGCGCCTACCGGCCGGCCGCCACTCCACGCAGCTCCTGACCCGAACCGTTCTGTGAATGGAGTTCTGGATGTTTCCCGCGGGGCTGCAAAGGAGCTATGCGTATTTTACCGGAAGCATAAAATTACCGCCGAACGAAACCCGCCGGTTCCGTTCCGAGGCAACAACATAGCCCTTGCCGGCGGCGCATAGGGGAGTTATGGTCGGCCTGTGCCGCTTACGCGTGAGCTGATATCTAAGCGGAAGTTCCGCAGGTAGCTGGTAACACGGAGAAAGGGGTTTTGCATGCGCGTATTCCGCCGGATAGTTCTCGGCGGAGCAAGCGTCGGCTTGCTCGGGCTCGGCATGATGTTCGGACTCCCCGCTCACGCGAGCGGCAACGTGACCGTCTCGGTGCAGAGCGAATCGGATTGGCAGTTCCTGCGGACCTGCGCGAGCGCCAGCCAGTGCAATGTCGTCTCCACCGAGCCTCTCCCCGTTTTCTTCCTGGCCAGCGCCTCACAGTCCAGCCCGCTGACTATCTACTATCAGGTCATCAACGGCACGGCCGTCGACGGCGTGGACTTCAACGTGGCCGCGACCGGTTCTGTCACCATCCCGTCGGGGACCAACGGTGGTCTTCTCGACGTGCCGGTGGTGAATCACGGTGAGTACGGCGGGAGCCGGGCATTCACCGTGAAAATAACCGGTGCGAGCCGCCCTATCACGATCGGCTCGCCGGGTACCGAGACGATTCTTGGCGGTAACGTGCCGAGCGACTGCAATTTTAGCTACAACAGCACGGTGAGCCTGTCGCTGACCTGTACCGGCAGGCCGGGTTCCCAGAACTGGTACATGCAGCTCCGCTGTCGCGCGCTCAATGAGTGGATACTGGCCAACGGCAACAACGTCACCGGGGAAGGCGCATCCACCGCGACCTGCACGGAAGGCACGATCGAGGAGAACGGCCTAGGTTTCCTCATCATTAATTCCTGAACGGCTGCCGATCGTCCCCGGCCCCGTCGGCCGGGCCGGGCCGCGGTCGGGGCATCACCGGCGCCTGCATGGGCCGCGAGGCGAACGGCCGTCCGCCCGGGTCTGCGCCACGCGCCCTCGTCACCGCAGCAATACCTTTACCGTATCCTGCTTATGCTGGGCCTCGAATGGCGGGACACACCGGTGTGGCTTCCCGAATACAAGGCTCGGATTGCCTAGGCTGATGTATCAAATCAGCGAGACGAAACGGAGCAGCTATGGCCCAGAAGGTGCAGACTCTCTTCATCGATGACCTCGATGGCAGCGAGGCCGACGGTACCGTCCGCTTTGGACTGGATGGCACCGACTACGAAATCGACCTGAGCACCGCGCACGCGCAGGAGTTGCGCGATGTACTCGCCTCCTACCTGAGCGCTTCCCGCCGAGTAGGCAGCGGTGCCCGGCGGCCAGCCCGCAGCGGACGCAGCGCGCCGGCTGGCGGGCTGAACCCGACCGCGGTGCGTGAGTGGGCCAAAACCCAGGGAATCGACGTCAAGGACCGCGGCCGGGTCCCCGCTGAGCTGCTCGTCAAGTTCAAGGCCGCGACCGGAAAATAGCACGGCCGTGGCGAGACGATGCAGGATGCCGGTGCGGCTGGGCTGGTGCTGGGTACTCGTCCCCGCTGGTGCTGGTGTGGTTTGCGGTACGCCAGCGTTCCCTGGTGCGACAGACCCGGGAAAGTCGCGGATGATTCGGCTCTTACGGAAGATTTGGTACCCGATAGGGTACCTTTTTCACCACGAAAGCCGAATCTTCCGCACGAAAGTTCACTTTCATCGCGCTGGTGATCGAATGATGCTCCTGGTGAGGCGGGATGGGCCAGTGAGGCAGTACGGGGCACAGCCGGGCGCAAGAACGGCGCCAGACGGATCAGGTGCCGTCCGGCCCGGTGCGGTTCCCGCCGGAACCAACAATTTTGATCGCTGACCAACGCAGACAAACGTCGAAGCGCCCTGATAGCGTACGGGCGTCGAAGGGGAGACGACCAGCGTAGGAGGATCTTGATGACACCAAGACGTCGATCTGTCGTATTCGCCGGCGCAGGTTCGTGCGTGGCCGCGCTAGCAGGACTGGTGATGGCCACGACGCCGGCGTCCGCGCACGGGCTCGGCACGGCCGTCACCGCTCAGGCGTCCGCGCAGACTCCGGTATCAGTTGTTCCGCGTCCGCCGATCGGGCGTCCGAAGGCGTCGGGGCTGGCGCCGTTCCGCGGCGCCGCGGACACGGCGTCACCCTGGACGCCGCTGAAGAACCCGCCGCCGTTCGGGACGCCCGGCACAATGCTGCTGGAGAGCGACGGGACGGTGCTCGTCCACGATGAGCCGGACAACAACACCACGGGCGGCACGAACGCGTGGTACAAGCTCACGCCGGACTCGACTGGCAGCTATGTCGACGGGACGTGGAGCCAGATCGCATCGATGCCCGCGGCGTACTCGCCCCTGTACTTCGCGTCGGCGATCCTGCCCGACGGGCGCATGATCGTCGAGGGCGGCGAATACATCGGCGAAAACGCGGTGTGGTCGGACCAGGGCGAAATCTACGACCCGGTGACCAACGCCTGGAGGTCGGTCGCACCGCCACCGGGCTGGACGAACATCGGAGACGCCGCGAGCGAGGTGCTGGCCGACGGCACCTTCATGCTCCAGCACCCGTGCCAGACCTGCGTCACGAATCCGGATCTCACGGTTGACGATGCGCTGCTCAACGCGAGGACCCTGAAGTGGACGGTGATCCCGGGGACGGGCAAGAACGACCCCAACGACGAAGAGGGCTGGACCCTGGAGCCGAGCGGCCAGCTGCTGACCGTCGATACCTGGATCCCGGCTGCGACCCAGCTCTTCAACCCCAGCACGAAGTCCTGGTCGTTCGCGGGGAATACGGCCGCGAACGGCAATCCTGTCGATCCGTTCCCTGTCGTCGAGATCGGCCCGCAGGCCGAGATGCCAGGCGGCAACACGTTTGTCGTCGGGGCAGGCTCGAGCACGCAGGAGCCGCCCACCGCGTGCACCACGAACGTGGCGACGCAAACCGCGCTTTATACCTACCAGGCCGGGACCGCCGGCACCTGGACCGCGGGGCCGGAGATTCCTGCCATCGGCAACGAGGAGTACGACGCCACCGACGGTCCGGCGTCGACCCTGCCGGACGGAAACGTGCTGTTCGACGCGAGTGCGTGCGTGTACAACACGCCGACTCACTTCTTCGTCTACAACGCGGGCTCGGGCACGCTGACCCAGATCCCGGACGCGCCCAACGCCGCGAACGACACCTCGTACAACACGCGGATGCTGACGCTGCCGAACGGGCAGGTCCTGTACAACGACGGCAGCAGCCAGATGGAGGTCTACACGGCCGGCGGGACGCCGAACCCGTCATGGCAGCCTTCGATCTCGTCCCTGAGTTCCACCTCGCTGGCCCCGGGGCGGACCTACTTCCTGTCCGGCAGGCAGCTCGCCGGGCTTGACCAGGGATCGGTCTACGGTGATGACGTCCAGGACAGCACCAACTTCCCCCTGGTCCGGATCACCAACACTGCAACCGGCGTGGTGACCTACGCCCGGACCAGCGACTGGACCTCGGTATCTGTCAAGCCGGGTACCTGGTCCTCGACCAGGTTCACCCTCCCGGCGGGCACGCCGGCGGGCCGGAGCACGCTGGTCGTGGTGGCCAACGGAATCGCCTCACCGCCTTCGTCGGTGACAATCCCCTAAGGCGCCGGATACTGGGGTCGTTCCGCGCGGGCGATCCCAGTATCTTCCCGGGCCCTGTCCTGAGCATTCGGGACGGGGCCCGGCTCATGTCCCGGTGCTGACGTCAGCCCGTCGGCGCACCTTGCTCGCGTCATGTATGCCGAGTATTATGCCGGACATGATGCTCGGAATAGTTATGTCATGAGCGTGCCGCACTTCCTGCTCGCGCTGCTGGCCGAAGGACCCAAGTACGGGCTGCAGCTGCGGGAGGAATTCGAGGCAGGAACCGGTGAGGTGTGGCCGCTGAACGTGGGCCAGGTGTACAAGACCCTGGGCCGGCTGGAACGTGACGGGCTGGCTGAATCCGACGATACCGGCCAAGACGGACCGCAGAAACGGTTCCGGATCACCCCCCGCGGTACCGATGCGCTGGCCACGTGGCTGCGCACGACGCCGGATCTGACCTCCCCGCCCCGCGACGAGCTGGTGATGAAGGTGCTGGTGGCCGCGCGGGTGCCCGGTACCGACGCGCATGAGGTGATTCAGGCCCACCGCCTGTACCTGGTCGAGCTGATGCAGCAGTGGACGCGGCTGAAAGAGGGCGAGGCCCGGGATGATCTGGGCCTGGCGCTGGTGGTGGACGCCGAGTTGTTCCGGCTGGACGCGGTGAC
>JBEKGC010000332.1:0-7960 GCA_050013055.1 Streptosporangiaceae bacterium
GAGGTCGCGGCGCAGGCCGGCTGCTTCCTCGCGGGCGGGCACACGATCGATGACCCGGTGCCCAAGTACGGCCTGGCCGTGGTGGGCCTGGCCGACCCGGCCGCGCTGATGACCATCGACCGGGCCAGGCCCGGCGACCAGCTCATCGTGACCAAGGCCCTCGGCACCGGCGTGGTCGCCACCGCGCTCAAGCGCGACGGGGCCACCGCCGCGCAGGTCGCTGCCGCCGTGGCGTCGATGACCCTGCTCAACGCGGGTGCCAGCCAGGCCGCGCGGGCCGCGGGCGTGCGGGCGGCCACCGACGTGACCGGCTTCGGCCTGCTCGGTCACCTGCACCGGATGCTGGCCGCCAGCGGCGTGGCGGCCCAGGTCTGGGCGGCCGCGGTCCCGCTGCTGCCGGGCGCCGCCGAGCTGGCCGTGGCCGGCTTCGTCTCCGGCGGGACCAGGGCCAACACCGAGCGGATGCGGTCCGCGGTGGTCATCGACGCGGCCGTACCCGCCGAGCTGGCCGTACTGCTGCACGACGCGCAGACCTCCGGCGGCCTGCTGCTGGCCGTACCGCGGGCCGGCGCGGCCGCGCTGACCGCGGAGCTGCGCGCGCAGGGCCTGCCCGCCGCGCTGGTCGGTGAGGTCACTGCGGGCGAGAGCGGGCATATCGAGGTGCACCACGGTTCGTTCTGAGGAAAAGGTTGAGCCCGGATACGGTGGTGCGGTGAGAACCAGGCCCGCCGCGCGGTGGTCAGCGCTGCTCGGCTGTCTGCTCGCGGTCCTGGCGGTCGCCGGGGGCGCGGCGGCCGCAGCTCCGGCCCGGGCCGCGACCGCGGCCGCCCCGGCGCGCCACGTGGTGGTGGTGGGCATCTCCGGGCTGCGCTGGAGTGAGGTGTCCGCGGCGGCCACGCCCACGCTGTGGCGGCTGGCCGGCCAGGGGTCGGTGGGTTCGCTGGTCGACTACGCGGTCCTGCCGCTGACCTGCCCGGCCGACGGGTGGCTCACCCTGAACGCGGGCGCCAGGGCCCAGTCCGAGCACACCGACGCCGCCTGCGGCTCGTTCCCGGCCGTGGTCGCCGCCGGGACCGGCGCCCAGGTCCCGGGCCTGCCCGCGCTGGAGTCCTACAACAACCAGTTTCACAACACCCCCAGCTGGGGCCTGCTGTCCCGCGAGACCCCCGGCTGCTCCACCGCCGTCGGCCCGGGGGCCGCGCTGGCCCTGGCCGACAGTTCCGGGCACGTGGGCTCCTACCTGCCCGCCGCCGCCGGACTGTCCGCGGCGGTGCTGGCCCGCTGCCCGCTGACCGTCGTGGACCTGGGCGTTCTCGGATCTTCCCAACGGACCGTGGCTCTTGCCGCCATGGACACCCAGCTCGCCCGGATCGTGGCCGAGCTGCCGGGCGGCACCACCCTGCTGGTCACCGCGCCCGGCGCGACGGGCAAGCCGCCGCACCTGCAGCTGGCCCTGGTCGACGGCCCCGGCTACCGCGCTGGCCTGCTGGATGCCAGCTCGACCAGGCAGCCGGGCCTGGTGGTGCTCACCGACCTGACCCCGACCGTGCTCGGCTGGCTGGGCCACCTGCCGTCCGGTCTGGTCGGCGCGCCGATCACCCGCGGCGGCCGCGGCGCACTGGCGCCCGCGGTCAGGTCGCTGGCCGGCCGGGACACCGCCGAACAGGTGTGGCGGTCCACCCACAGCGCGTTCTTCTGGGCTTACGCGCTGGCCGACACGCTGGTGATGGCGGCGATCGGGCTGGCGTGCTTGGGCGCGGCGCCGGACCGGCGGCGGCGCCGGGCCCGGTGGTGGCGGGTGGCGGCGGTGTTCGCCACCGCGATGCCCGTCGGCACCTTCCTGGCCAACCTGGTGCCGTGGTGGCTGTTCGCCCATCCGGCGGCGTGGCTGTACGGGATCGCGGTGGCCTGGGCCGCGGTCATCGGCGCGGCCGCGCTGGCCGGTCCGTGGCGGCGGCATCCGCTCGGGCCGTTCGGCGCGATCGGCCTGCTCACGCTGGTGGTGCTTGGCCTGGACGTGATGACAGGGTCCCGGCTGCAGATGGAGACGCCGTTCGGCCTGTCCGTGCTCGAGGCGGGCCGGTTCTACGGCATCGGCAACGAGGCGCTCGGCATCTACGGCATCACCGCGCTGCTGGCCGCGGCCTGGCTGGCCCTGCTGGCGCTGCGGCGGTACCCGTCGTCCCGGCGCCCGGCGGTGCTTGTGGTCGCCGTGGTCGCGGTGTTCGCGGTGTTCGCGTCGGGCTGGCCGGGGTTCGGCGGCAAGGTCGGCGGCACGATCGCGATGGTGCCGTGCTTCGTGCTGCTGGCCATGATCGTCGCCGGAATCCGGCTGAACTGGCGGTACGTGCTGCTGGTGGCGGTCAGCGGGCTGGTCCTGTTTGCCGTCTTCGCGCTGATCAGCTACTTCACGCCGGTCACGGGCAAGTCCGACATCGGGTCGTTCGCCGGCAGCTCGCTGCACGGCGATTCCGGCGGCCTGCTGCTGCGGAAGATCAGCTCGAACATCGGCTCGCTGCATGTCAACGCGCTCAGCCCGCTGAGTCCTGCCGTGGTCGTGCTGTCCGGGCTGATGCTGTGGCGGCCGTCGGCGTTCGGGCTGAAGACGGTGCCGCTGGCCTACGCGGCCGAGCCGCTGCTCGGCCCCATCATGGGCGTGCTGTGGCTGATGCCGGTGCTCGGCTGGTTCGCCGACGACTCCGGTGTCATCGTGCCGGCCGCGGCGCTGCCGATGGTGCTGCCGCTCGGCATCGCGATCCTCGCCGCGGTCGCCTACGGCGAGGCCGGCGCAGGCTATCGTGGAACGACCGCGGCCGGATCCCCCGGTCCGAGGACCGCTGGTTCTCGGGCCCCGTCCGCGTAAGCAGAAAGTGACCTGTGCAATACCAGCTCTCGCGTCTTGTGGCCGGCCCGGTCCTGCATACGCTCTGGCGGCCGAAGGTGACAGGGGCCGAGCACGTGCCCGCGTCCGGCGGCGCGATCCTGGCGGCTAACCACCTGTCGGTGGTCGATTCTGTCTTCCTGCCGCTGATGCTCAGCCGGCCGGTGACGTTCTCGGCCAAGGCCGAGTACTTCACCGCGTCCGGGCCTGCGGCCCGGCTGTGGGCGGCGTACCTGAAGGCCACCAACCAGCTGCGGATGGACCGGGAGGGCCCGCGGGCGGCTCAGGACACCCTGGAGGCGGCGCTGGACCTGCTGCGGGAAGGGAAGCTGTTCGGCATCTACCCGGAGGGCACCAGGTCCCCCGACGGGCGGTTGTACCGGGGCCGTCCCGGCGTCGGCTGGCTGGCTCTTCGCTCCGGCCTGCCCGTCCTGCCGGTCGCGATGATCGGCACCAGGAAAGTGCTACCCCCCGGCCACGTGGTGCCGCGTCCCGGCCGGGTCGAGATCAGGATCGGCACGCCGCTGAAGTTCCCCGCGGAGCTCACCGCAGGCCCCCCGGGCAAGGCCAGGCAGCTGATCACTGAGCAGGTGATGACCGCCATCCAGGAGCTGTCCGGCCAGGAGTACGTGCACATGTTCGCCTCCGACCGCAAAGCCGCCCTGCAAACCCCGCCCGCCCCCTAACCCCGGGCCCGCCCGCCCCAATCATGAAAGCGAGGGGCGCCTGGCGCAGTCGGGGCACAGGCCGAAGAGTTCGACCGTGTGGCCCACGTCGGTGAAGCCGGCTTCGGTGGCGACCCGCTCGGCCCACTGCTCGACCGCCCGGCCCTCCACCTCCACGCTGCACCCGCAGTTGCGGCAGGTCAGGTGGTGATGGTGGTCGCTGGTCTCGCATTGCCGGTAGAGGATCTCGCCGTTGGCATCGCGGATGGTGTCGATGCTGCCCTGCTCGCTGAGCGCCTGCAAGTGCCGGTAGACGGTGGTGAGGCCGACGTGCTCGCCCTTACGGCGCAGCTGGGCGTGGATCTCCTGGGCGCTGCAGAAGCCGGGCAGGCTCTGCAGCGCGGCGGCCAGCGCTTGCGCCTGCTTGGTCCCGCGCGTCCGGGTGCCACGGACCGGAACCCGGGATCCCGGCGACCCCGAGGGTTCCGGGGCCCGGACCCGCACCTGCTCGTCCGGCTCCGGCGTGGTCACAATCGCACCGTACAACGTCAACGGCGTTACGGCTAACGTGCGGGGCCCGAGTTGCAGACGAAACTGGGAATCGTTATCATTACGGTTAAGCCATGACCCCCAGGCCATTACCCCGAGGAGCGCCGGCCATGCGGAGCCGTTTCAGGTCGCTGGCCTTCGTCCTGCCGCTAGGCGCCCCCCTGCTGGCGACGCTGGTGGCGACGCTGGTGGCCGGCTGCTCGCCGGCCTTGGCGTTCGGCCCGTCGAACCCGGCCGGGAAGATCGTCGCGGTGGGGGCCGAGAACGAGTACGCGGACGTCATCAGCCAGGTCGGCGGCCGGTACGTCCAGGTCGACGCGATCATGAACAACCCGAACACCGACCCGCACACGTTCGAGGCCAGTGCGTCGGTGGCCCGGCTGGTGAGCTCGGCCCAGCTGGTGGTGCAGAACGGCGTCAACTACGACGGGTTCATGAACACGATCGAGAACGCGGTGCCGAGTTCAGGCCGCAAGCTCATCGTGGTGCAGAAGCTGCTCGGCCTGCCGGACAGCACGCCCAACCCGCACCTGTGGTACCAGCCGGGCACGATGCCGGCCGTGGCCAAGGCGATCGCGGCTGACCTCGGCGCGCTCCAGCCCGCGCATGCCGCGTACTTCCGGGCCCACGCGAGCGCCTTCGTCGCCTCGCTGAAAGGCTGGACGAACGCGCTCGCGATGTTCAAGGCGAAGTACCCGGATACCCCCGTCGCGACCACGGAACCGGTGGCGGACTACCTGCTGCAGGCGGCCGGCGCCGTCAACCTGACGCCCTGGGCCTTCCAGGCCGACATCATGAACGGCGTCGACCCGTCGCCGCAGGACGTCGCCGTGCAGCGGGCCCTGTTCAGCCAGCACAAGGTCAAGGTGTTTGTCTACAATCAGCAGGTGACGGACTCGCTGACCGAATCGTTCATCACGCTCGCGCGGGCCAACGGCATCCCGGTGGTCGGCGTCTACGAGACGATGCCGGTGCCGGGGTATGACTACCAGTCGTGGATGCTGGCCGAGGTGCGGGACCTGCGCCAGGCCGTGGCCGACCAGACCTCGAGCGAGCACCTGTGACCGCCGGCGAGCGAGCCGCCGTGACCGCCGGCCTGCTCCGGCTGGACGAGGTCGGTGTCCGGCTCGGCGGCCGGGAGATTCTCCGGGACGTCTCGCTCACCATCAGGCCCGGTGAATTCGCCGGCCTTATCGGGCCGAACGGCGCGGGCAAGACCACCTTGCTCAGGGTCATCCTCGGCTTGCAGCCGGTCACCCAGGGCGCGGTGCTCCTCGACGGCGCGCCCCGGCCGCCCCGTGACGCCTCGATCGGCTACGTGCCGCAGAAGCTGGCCATCGAGCCGGACATGCCGCTGCGGGTCAAGGACGTGGTGTCGCTCGGACTTGACGGGCACAAGTTCGGCCTGCGGTTTCCGTCCCGCGCCCGCCGCGAGCTCGTCAGCGACATGCTGACCGCGGTCGGCGCGCAGCGCTACGCCGACGCGCGGGTGGGTGAGCTTTCCGGCGGCGAGCAGCAGCGGGTCATGATCGCGCACGCCCTGATCAGCCGGCCCCGGCTGCTGCTGCTCGACGAGCCGCTGGCCAACCTGGACATCTCCAGCGAGCAGGGGATCGTCTCGGTGCTGGCCCGGCTGGCCCGGGCGGAGCGAATCGCGGTGCTGCTGTCGGCTCATGACATGAACCCGCTGATGCCGGTGATGGACACGATCGTCTACGTGGCCTCCGGGCGGGTGGCGGTCGGCCGCACGGACGAGGTTGTCCAGTCCGAGGTCCTGTCCCGCCTGTACGGCCAGCACGTCGACGTGATCCGGGTGCACGGCCGGGTCCTGGTCGTGGCCGCCCCGGAGGGGGCCGACGGGGCCGACGGGGCCGAGACCGCCGCGCACGACGCCACGGTCGTGTGGTAACCGGTGTGGGCCACCTGATCAGGTACGTCTTCGAGCCGGGCTTCTTCGGCAGCGGGCCGGTCCACGTCGCGCTGGCCGTCGGGACCGTCATCGCGGTGACGTCGGCCGTGGTGGGCGTGTTCACGGTGACCCGCGGGCAGTCCTTCGCCGGCCATTCGCTGGCCGACATCGCCACCACCGGCGGGTCCGGCGCCTTCCTGATCGGCGTCAACCAGTTCTGGGGCTACCTCGCCTTCGGCGCGGGCGCGGCCGCGTTCATGGAGATGATCGGGATCCAGCGCCGCCGGGGCCGGGACGTGACCACCGGCGTGGTGCTCGGTGCCGCCCTCGGCCTGGCCGCGCTCTTCCTGTACCTGGGGACCGAGTACAGCTCCACTACCGGGGCGTCGTTCACGATCTTGTTCGGCTCGATGTTCGTGCTGACCTCGGCCACCATCCCGGCCCTGATCTTCTCGGCGCTGCTCGCGCTGGGCACCGTGGTGGTGCTGGCCCGGGTGCTGCTGCTGAGCTCGCTAAGCCCGGACATCGCGGCGGCCCGCGGCGTGCCGGTCCGCGCCGTCGGCGCGGCGTACCTGATGGCGCTGGCCGTGTCGGTGGCGCTCTCCGCGGTGATCATCGGCGCGGTGCTGAGCACCGCGTTGCTGATCGGGCCGGCCGCGACCGCGCTGCGGGTGGCGAGGGGCCCGGTCCGGGCGGTGCTGACGGCGGCGGCCATCGGCGTGGCGGCCACCTGGATCGGTGTCCTGCTCGCCTACGACAGCTTCTACTGGCCGCCCGCCGGGCGGGGCTGGCCGGTTAGCTTCTTCGTGGTGACCCTGATCGTCGTCTGCTACCTGGTCAGCTATCTGCGCCCGCGGCGCGAGGACCCCGCGGGGCCGGCCCAGGCCCCGCATCCGGAGCAGGTATGTTCTCCGGCCTGATGCTGAACACCTGGACCGCGGCGACGGCGGTCGCGGTGATCGCCGGGGTGACGGGCTTCTTCGCGGTGCTGCGCGGGTCGACGTTCGCGGCTCACGCGATACCCAACGGCGCCTTCGCCGGCGCGGCCGGGGCCAGCCTGCTCGGGCTCAACGCGTTCGCCGGGCTGGCGGTGTTCTCGGTGGCGGGCGCGCTCGGCATCGCCGGGCTGAGCCGCCGTTCGCGGCACGACGTGGCCACCGCGCTGACGTTCGTGATGATGCTGGCGATCGGCGCGCTGTTCGTCAGCTGGAGCACCGAGTACGCGCAGGAAGCGTACTCGCTGCTGTTCGGTGAGGTGTTCGGCGTCAGCGCGGGCGAGGTGGCGCCCATCGTGGTCCTCGGCGGCGTGTCCATCGTGGCCATCATCGTCATGTTCCGGCCGCTGCTGCTGTCCAGCGCCATGCCGGAGGTCGCCGAGGCCCGTGGCGTCTCGCCCCGCCGGATGGACCTGGCGTTCCTGCTCGTGATGGCCCTGGCCACGGCCATGACCGTGCCCGTGGTGGGCGCCCTGCTGATGTTCAGCCTGATGATCGGCCCCGCCGCCGCCGCCAGGTCGCTGACCGCCCGCCCCGTCCTGGCCATGGTCCTGTCCGTCGTCATCGCCCTGGTCACGGTCTGGACCGGCATCGCCGTCTCCTACCAGTCCAACTGGCCCCTCCTAGGCGCCCTGTTCTTCCTCCTCAGCCGCGCCTACGCCCAAGCCCGTCGCCTCCTCACCCGTACGCGTACGGCGGCCCGCGCGGCGTAAGCCGCGATCCCGCGGCCCGCGAGGGGCCGCCAGGCCCCTCCGGCCGCGCGATACTACGGCGAGCACCACAGCGCCGCGCGAAGCGCACCGGGGGGTTCCGGGGGGTCGTCCCCCCGGGCCAGCCCAGTAGCGTAATAACCGTGAACCGGCTGAGTAACTCGACGAGTCCCTACCTGCTGCAGCACGCCGGCAACCCGGTGGACTGGTGGCCGTGGTGCGAGGAGGCCTTCGCCGAGGCGGCCCGGCGG
>JBEKGC010000333.1:0-14372 GCA_050013055.1 Streptosporangiaceae bacterium
GCCGTCTTACTACGCGGAAATCCCTTATCCGTTCGACGGCCCGCAGGCCGGCATCACCTCGGGCACCTTCACGATCCCCACCGACCCTTCTCAGGTGCCTGGCAGCTACTACCAGATCACCCTCACCGTCACGGACTCGCAGGGCCTGCGGACGGTCGTCACCAAGACCCTGCGCCCGAACCTGACGAGCTGGACAGTGACAGATCCAGTCGCCGGCGCGGGCTACTTCGTGGACGGCGCGTGGCACCGGTCCAGCTACACGTCCAGCGACGTGGTGGGCGTGAGGCACATCCTGACCGGTCTGGGCCTGGCGCAGGTTATCAACGGCACCAGGTACCGGTTCTCCGGCTGGGGCGACGGCAGCGCGCTGACCGACACGTTCACCTCGGGGGCCACGCCGGGCACGTTCACCCCCGAATTCGACCAGGTGACACACGCTATGCCGCCGGGATGGGCCGCTGCTGACATCGGCGCGCCGATCACCGCCGGGACCGCTGACTACGCGGCCGGGTCGCGGAGCTTTTACCTGGACGGGGCGGGTGCCGACGAGTGGGGCGCGAACGACCAGTCCCACTACGTCTACCAGACCCTCGCCGGCGACGGATCGATCGTCGCCCGGGTCAGGTTCCAGACGAACTCCTCGCCGTGGGCCAAGGCGGGCCTGATGATCCGGCCGTCGACCGCGAGCGGGGCGCCCTTCGCGGACGCTTTCGTCACGCCCGACGTGCCGTCCGCCACCCCGGACGTCGCCGGGACCGGCTGCGATGCCAACGGCTGCCTGGCGCCAGGGCCGCCCGCCCTGCCGGTGGCCGGCTACGGCGCCTTGATGCAGGACTCCGCCTCGGCCTCGGCGACCGGGCCCACGGTGGCCGGGTACACGGCCCCCGACAAATGGCTCAAGCTCGTCAGGACGGGGAGCACCTTCACGTCCTACGAGTCCGCTGACGGAGCGACCTGGACGCGGATCGGTGTGCAGGCCGTGTCGATGACCGGCCCGGTGGACATCGGCCTGTTCGACACCGGCCACAACGTCGGCGAGGTCTCCACGGCGGCCTTCGACAACGTCTCCGTAGCCCCCGCCACCTCGGGTCCTGTCGTCGGCGGCCTGGCCGTGTACGTCGGATACGCCGAGGACAAGGAGATCAACAACCCGGACCCGGCGGCCTTCCCTGTCCCGTGGGCGGGTGCGCCTAACACCACGTTCCTCGGCGGGACCGTGCCTGGCCAGTCAGCCTGCGGCACGCTCGCCGCCTGCTACGACGGCGGGGCGATCCGCCTGGACAACCCGGGGACCACGCCCGTCACCGTGTCGAGCGTCTCCGTCGACGACCACTCGTCAGTCCCCGGCGGCAAGGTGTTCAGCAACCTGTGGGGGGGTTTCACGGTTCAGCCAGGCAAGAGCGTGATCCTCACCGCGAACCCGCCGGCGGACAACCCTGGGTACGACAATTTCGACACCAGCGGCTACCCGAATGACAACTGCACCCCCCTTACCGTCGCCCCCACTGTGACGATCACCGTGAACGGGATCGCCACCACCCTGGCCGACAGCACGCACGTGCTCGACACGGGAGGCATCGACCGTGGCTCGTGCTCTCCGAAGGAGAACGAGTCCATCCAGTGGCGGCCCATCGGCGCGTCCGGCGGCAACGACGCGACGCTGACCATCGCCCCCGGTGATGTCACGGTGACCGCCGGCCAGCCAGTCACCGAGACCGTGACCCTGCTGGATGGCGGGGGCGCGGCCCTGCCCAACGCGGTCGTGCACTTCACCGTCACCAGCGGGCCCGACACCGGACTGAAGGCCAGCGTGCCCACCAACTCCGCCGGCCATGCCACCTTCGTCCTTCCCGCCGCCTCCGATGGCACGGACATCGTCGCGGCCAGCGTGACCACCGTCGGCACCTTCACCTCTTGACCCCGCCCGCGGGGTCAAGAGGTGACCACCGAGGTGACGACCGCGGTGGACAGCGCGCCCGTGCTGTGCGAGCTGACGGCGAGGCCCTCCAAGACCGCACCGGCGAGGTTCGGCAGCGTTGCCGTTGAGCCTGCTATCGGCGTCCAGTTGATCCCGTCGGTGGAGGTCGCGGCGGTGAATGTCGTCCCGCTCCGGGTGATCTGCAGGTAGATGGGCAGTTGCGGCGCCCCCGTCGTCGCCTCCTGGACGGAAGTGTCTCCCTCGGCGTCCCGCGACTGGACGACGATCCCGTTACCTGGCGTCACGAACACGGCGTAGTACGCGTCACCCGGGTCAGACGAGGCCCGGATCATCACCCCGGCCTTCGCCCACGGGTCGGACGCGGTCTGCGAGGTCACCTGGGCGCTGACCGTGCCGTCCCCCGCCATCGTCTGCCACACATAGTGGAACGAGTCGGAGGTTCCCCAGATGTCGGCGCCGCCACCGGTTACCGCCCAGGTGCTGCCGGACAGGTTCTGCCCGCCCGGCGCCGGGACCACCTGCCCGATGTCGGCGCAGTTCCACCCGGCCGGGCACAGGCCTGGAGGCTGGAACTCGCCCGCCGTGAGGGTGACGGTGTCCAGCGTGACCGCCGAGCCGACGTTCACGTTGTGCGACGTTATCGCGAAGCCGGCCAGCAGTGACCCGGTCATGCTGAGCACCTGCGTCGAGCCGGGGATCGCGGTCCAGGTGTTCCCGTCCGGCGATGTGTAGGCCGTGTAGTAGCTCTGCGGATTGCTCCCGGTCGTGGTGTACCGGCCGACCATGAGGTAGGCGGGCACCGTTCCGGCCACCGCCAACTGGGAGGTCGAGCCGCCCTGGGCGGAGCGCCACTGGACCGCGATCCCGTTGGACGGGGTGACGAACACCGCGTAGTACGGCGATCCGGGGTCGGTGCTCTGCCGGAGCATCGGACCCGCCTTCGCCCACGGGTCGGTCGCCGTCTGCGCGGTTATGTGCACGCTCATGGTGCCGTCGGCCGATAGCGTCTGGGCCACGAAGTGGAACGAGTCAGCCGTTCCCCAGATGTCGCCGCCGCCGCCGACCTCGTTCCAGGTGCCTGAGGTGGTGAGATCGTCCTGCCCGGCGGGGGTGGCCCCGCCGATGTCGGTGCAGGTCCAGGTGTCCGGGCAGATGCCTGGCGGCGGCTGGGAGCCGGGCAGGGAAGCCAGGTTGTCCACCGTCGCCGTCGAGGTCCGGGCCGAGTTATAGGAGTCCGTCGCGATGCCGGCGACCAGCGGCCCGGGCAGGTTGAGCGCCACGGTCGAGCCTGGGACGTACGTCCAGTTCACCCCGTCGGAGGAGACGTAGGCCGAGTAGTAGACGATCCCGGTCACGACGTCGGTGTACCGGGAGGCGAGCACGTAGACAGGCGTGGCGGTGACGGAGGAGTCGGCAACCTGCGCTGTCGTCCCGGCCTCGGCCGACCGCCACTGCACCGCGAGCCCGTTCGACGGGGTGACGAAGACCCCGTAGTAGGGAGCCTGCGGGTCGCTCGCGCTTGACCGGATCATGACGCCCGTCTTCATCCAGGGGCCGCCCGGGCGGGCCTGGGATACCACCCGGGCGCTGACCGTCCCGTCGCCGTTGACGGAGTTCACCGGATCCTGCGGGAAGCTCTCAGAGATGAACCGGAAGCTGTCGTACACCCCCCACATGTCCGATCCGCTGCCCTGGATCGTCCACACGCCGGACACGCCGCCGCCCTGGTCCGGGGCTGTGTACACCTGGTTGCCCGGCTGCAGGTCGGTCCCGACGTCCTGACAGGTGAAGCCCACCTGGCAGATCCCGGGCGGCTGGCTGCTCGCCGTGGCCAGCGTGACGGCGTTGTAGACGACCGGGGGCGCGACCCGGGGCGAGTTGGCCGTCGCGGCCAGGCCCGCCAGGTACTGGGTCCCCATGTCGATCGCCTGGGTGGAACCGAGCACCGGTGCCCAGTTCACCCCGTCGGCGGACGTGAGGGCGGAGAACAAGGTCATGTTCATGGCCGTGTTCTGCCAGCGGACGATCTCCACGTAGGCCGGCGACGTGACCGATGGCAGTGCCAGCGTGCCGACCCGGTTGGGCACCCCGTCATAGCTGCGCCACTGGATGGTCGCCGACCCGCCCGGGTTGAGCAGGACGGCGTAGTACGGGGACGTGGGGCTGGCATTGGCCCGCATCATGATCCCCTCCTGCGCGGTCGGCGGCGACCCGGTCTGCGTGACGACCTGGGCGCTCAGCGTCTCATTCCCTGACACCTGCTGGTAGGCGTAGTGGAACGAGTCCGACGAGCCGAGGGTGATGCCGGTTCCCGTGCCGTCCAGCGTGTAGCTGCCGGCCGTGGGGCTGGCGATGGTGTCTCCCGGCGGGTTCGGGTTGCCGATGTCGGCGCAGGTCCAGGACGCCGGGCACGGGTCGGCGGGCGGCTGCGGCGTCATCGTCGTGGACACCGGCTGGCCGATGGCCAGGTTGGCGAACGACGCGGTCCCCGTGTTCCCGCTCGCCCCGGAGTCCACCGCGAGCCCGTTGAGCGTGGTGGCGGGCATGTCGAGGTCGGCGGTGGTGCCGGGGATGAGCTGGTAGTTGACCCCGTCGGTGGAAATACCCGTGCTGAACTGGTTCCCCTGGCGCTGGATCATCAGGTAGATCGGCTTGGTCGCCGGGTACTCCTTGGTGAGTTCGATGGCGGTGCCGCCGAACGCGGCCCGGAACCAGATGACCAAGTCGGCCAGCGGGCCGCCCTCAGTGAGGTCGTTGGGGTAGGAGAGGACCGCGTAGAACGGCGACGTGGGGTCGGTGCTCTGCCTGGCCATGAGGCCCGCCTGCGGCTGCGTGTTCTGCGTCGACTGCGACAGCACCTGGACGCTGGACTGGAAGTTGCCGGTGACCGGCTCGGAGATGAACCGGAACTGGTCAGACGTCCCGTGGATGGCGGCTCCCGAGGCCGTCACGGTCAGCACCCCGCCCGACGTGCTTTCTGACCCCGCGACACCGGGGTTGCGGATGTCCTGGCAGGTGAACCCGGACGGGCAGTTCGGGTCGGGCGGCGGTGTGGTGGTCGAGCCCGGCAGCCCGAAGGCGTACAGGTCGTCGCTGGAGTCACCCACGTAGAACTGGCTGCGGGCCACCGACACCCCGCCGTACGCCGGGCCGGGCAGCAGGTAGGAGTACAGCAGCTGGCCGTTGGCGGCGTTAAGCACTTCGAACGTCGATCCCTCGACCAGGCCGATCATCCCGTTGACGTACGCGGGCGAGCCGACGATCGGCCCTTCGGTCTGGCGCGTCCACTGCACCGCCCCGGTGCCCGGGGCGAGCGCGCTGATCGACCCGCCGGAGCCGTGCGACCCAGGGCCGCCGCCTTCGGCGTCACTGCCGCCCTGAACGTTGCTCCCGCCGGCGTAGTACAGGGTGCCGTTCGCGAAGATACCCGAGGCGATCGACCCGTCGCCGCAGGTCGGGCAGTCCCCGCCGATGGCGATCTGCCTCTGCCAGACGGGGCCGGCGGCCAGGTCGTTCCGGTTCAGGGTGTACAAGATGCCATTCTTGTTGGCCACCGAGAGCAGCTGATCCCCCGAGGCGTCGGTGGTCAGGGTCGGGGTCGTGCCCCAGTCGGAATCGTTCACGGCGGCCGCGAACGGCAACTGCCAGGAGCTCTGGTACTGCAGCGTGGTCGCGTTGAGCGCGACGATGGCCTGCGACTGAGTCTGGGTGTGGTCGTTGAGCGTGCCAGTGGACACGAAGATCGTGTTGGTGGCCGCGTCATACGTGGGCGTGGTCCATACGCCGCCGCCGACCTCGCCGTTGGGCACGAAGCTGTAGGTGTTGATGACCTGCCCCTGCTGAGCGCCGGAGATGGCGACCTGCAGGAGCTGGCCCTGGACGAGCGGGTTGTCGCAGTTGCTGGCCACCCCGATGTAGGCGTAGTTGCCGACGATGAGGGGGCTTGACCAGTTGTAGTGCGCGCCCTGCTGGCTGTTGTCCCCGGTGAACACGCTCCACAGGATGTTTCCTGTCGCGGGGTCGAGGGCGTACCAGTTGGCACCGCCGCCGCCCACGTAGAGCACACCGTTCACCACCGCCGCCGCCGACGTGATGCCAATCTTGACCGGATTGCAGCTGGGATCCGTGGTGGTGCCGAGGAACTGCTTCCAGATCACGGCGCCGGTCTGGGTATTGATCGCGTACTCATAGCCGTCCCACGAGCCCACGTAGGCGGTTGTCCCGACAATGCTGGCGGATGTGGCGATCGGCCCGCCGGTCGCGGTGGCGAACTTCAGCTTCAGCGTGGCCGCGCTGGCCACGCTCAGCTTGGGGTCAACCGTCGCCGCGGTGCGCGCGGGATTCTGCAGGAACATCGGCCAGTCCTGGTATGACTGCGCACTCGCGCTCGGGGCGCCGAAGGTAGACGCGAATCCGCACATGAATGACGCGATAAGCACGAACACAAGGAAAAGACGAATCGGGCGCATTGGATTCTCCAGGCACAATAACCCTATCAACGACACTGGCGACGTTCAGCTGCGACGATTTATGGCGCGCATGGCCATGGTATCCGTTCGGAGCCTCACTCAAACTAATCCATTTTCCAGCGCACAGGCAAAACGATCTCGCGGGATCTAACCGGAACGCGGCAAAGTGGGGTCTAAGAGATAATGCAGCACGACACGAGCCAGCCAGGCCGACGTATGGGAAACTGGCTTTCGGCCGTCATTCCCGGGATTCCCGTCTTTTGGTGGCATTAGACGGTGAAACAACCGCCCGCGGGACGGCTCACGACCGAGGCGGCGGTCACGCCCTGAAGGCCCGAAGCGCCGCCCCCCGGCCGCTGCCCCCGCCGCCACTCCCGTCGCTCCCCGGCACCCGCAACCCATCCGTCACAATTGTCGAAAAAGATCGTGGAATATTCGGCTTACCTGGAGACTTTGGTACTCTATTGACTACCCGAATCCTCCGCAAGAGCCCGATGTTCCACGCGAAACCGGCGGCCCGGCCCGCACTACACTCAGGCTGGACCAGGCACGGCATGCACCTCGCATCACCACCCCCAGCCGCCACCGCGCCCCCAGCACGACCGCGACGGACCCTGACCAGCGAGCCCCCGCAACAGCAACGGATCATCATCGTGGCCAGGCCCGGGGCCGGCGGCGGCAGGAAGCGGGGCGGACAATACCTCGTGCCGCGGCATTAGGTCTTGTCCGGAAAGCGCGAGTGCTTTTCGTGGGAGTCACCGTCACCACGTGGCGTCAGCGCTGCACCGTCAACCGGAGCAGGGTCGCCCAAAGTGAGCAGGGAAGGCAAGCGTCCCTGTCCGTTCATGCGCAGCAGCTGGTAGGCGAGGCCGCCCTGGCCGGCCATCAATCCTGGCGAGTAGGCATTCCGCGCCAGGCTGCCGGTGCGGGGCCCGTTCCGCTCGAGGCTGGTGATCATCTGGGCGTCCAGATCCACCCGCTGCCATCCGGCGGGGGCACAGCTGGCGGCGATGGCGGCGGCGAGCAACTCCCAGCTGCCCAGGTCGCCGTGGCACAGGGTATGACTCCAGCCCAGGCCGTCCCGGTCGGTGATAGCGGCGGCCCGGCCGACGAGATCGCCGGCATCCGCCCAGCCTCGCGCCCTGAGGTCGGCGGCGCTGATACCGATGCCGACGGCACCGTGGCACCAGGCGGCCGGGTAGATATCCTCGTCAGGTTCGCGCAGGTCGCGCCAGCCGCGGCCGGGGTAGAACTGAGCCTGCTCATAGGCGAATGCGGCCCGTGCGGTGCGAGTGAACACCGCATCGCCGGTGGCGAGCGCCAGCCGGGCCAGGGCCCAGCCTATGCCGCTTGCGCCATGGGCCAGTCCGCCCAGGCCGACGGGCCAGCGGCGGCTAGGCCAGCAGGCGGTGGCGTCCTGCCAGCGGGCTGCAGCGCAAAGCCGCTGGCCAAGGTCAACGGCTTGAGCCAGCCATTGCTCCTCGCCGGTCACCGCGGCCAGCTGCAGCAGCGGCACGATGGCACCGGCCAGGCCGGTCATCAGCTCAAGTGAGTCACTGCTGGTGGCGGGCAGCGTAGCGGCGAGCACCCGGGCCCGGTCGAGGCCGTCTGGCCCTGACGCCTGCCAGCTGTGCAGGGTCAGCCAGGACCAGATCTGGGAGCCGAGCCCGATGTACCCGCCGGCCGGCAGCGGGCGCTGGCCGGGGCGAGCGCGACGGTCACGCTCCAGCGCGTCTTCGGTACTGCGCATGGTGCGCAAGAACGCGCTCAGCAGCTCATCGAGCCCGCTGACCTCGTCCGCCCGCCCGGCCGCGTGCTCGCGCTGGTAGGCGGCCAGCAGGATAGCCAGTCCGGGCAGGCCGCCGTAAAGATCCAGGGTGAGCGACCGCACCGCCCATCCGGTCAGGAGCAGCGCCGGAGCGATCCAGGTCACGGTGCCGTCCTCCGCCCTGATCGCGGTATCGCGGACACGGCGGAGCAATGCCGCGGCCAGGTCGCGCCGCCGCTGGTCCAGCGAGCCGGACCGCGATGGCCCGCTGGGCATCCGTGCGCTGGCGGGCAGCCAGCCGTCGTTGAGGTACGCGCTGACCAGCGCGGCCTGGATAACCTGGCGATCCAGCGCGAAGTCGGCGTGCCGCCACTGGTCAAGCGCCCGGGCCGTCAGGTCATCGGCTGGCGTCCCTGGCGGGTACGCGGGACGGCCCGGCAGCCCATGGCGAGGGGTCGCCGCAAAGAACGGGATGTCTCCCGCTAGCAGATCCGCGACCTCGCCCGCGATGACCTGCGGATCATCGGGGGCGCCGGGAACGTGCTCGGCCATCTTCGTCAGCAGCTCCGCCGCCCGGTCCCTGGCCGAGGCGGGCTCGTGCAGGGACACCGGATGCCAGAGCATCCGGGCGATCTCCGCGTAGGCTTCGGTGGAGCGCAGCACCATCCGGACCGGGCAGTCAGCAAACCGGGCCAGCAAGGGGGCCAGGTCACCCCGGCGGTCGCGGTCTCGCAGCCAGCTGGTGATCTCATCGAAGCCGGCCAGGACCTGATCCCAGTAACTGGCCAGGACCGGCTCCGGGCTGGGATGACAAGCCTCGGTCACCAGCTGCGCGGGCTGGTATCCGATCCTGGCGCGGTCGGTGCCCGCATCGACGATGACCGGGATGTCGGTGAGTGGCTGCTCGGCTCGCAGCGAGCCCGCCGCTGAGATATCCACGCCGTGCCAGCCCAGCGAGACACCGCGGCTGGGCAGCATGCCCGTCCGCAGCACCGTCGCGCGCACCAGTTCACCGGCGCGATCGGAGGCGAGCCCGGAACCAGATGGCGGCGCGGGCCACGGCGGGGTGAACAGTGTCTCGCAATCCACCACCACCGGCACAGGCCCGCAGGCGATCACGTTCTCCGCATGCAGGTCACTGCCGCCAAGCAACCGCATGACTCCCAGCCAGTGACCGATGCCGCGGTAGAACTGAGACAGCTCCTGCGGCCCAGCGCAATACCGGTGAGCCACATGCTCCGCCCACCCGTACTCCGCCGCGCCACCACCCGGGGCACCCGGATGCGCGAGGTGTCGCCAACATCGCCGAGCACGACGGCCAGGAACTCGCTGAGCACCTCGTCCACGTGCACAGAACGGGGCTTGTACACGACCGAGCCGCCGGTCAGCTCAAGCACCGACACCGTCTGGCCGCCGCGATGGCTGTCGCCCGCGCCCATCGCGATCCCGGTCAGCTCACCCGGCTCGCCGCCCAGCAGGCCTACCAGCTGCGGCCGGTCCGCGCCGAGCCGCTGACCCACGGCCGCGGCCGCCGCGCACCGCCCGGCGATAACCGCCCGGAGCTGGTCCAGCATCGTCGGGTACTGACCGGAAAGCGACTCCCAGAAAGGCAGCCCCTCCGACATCCGCAGGAACTGGGACCAGCGAGCCGCCGGATCATCAGCGGTGAGCTTACCTGTGACCCGCGCGATATTCAGTTCCAGGACCAGAACCCGGTTGACTTTCCGCAGCAGGGCATCGCACAATGTCGCCCGCGTGCTCTCCAGAATGACCGCGCGCTCCGCCGGGCCCAGCCCTGGCACACGGGCGAGCTGATCCGACAGCCCGGTCAGGGCCGGCTCGGTCAGGCAGGCGACCGAACCGGCGAACGCTGCGCCAGTCGCCTGGGTCACAAGCAGGTATCAGCAGCAGTCAACACCGCGTGAGGCCGTGCAGTCGCTGCAGCCATGGTGCGTGGGCAGATCTGGCCCGGCCACGATGTCGGCCTCGGCGAATTCACCCGCGGCGTACAGCGGTCCGGCCGGGTTATCCGCATCGGCCGTTCCCCGCCAGCGCAGGGCCAGGGCTTCACCATCCATAATCTGCGTCACGGTCACAGCTGCCTCCAGACAAGACCAGCCAGGCACCACGATGTGCCTGACATACCGCATGCACCTATGACAATGACCGGCCAGGGAATTACCAGGCGCTTACCTGCGGGCCACTATCGTCTTCCGCTCCGTGGAGCCAGCCCGGGCTTCGTGAGACCCTCAGCCCGCAACAGGCTCCGGTGCCGGCCGTCAGGTTCCGCCCGGTTGCGACCCATCGATAAGCCCAACCGCGAGAGCGTCACCGGCGGGCGGTTACCTTGCGGACGAACCAGGATGCCTGGGCCAGCGCGCTGTCGGCAGCGGCGAGCAAACCGGCCTGTAGCGCGAAGTCGTGCCACATGCGCGGCCACCTGGTGTAGGTCACGTCGGCCCCGGCGGCCGAAGCGCTGGCGGCCAGCAGTTCGGCATCTGGCGCGAGCAGTTCCTCGGTCCCGGCCTGGATCAGCAGCGGCGGCAGCCCGGAGTGCGTGGCGCGCAACGGGGAGACCAGGGGGCCGGCCCAGGTGGATGGGTCGGCGTAGGCGCGGGCGCAGGCGTCGAGCCAGTCCGGGCTGAGCAGGACGTCGCGGCGCACCAGGTCAGGGACGGCCCGGCGGTCGCGGCCGAGATCGAGCCACGGCGACAGCAGGATGGCCCCGGCCGGGGGCTCCTGGCCCTCGTCGCGCATCGACAGGAGCAGGGCCAGGGCGAGTCCGCCGCCTGCCGAGTCGCCCGACACCACCACCGGGCCCGAGCCGGACAGGGCCGTCATGACCGCGCGGGCGTCCTCGAGTGCGGCCGGATAGGGATGCTCAGGGGCCAGGCGGTACTCGGGCAGGACCACCCGGCCGCCGGTCCGGGCGCTCAGGTGCGCCGCCCAGGACCGGGCCATGCGCGCCGAGCCCAGGCAATAGCCGCCGCCGTGGAAGTGGATCACCGTCAGCTGCGAACCCGGCGCTCGGGAGGACACCACGTCGGCGCGCAGCCCGGCTATCGTCTGCTCGGTGACCGTGGTGCGCCGCGGGAGCAGGGCGATCCTGGTGAGCTTGTCCAGCCGCGTTCGCTGCACCGGCCAGGGCAAAGCCGGGTCCAGACAGCGCCTGACGAGCTGCCGCATCGCGAGACGCCCGGCCGCGGGCGGCACGCGCAGCCCCCGGCGCGCGCGGCGGCCGGTCATGCCGCGCTCTCCGGGGCCGTCGGGGTCACCGGGATCACTGGGGTCACAGGGACGGTGCCGGCCAGGGCCGGCCGTTGCGGCATGACCCGGTACGCGGCCAGGTCAAAGCGCCGGACCTGGTACCGGTACATGAACGTGTGGTCGGGCCAGTTGTTGGTATTGCGGCCAGAGGCCGTCGTGTACCAGTTGTGACAGCCGGTCTCCCACACCGATGTCCGGCTGGCCGATTGCACCCAGGAGTTGAACGCGTCCTGCACGTCGGGGCGCACGTCAAGCCAGGCCAGGCGCTCGGCCTGGAGCGCCTGGATCGCGCCGAGAGCATAGCCGATCTGGCCTTCGAGCATGTAGATGATCGAATTCCCGCCGAGGTTGGTGTTCGGCCCGTAGAGCATGAAGAAGTTCGGGAACCCGGAAACAGTGATGCCGAGGTAGGACTGCGGCCCGTCCTGCCAGGCCTGCTGCAGCCGGCCGCCGCCGAGGCCTGACACCAGCATCGGCGCGAGGAACTCCGTTGCCTTGAACCCGGTGCCGTAGATGATCACGTCCGCGACGCGGGTCGTGCCGTCGGCGGTTACCACCCCGTCCGGGACGATCCGCTCGATCCGGTCCGTGACGAGCTCCACGTCCGGCCGCGCCAGAGCCGGGTACCAGTCGTTGGAGAACGCGATCCGCTTGCAGCCCATCACGTAGTCAGGGACGCACCTGGCGCGCAGCTCAGGATCGGCGATCTGCGCGCGGAGCTGGCGGCGCCAGAGCTGCATCGGCGCGGCCAGCAGCTTGGGCGACAGGACCAGGCCGCTGGTGAGCAGCTCGCCGTAGAGGAAAATACGGAGCCGGTCGGCCTTGCGGACCACGGGCAGCCGGTCATACAGCGTCTGCTCGGCGTCGTGGTACGGCCGGTCGGCCTTGGGCAGCACGTACGGGGCGCTGCGCTGGTAGACGTCGACGTGGCCGGCCACCTTGGCGATCTCGGGCAGGAACTGGATAACGCTGGCCCCGGTGCCGACGACAGCCACCCGCCGGCCCGCCAGGCCGGCCTCGTGGTTCCAGCGGGCGGAATGCCACGAGGGGCCGGCGAAGGAGTCCCGGCCGGGGATATCGGGAAGGGCGGGACGGCCGAGCTGGCCGAGGGCGCAGACGACTGTCGTTGCCTGCAGCGTGCCGCCGTCGTCCAGGGTGAGGTTCCAGACCGCGCGGTGTTCGTCGAACTCGGCCGCCGCGACGCCGCAGCCGAAACGCAGGTGCGGGCCAAGGCTGCGCTCGGCGACGAGCGCGTGCAGGTAAGCCAGGATCTCCTCGCGCGGCGGGAAACGCCGGCTCCAGCGCCAGGGCCGGAACGAGAACGAGTACAAGTGCGACGGTATGTCGCAGGCCAGGCCCGGGTAACTGTTATCGCGCCAGGTCCCGCCGAGGTCATCAGCCCGGTCCACCACGAGGAAATCCTCGATGCCCGCCCGCTTGAGCGCGATCGCCATGCCGATCCCGCCGAAGCCGGCCCCGATGACGACCACCCGGAAAGGCATGGGCACTCCCCTCTGACCGAATCCGACCCTAGCGGAAGCCGAAGAGGTGCGCCAAAGAGGTCCGGGCCGTGAGAGGTTCAGCCGTTCGGAATGATTCGCAGGAACGTGGTCGGCTCGCCGGAATGGTACCGCTTCTCCTGACTGAGCCGCAGTGTAATAGGCCCGCCCTGGAAGCCGTGGGAATAGACCATGGGGTCAGCTTCCCTCACGCCGCCGATGGCGAGGACCACGACGTGGGTTCCCGTTCCCCCGCCGAATACACAGAGGTCCCCGCGCCAGGTCTCGTTGAACGGGATATGCGGCAGATGCGAGAGCAGGCTGCCCGTGTAGCCGCTGCCATCGTAATTCAGGCCGTTGGGGTCGGGTATCCCGCTCCACTCGGCCATCATGGTGACAAAACCGGAGCAGTCGGTGGTGATGGTGCTGCTGGTGCGAGCCGGAAGCCTGGGGATCGGCCGGACCTCGGCGTAGTTCCAGTGCGCCTTATCGCTGACGGCCCAGGAGCAGTTGTCCACCATGGCCTGGCGGTACTGCATGGTGGTCGTCATGCGGCGGCCCTGCGGAGGCGCGCGGGGATGGTCGCGGGAGTCTCGGGAGTTACTCGGCGGGGGGCTAGATATCGTGACATCGTGGCACTCCTCGGGATATGGAGCCGAATGTACGTCAATAGTAACTCGTCAGGTAGCACTTATTGTGCTACAAGCGCGGTCGGCGTGACCGCCGCCGGCCAGGAGCACCGGGGTGCATACTGGGTACATGGGCCGGATCATCGGGACAATTCTCGGCGTAACCCTCGCCATCTGGCTCGCGGTCACAGCCGCGGGCGGGCTCTTGACAACGCTCAAGGCGTTCCTCATCATCGGGCTGATCGCGCTGGCTGTCGTCATCGTCGTGTGGTTCGTGGCCGGGCGCTCGCGTGGCGGCTCGTGATACAGATCGACGGCGAACCCTCCATATCCTTAGACTGGCGCCCGACCTCGGATCCCGGCGAAGGCACGGGTAGAAAGGTGGAGGTAGAAGGAGATGTCCGAGCAGACCAGCGCGGCCGCCCCGGCCATCGCCGCAGACATCATGCGGCCACCGCTGACGACGGTGGAACAAGCCGACCACATCGCTGCGGCCGCCTATCTGATGAAGCGCGCGGGCACGACCGCCCTCATGGTGCTGGACGCCCGGTCCGGCCAGCCGACAGGCATCATCACCGAGGCGGACATTGCCCACGCGGTTGCCGACGGAAAGGACGTGAACAGTACCCGGATCCATGCCCTGATGACCTCACGCCCGACCGTCATCAAGACCACGACGAGCGTCCGTGACGCGGCCCAGGTCATGACGAGCGGCCATTTCCGGCACCTGCCGGTCGTCGGCGACGAAGGCCTGGTCGGAATCGTCGACATCACCGATGTGTGCCGCGCGTTGCTCGAACC